>NZ_CP048272.1:1914605-2233706 GCF_019469425.1 Bifidobacterium asteroides | reverse complement strand
GATGGCGGAAGCCTGTTTGACTCCGTCTCGGCTCATGTGTACCGTGATATAGCTTGACTCATAACGAGCCGTACTCGAGTATGTCTACACACGGGAGCAACGAATTATGAAGAGGACATTCCAGCCCAACAATCGCCGTCGTCACATGAAGCACGGATTCCGCGCTCGTATGCGCACCCGCTCCGGTCGTGCCCTGATCAACCGGCGCCGGGCCAAGGGCCGTCGGACCCTCTCTGCCTGAGTCGGATCCAATCCCTTTTCAGAAGGTGGAACGGCTGAGAAGCCACCGGGAGTTCACGGCGGTGCTCAGGCGACGCCATCGGGTCAGCAGCAGGGATCTGGTCATACATTATTCGATACCTGGATCTGACCGAACAGCGACCTTGCTGCCGGTGACATCGGCTGAGCGCGAAGGGCGGCATGACATCCTGCCTGCAGGCAGACGCCGCATGGGGCTCGCTGTATCCAAAAATGTGGGCAAGGCCGTGACTAGGAATAAGGTCAAACGCAGATTCAGGCAACTTGCCGGATCTAAGGAGGACCTGCTGCCATCCTCCTGTGATCTGGTCATGCGCGCCAAACCCAGCGCTGCCACAGCCACATACAAGCAGCTGGAGGAACAAGTCGACAGGCTTTTCCGTGACCTCATGCGCAAGACCGGGAAGACTGCCGGCGGCCTCGATGCACAGGGACAGTCAGAGCTGCAGCTTGCCGGGTCCAAGCGTCAACCCGTTCAACATGTGGAAGCCAGTGAAGGGTGCAGGGCATGAGTGGCCTGGCCTCCCGGGCTCTGCAGGGTGCAGTCCGCTGGTATCAGTGCCACATCTCACCCCTTTCGCCGCCGAGCTGTCGTTACTACCCGACCTGCTCCCAGTATGCTTTGACCGCTCTGAGGCGGTTCGGGGCCTTGCGTGGAACTATCCTGGCCGTTCTGCGGCTATTGCGTTGCACGCCATTCAACAACGGCGGAATCGATGACGTGCCCCAAAGATTTTCCATCTTCTATCGGTTCTCGTGGTCCACGGCCCATGAGGAGGCCCGGCTGACCCCCATGGCCCCAGACAAGGAGACGGCCTGATAATGTTCCAGAACAACGACACTTTCACTTTCGATACGGGCATATACGGCTTCTTCTACAAGATTCTGTATCCCATCGAGTGGCTCATGACCTACATCATGACCTACTGTCACAAGTTCCTGACCCTGATCGGGTTCCACAAGGGTCCCGGCGTGGCTTGGGCGCTTTCGGTAGTGATGCTGGTGCTGGTCGTCAACCTGTGCGTGCTGCCGCTCTTCATCAAGCAGTTGCGATCCATGCAAAAGATGCAGGCCCTGCAGCCCAAGCTGATGAAGATCCAGAACAAGTACCGCAACAAGAAGGATCCGGCGAGCCGAGAGGCCATGAGCCGGGAGACCATGAAGGTCTATCAGGATAACCATGCTAATCCCATGGGGTCCTGTCTGCCCGCACTGGTCCAAGGCCCGGTCTTCATGACAATGTTCTATGTGCTTTCGGCTGTGCCCTTCATCGCCCGGGGCAAGCGGGCACCCCTGGGGGCCTTCAATCGACAGGTGGCGCGAGAATTCGAGGAGACCACCTTCTTCGGGCTGCGGATTTCGGACAACTTCATGTCCGCCCATGGTGCGGGCCGCATAGTCATTGTGGTCTTCATCGTGCTTATGTGCCTGGCCATGTTCTACTCGCAGTTCCACAACGTCCGACGGAACATGCCCAGGTCGGCCATGCAGGGACAGCAGTACAAGATGCAGCAGATGATGGCCTTCATTTTCCCGGTCATGTATATTTTCTCGGGTATTTACTTCCCCTTCGCCGTGCTGATTTACTGGTTGACCAACAACCTTTGGAATCTGGGCCGAACCCTCTTCCAGGTCCACCATATGCCCACTCCCGGCTCGCCGGCTGCAGAGAGCAAGGAGGAGCGGGATCACCGCCATGAGAACGCTCGTCGCAAGCGCCAGGGGCTGCCCTCTTTGGAGGAGGAGCAACTGATGGAGGCCAAGCGGCTGGAGGAGGAAGCCCGCAACAACAAGAACGTCTCCCACCAGCGTTCTCAGCCCCACCGCAAGCGTCGCGGTCGTTGATCCGGCTATTGGCAGTAATGGCCGGCGCGGTGACCCAGCTTTCGGTCGGGCGGATACTGGAGTAGTCTGCAATCATCACGTCCGTGTATCCTCAATACTGGACACTCGATTGGTGACCAGGAATCCAGTGGGTCTGAGGTTATGAATCGGATGTAAACGCGTGTAAGGAGAGCATAGATGTCTCAGTCTCTGGACCAGGGAAAGACCATTGAGCAACTCAATGAGGAAGCGGATGTCGCCGCCGACTATCTGGAGGGGTTGCTGGACATCGTCGATTATGAGGGCGATATTGAGATGGGGGTGCGCAACCACCGTCCGACCGTGCAGATTGTGGCTGACGACGATACGGACATCAAACATCTGATCGGCAAGGATGGCGAGGTGGTTGATGCTCTTCAACAGCTGACACGGCTGGCCGTGCAGCAGAAGATAGGGGAGCGCTCCCATCTGATTGTGGATGTGGACGGCTTCCTAAGGCGCAAGCGCGAACATCTTCGCGAGCAGGCTCTGGATGTGATTGACGAGGTCCGTGAGACTGGCGATCCCGTGAATATGAAGCCTATGAACTCTTTCGAGCGCAAGATCGTCCATGACATGGTTCGTGAGGAGGGGCTGAAGTCACGTTCCCACGGCGAGGAACCCCATCGTTATGTCACCGTCTACCTGAGGGCCAAGAGCGAAGACGAGGACCTGTCTGACGATATTGAGGGTAAGCCAGTCGGGTATGATGCCCCGCTGGACACAGATGAAACTGATCAGGTCGTTGATTCGGCTGACTACGCGGCTGATGACGATCCTGATGGTGCCCACAGGGAGTGATCGCAGAGCCATTTGGGACCATGGGCCAATGAAGCATTGTATGACGTCGTCCTTTTAGATTGGTTCACTGCTTGGCGCGGTCGTACTGCCTAAGTCTGTTGTGCGCTATCTGCCAGGGTTGTGCTATTTGGCAGGTGTGTAGTGCTGTCTGGCTCATGATGGCGGCTAGTCTGTCTCAATGCTTAATCGGAATGCCCTTGTTGGTGACCCTCTATTAGAGACTGCACCTATGCTGTTTCGATAGGATACTGATATATATGACTCTCGATGTCCTTTTGCGGTTGAGAACAATACTTTGATAGCAGTCCTAGGAATCTAATGGTTTTTCGGTTCTGGCAGAGTGAAATCTCGCTGTACGAGACAGTATGACACTGTCGCGGTCTGTGACTGTAATTGACTGGGCATCGAATATGAATGTGAGGAGTCGAAATGGCTGTTGTGGATGATGAGCTGAACGATAGTCCCATATTGAGCCAGGTGCTCGGTGATGCTCTGGTACCCATGCAGCGTTTTCATGACAAGCTCTTACGCGAGGGCGTGGAGAGGGGGATCATTGGCCCTCGCGATGAAGACATTATTTGGGAGCGGCACATTCTCAATTCAGCTGCTATTGTGCCTTTTGTTCGAGACCGATTGACCACTGACAGTCCCACGGCAACGGTGGCGGATATAGGCTCCGGCGGAGGCTTTCCTGGTATTGTATTGGCAGCTTGCCTTCCGCAGTGTAAGGTTGTTCTAGTCGAGCCAATGGAGCGGCGTGTAATCTGGCTGCAGGAGGTTGTTGATGAGCTGCACCTGGCTAATGCGGTTGTGCTTCGCAAGCGTGCAGAGAACCTGGTCCCGAAATCACCCCATGCGTCAACGCGGCATAACAAAAAAAGTTCACAGGGCCGGCGTCACGATGGTCGCCGAAATGCAGAACAGTCTGTTTCTGCTTCCGGCCACGGTTCTTCAACTTTTGCTGCAGCCAGAAATGATGACAATCAACAAGATCTAGATGTAAATAGCCATGACTCCCCGCTTGTGACAGGTGGAGCAGGTCTAGCATACATCGACTCTAATCCTTCAGTTCCACAGGCCTTCGATGTTGTGACATGCCGAGCTGTAGCCCCCATGACTAAGCTCGCTGGGTGGACCCTGCCTCTTTTGAAATTGGGAGGTCAGCTTATTGCGCTTAAGGGTCGATCGGCACAGGGCGAGCTTGATAAGGCTGCTAAAGCGATAAAACAATATCATGGACAGAATCCACGGGTTTGTCAAGCTTTGGTTGCGCCCGGCCTTGAAGATACCCACGTGATTCTCGTGGACAAACACTGAAGTACGATACCAGAATGAAATTTATGAATGATTTTTGTGTCCGAGGACTGGTTTAGAAGTGAGGTAAGAATGAACTCGATCGAATAATAGATTACTCTTCTCTAACATAGAGCCTTGTGGAATGACGGATTGGAAATTGACCGACTATGTCATAGTCATAGTAGATTTAGTCTGGTCTCCAGACAGCAGCTTGGCTGATGCTTAATCACAATGAACGAGAGAGCTTGTTTAAGAGGGAAGTCGGCACGCTGGTGGAAATATATTGCCTGCTTTGAATGTGTTTTCAGACCGAATTATTCGAAGTTTTGACCTCCTGGTTTGAAACGATGTTACGCACAATAGATAGTTCAACACCTATTTAGTCATATATATATATATTTGAAATATAGATGTTCTATTTCTTGGATATCCTGCATATCATAGTGTCCCTTTTAGTTCGGCAGCAGGTATTATTCCATCCTGGTCTTATACTCTAATCATTGTTGATCAGATTGTATGAAGGTCAATCCCGGAAATCGACATACCGTTGTCTTTTTGAAGTCTTATCAAGACTTTCTCGGAATATCATTCTTTCATTGTTCAGTGATTTTATTAATTTACCTGTTCAATGTACTAAACAGATGTGGTCATGCTCATCTTTTTGTAACCAACCCATATCCCTATTTCCTTTACATCAGGGGAGTCTATTGTGTCTTCATACCTGTGGTGATCTTTGCGGTCCCTCCCTAATCTTCGTAGAGTGTTATGTCTGCACATGCATACGTACGAGGATTGCAAGGCCCTCGATTCGTCGGTTCAGATGAAGTCTCCGAATTGGTCATCGACGTCGAATATTCCTATGATGTCATGGTTTGAGGACGATCAAATTGAGCAACACGAGACCTATCACCGGTGACAGATGTGCCCTCTAAGGTATGTTTCACGTGAAACAATATACAATTAACGTCTGCTCTGCAATGTTTCCGATAAACAATGCTCCATCAATTACTGGCGAGGTTGATCAAAATGACTTGGAGGACAATTGAAGGTAACTATACGAGTGTGATTGTGTTTTCCGAGAATGCTCATTTCGCATCTACTAGACTTCGTAGCGTCTCAGCGCATCAATGTATACGGTGGTGCCACTGCTAATTGGTGATTGTTAGGGGGAGATTTGTTGTGATGTTTCACGTGAAACAATCAACTCAAATTGCGACAATATAGATCTAGGTTATTAGAGTTTAGAATATAGTGAAAGAGTATCGCAATACATTCTATATCTTTATAAAAAACATGCCCTCTTTATTAAATATAGATCCTTCAAACATAATTATCCGAAGCACAATATAATTTTGATCGATAAGCAGGTACATATTGCCTGACGAAAACAAAAAAGTATACATAAAATTACACATTTGCTACTTACTGCTGGATCCGGCAGTGGTTAATGCTCGCAGGTGTGGCTTTGAAAAAAAATAACAGGAAAGCTATGTTACTTTACTGTGTAAGCCGCATTCGGCAGGGCTTCCATTGTTTCCTGGCAATATAGATGTTTCACGTGAAACATTCTTCTGCTGTTTGTTGTATAAGGCTTGTCATTCGTAGGCTTAATTTAAGGGCTTCAGGGGTATTTATGATAGCCATCCAATAAGTGAGAGATCATTGATTATAACCATGAATAGTACCGCTTAATTGAGTTGCGTAGTTGATTTATGGATTTGCTCCTTGTGGGTTATGCACAATTGGAGTCTGATGATTGACTTATCCACATTATCGTTTGTAGACGATGGCATGAAATGAAAAGCGTCAGAATTGTCAATAATTACAAGGCCAAACTAATAAAATAAGGCGGTAGTCGAACACATAAATGGAGATAAAGCTATCCACACTTATCCACAGTTATGAACAGTGGCTGTGTACAACTGGCGGCCGTTCTGACATGTCCAACGAGGACGGGAAAATTGAATGGTTATCAAAAGGAGGAAGGTTCGTGACCACATCGAAGAAGGTGAAACCCGTTTCGAGAAATACCCTGGAAGTCGGTGGGCAACCCACACCGAACACTTCAGGTATGGAGACGGCGACGGATATTCTGAATCGAATATTCGCCGACGGGACCGGTTCGGTGTCCGGAGCGGAGATGGCAGATCTATCCGCACGCTATCAGGCCTTACGCCAGGCTCAATTCCCTCACCCGTCAAAAACTCGCTTCATTGCCGTAGCGAATCAAAAAGGCGGGGTAGGGAAAACCACTACCACTGTCAATTTGTCATGTGCATTTGCTGAATTTGACCAACGTGTGTTGGTTATCGATATGGATCCACAAGGCAACGCATCTACTGCCTTGGGTGTGACCCATGAGTCAGGGACGCCGTCAACATATGATGTGCTTGAGGGGCGTCTTGGAATCGATGACGTTAAGGTGGTTTCCCCGGAATTCCCCAATTTAGAGGTTGTGCCTTCTTCTATTGATCTAAGCGGCGCTGAGCTGGAAGTCGCGGATATGCCCAACCGCAATCAGCTAATGAAAAAGGCAGTTGCCGACTATCTTAAAGTCTGCCGTCAGCATTATGACTATGTTCTCGTTGATTGCCCACCTAGTCTGGGGCTGCTGGTCCTGAATGCCATGTGTTCTGTCAATGAGGTATTGATTCCAGTGCAAGCTGAATACTATGCTCTTGAAGGACTGCAACAATTGCTGCATACCATAGGACTCGTTCAGCAAAGCTATAATCCTTATCTCGTAATCTCGACCATGTTGTTGACTATGTACGACAGGCGGACACTTCTCAGCAAAGAAGTATTCGATCAGGTCAAGGAGCACTATCCAGAAATAGTGTTAAATACGACTATCCCGCGTTCAGTCAAAATCTCTGAAGCCCCCAGCTTCCGGCAAAGCGTTGTCACCTACGACCCTAAAGGAGCAGGCGCTATCGCTTATGAAGAGGCAGCGTTAGAAATCGCCCAGAGGTCCGAGCAGGTTCTGGGACATATTGCCAATAGAAGACAGGGGGAGTGAGGACATGACAAGCCATTCACGGTTGGGCAAGGGCTTGGGGGCTCTATTCCCCGCCCTGCCAGGCGAAGATGACGAAACCAGCGTTGACAAAAATGGGCAACAAGATAACAGAGTACTGGATTCAGGCAACAAGCAGGCTACTCTTCAAGGCTCGCTTACTGGATCGGACGAACAACAACACCCAGAGACCAACGCCTCGGAAAAAGACAGAGCCAAGAAAGAACGCAATACTACGGATTCGGGTCGTGTGAGTTCTCAACTAGCGGCTTCGACAAATTCTTATAAGAGCGGTCGTAAACGCTCCAAGGCGGGACAAAAGCGTGTCAGCATTTCTGAATCTCCCAACGAGAATGTTTCACGTGAAACATTCACTTCGAAGAGGACTGCTAAGCGTCGTTCTGTTCCGCCCATCAGCAGCCTGGAACACCCAAGTGATCTATTCTTTGGATCTACGACGACAAATGTTTCACGTGAAACATCGCCCATAACAAAATCGAGTGAGGCTGTCGACAATCGGACAAATAAGACTCGGCAAAGCACTAGCCGCGCAGGTGCTGTTCGCAGTGGTAGCGGGCTCAGTAAGGCGGAGAGCAATAGCCAAGAGCAGTTAAAACCCGTCCAAGGTGGGTACTTGGCCGAGGTGCGTGTGGACGATATTAGGCCCAACGCTCAGCAACCAAGGCAAATCTTCGATGAAGACGAATTGTTGGAACTGTCCCGTTCCATCAAGGAAGTTGGTGTATTGCAGCCCATAGTGGTGCGAAGATCAACACTTGCAGACAGTCCAAGAACAATCGAGGATAAAACATCCTCAGTCGACAGCGCGGAAAACAAATTCACGGTATTTGGCGCTGGGACCGGTGAAGAACAATCGAGCCAGCTTTTAAACCAGAGAGTGGCTAACCTGAGGCAAACAACCCATTATGAAATCATAATGGGTGAGCGCCGTTGGCGAGCTTCTCGGTTGGCTGGTCTTGACACCATACCAGCGATTGTGAAGACAACGAGCGATGACACTATGTTGCGAGATGCCTTGCTCGAGAATCTGCATAGAGTGGCTCTTAATCCTTTGGAGGAAGCAGCCGCTTACCAGCAAATGATAGATGAGTTTGGTTTGACTCAGGATGGTTTGTCTAAGTCAATCTCTAAGTCGAGACCTCAAATAACCAACACGCTTCGATTGTTGAAGTTGCCCCCAAGTGTACAGAAAAAGGTTAGCTCAGGTGTATTGTCAGCTGGGCATGCCCGCGCCTTGCTCACTTTGCCGGATGAAAAGTCCATGGCTGCCTTGGCAGACAAGATTATTGCTGAAGGTTTGTCGGTAAGATCTACCGAGGAACTCGTCGCGTTGCAAACTGGGCAAGGGAAGAAGAAAGCAAAAAGGCCTAGGGTAAATGCTTGGGCGGATAGTCCTGTACGCCAGGATCTGGAAAGTCACTTTGACACCAAGGTGGCTATTAAGGGCACTAAAAAGCATGGAAAAATAGAAATCGTATTTTCTTCGCCTGAAGACATGGACCGCATCGTGGCTATTCTCTTGGAGAAGAATCAATCCGCAAGTAATGACAGTCATTCGGGCGACGAAGGCTGGGTTTGATCCCATACATTGGACCCCATTCTTGAAAATGCGATTGTAAGCGTTGCTCAACTAAACACCTTCGTAAAAGTAAGCGATTGCTTCAAGCTCAGTCTTGTTTTGTCTGGGCTGATAAGCAATCGCTGTTTTTGCCTTGGTCTTGGAACGATTCGGCAGTTATGAGCACTTACCGTCCAAAGAACTCAGATGCCTGTGCTGAAAGATTGTATGAAATCTACATATTGCTGGCAGGCTATGGAGTGCGACAACCTGCTGAAGGATTGGCCTGATTATTGTGCCAGGTAACTACTTCTGGGTGGATCGGTATCTCAAATGCTTGGTATCTCAAATGCCTAGCTGTCAATAAACGGATGAATATGTTCAATGGTGAGATATGCAGTGAATCGTTGACTGGTTAGCTGTTGGGCATTATCGGATCGTTGCTTGGGTATGTGTTAGTTGGTTAGTTGAGTCCTTCTAGCTTATATGCGGCTTGTGAGGGAGGATGGTTCTTGTCCAACAAGGAGCGGACAACCCTCAGCAGGCGAGGTTTGTAGGGTTCCCAATGTGGCAATGAGGAGGGGGGGGGGGCGGTTGTGGGATATCGCCTCAACGGAGAGCGTCTTTTATGTTGGCGAGGACCGATTAGAGCAGCATTAGAATTTGTCGTTTTCCTGTTGAAAATAGTGTCCGGTCGCGGTCGATGGAGAGCTAAAGGAGACTAAGTGAACAGCTGCGCATAATCGATAAACGAAGTGCCTAGCAATCGTAAACTGCCAGGCACGTAAATTCTTGTTTGCGGGGGGGGGGCATCAAGCCTTATTGGTTATCCAAACTCGTAAGATACTCCTGAGCATCTAAAGCAGCACGGCAGCCCATGCCAGCAGCGGAGATGGCCTGACGATAAATCTTGTCGGTGACATCACCAGCGGCAAAGACTCCAGGTACAGAAGTCTTCGTTGATCCACCCTCGACCAGGATATAGCCGTCCTGATCCAGGTCAACTTGGCCATTAAGAAAAGCGGTCTGAGGGGTGAATCCTATGGCGACGAAGACTCCATTAGCCGGAATAGTGGACTGCCTGCCTGTGGCTGTATTGCGGACGTCCAAAGAGGTTACGCCGCTATCGTTGCCGTTGATCCGCGTGACGACCGAATCGAGAAGGAAGCTGATTTTGTCATTGGCCTTGGCACGGTCCACCATGATTTTTGAAGCGCGGAAGCCTTGGCGGCGATGGATCAGTGTGACAGAAGAGCCGAAACGGGTCAGGAAGTCCGCGTCGCCCATGGCGGAGTCGCCTCCTCCAACGACTACAATCGGCTTGACTTTGAAGAAGAACCCGTCGCATGTGGCGCAGTAGGATACCCCTCGTCCTGAGAACTCGCGCTCTCCAGGAACATCCAATTTACGATATTGCGAACCAGTAGTGATGACGACGGCTCGAGCTTGGTATTCCTGGCCGCTATCGGTGGTGATTCGCTTGACGTCTCCGTTCAAGTCAACTGAGACGACATCATCGTATTCGATCTGAGCACCGAAATGGTCGGCCTGATCGCGCATCTGATCCATAAGATCGGGACCGAGTACTGCTTTAGGGAATCCTGGGAAGTTCTCTACTTCCGTCGTGTTCATAAGCTGACCGCCGGGCGTCAGGGCTCCTGCAATAACGAGTGGAGCGTATCCAGCTCTGCCAAGATAAATGGCGGCGGTGTAACCTGCGGGTCCGGACCCTATAACAACGGCATCATGAACAGTTTGCTTCATAACGCTACTGTATCTATTCAGGATGACCGGATCGCACGCGTTGGGCGAAAAGGGAGCTTCTTATCTCACAGTCAGCTCAGTTCTGGCAGAGGCAGGCTATTCTTAAACCATGGAGAAAACCGTGATAGTAGCCATCGTAACCAATCTTGGGACGATTCTGGTGCTCATCTGGTTTATGCTCCGTGTCGATCGGTTGTTGCGGAGGCATCCCAGCCAGCAAACAGATGATAAGAGTGAGGATGATAGCTGGCATAGCTGGCGTTTTTGGAATCCTCCCAGCTCTAATGACAATAAAGGTGAGTTGGACGCCGATTCTCCGATAACAGACAAAAGCCTTGAGGCTAATGAAGATATGGCTGCTAAGACTATCGACCGGCATGCGCCCCCAACTCAGGAGGGGGCTGATGAAAGTTCTTCGCATGCGTCAGACAAGGGCGAGGAAGCATCAGAGACAAGTAAAGCATATTGAGCCAAGACTCAGACAGTTCAGTCATGATGGGGCGCGGTTTCAATTGTTGGTTCGGTCTTACGAAAGTATGGCCTTTCAATAAGGACAGATGCGCTCGGATATGTGCATGTGTGTGTCTTCTGATTTGCGGGGATTTAGTGTCCTTATCTAAGGGCTTTTATTTTTGGGCTTTGCAGCGGGCGCTTGGGATCAAAACCGCCTGAGCAATACGACCAGATGGTTTAATCCTGATAGGAAGATCGTGCTCTCAAGGATGAGGATGAACGAATTGGGACGGATGAATTGATGCAGCAATGTCGGTGACAGAAAGGCAATCTACTAGTGTGGACTCAGCTCTCGCTCGAAGTTCCCGATGGCTAAGTAGAGAG
Organism: Bifidobacterium asteroides; assembly: GCF_019469425.1. Lineage (NCBI taxonomy): Bacteria > Bacillati > Actinomycetota > Actinomycetes > Bifidobacteriales > Bifidobacteriaceae > Bifidobacterium > Bifidobacterium asteroides. Next base: position 2,222,292 of record NZ_CP048272.1, on the reverse strand, counting down.
GGTCCAATTGTTGAAGGCACAAAAGCGGCGATTCCCATATATCTATATATGTAGTCACGTCCGCTTGACAAATACCTAGGTAAAGCATCCTGCGCTGATTGATGCAGAACTCATGGTGCTTACGATTCTATGAAGGTTGTATTCATTTTCATGAGCAGGAATCGCTGTCAGTCATAGGCGCTGTACCGTGTGGGACCTTCGTTGGAGTCGATGAAGTAAGTTGATCACTCCAGAATGTTTCACGTGAAACATTTGATATCGACCACGATTGCATGCCTGGGTATGGAGCGATGCGGCAGCCTATTGTGAGTTGAGTCCTGGAGAGTGACCAGCCTCCGGCATTGGCAATTTATCAGATTGCAATGCCTCTGCAAGTTAGCCTTGTCGACAATATAAAACCGGGGCTTGATTGAACATATCATTGAATCAATCCTGGCTTTGGCTGAGCAGCGTAGGCGAAGTGGGAATAAAGGTGGAGTGGAGCGTAAAGAGGAAGCGGGGAGTCGAGCTTAACGCATGGAGGGAGGGAAATAACCGACGATGTGTAGTGGATGATGAACAACTGACATTTTATGCCAGAGAAGCATGATGATGAGAATAATGAGCACAGAACAGAGCATTGTGTCAAACGGTTACAAACTGTTGGTCCATACTGTGCCAAACTGCTAGTGCGTATGTGTGTAAAGCACCTGTCTTGCGTACCATCTGTTCTGTTCGTATTTGCAATCTACGTCCATTTCAAGTCCGCATGACGCATATTGTGCGAATAGACATATACATCACGCAGACCTTGCTTAGGATAACTGAACACTGGGCAGGACGGGATAGTTTTGATGTTTCAGTCGGTCCGCTTTTGATTCAAAACTGATTGAACCAATGCTGTGTATAGCTCTGGCAGGTTGTAGCCGGCAGCCAAGGCTGATTGCGGCAGAAGCGAGGTGTCCGTCATGCCGGGCGCCACGTTGGACTCCAGGAATTGCGGCTGTCCTTGGGCATCAACAATGAAGTCGGTGCGTGAGATGTCACGGAGCCCTAAAGCCCGGTGGGCGGTCAGCGCGGCATCGCTTACAGCCTGTGTGGTCTTAGCATCCAGTCGGGCTGGAGCATAGAACTCCGTCGGGCCAGGTGTGGAACGAGCCTCGAAGTCGTAAGTGCCTGAGGGAGTCCAGATTTCGAGCGGTGGCAGAATCAGGGGGTGTCCGTCAAATTCGAGGATGGACACGGAGACTTCGGTGCCTGTGACGGCCTGTTCGATCAGGGCCACATCACCGTAGGCGAAGCAGTTGATCAACGCCTGAGTGAGCTGGCTCTGTTCAGTCACCATGGTGCAACCCATGGCTGAGCCGCCCATGGTGGGTTTGATGAAGAGTGGGAGTCCCAGCGAACCTAGGAGCATGTCGATAACGGGTTCGACTCCCAGCTCGCGGAACATGGACTCGGGCAAGGTCACGGAATGCGGAGTGCACAATCCGGCCATGCGGGCAACGTTCTTGGCGACGGGCTTGCTCCAGGCGGTCCGGGAGGCCTTGGCCCGGGATCCAATGTAAGGCAATCCAGCCATCTCCAAGACATCACGAATCGAACCATCTTCGCCGTTGGCGCCGTGCAGCAGGGGCCAGACCAGATCAGGGCGAGTCTTCTCGTCAGTCAGGTAGGGCAGAAGCGAGCCATCCATGTCGTGGACATGGACCGTCCATCCGGCCTCCTCCAGGAATCCTTGGACTCGATGCCCCGAGCTGATGGAGACATCGCGCTCATGGCTGAGGCCGCCGCAGATAATCAAAAGGGACTTATTGGCACGCTTGGTGGCCTTGCTCGCTAGGGAGAGGACATCGTCCATGGTGAACGGCGTGGCCTCACGGGTGGAGCGATGCGAGGTCCGCCTGGCTCCTTTGGCCACTTCGTCGGCAGCCGTGGCCGCGGTGATGTCCGGGCTGACGACCGTGGTCCTCGTCGTGCTCGCGGTTTGCTTGGCCTTGCCGGTTGCCAGTGTTTTGCTGCTGGCCTGCTGCCGAGGCTTCTTGCTGTGCTTGGCTGCCATGATTCAGCCCCTTTCCTTGCTGCTGTCAGGCTCGAACAGCCGGACGGTGGCGAGTTCGTTCTCGATGACCGTGGACAATCTTCGTATTCCCTCTCGAATCCGATCGGGAGTGGGGTAGCAGAAGGACAGGCGCATATGATTCGCGCCCTCTCCGTTATTGTAGAAGGCTGTGCCTGACACGTAAGCCACCTTGGCGGTGATCGCCCTGGGCAGCATGTCCTTGGCGTTGAGCCCCTGAGGTATCTGCAGCCAGATGTAGAAGCCGCCCTTGGGCTTCAGCCACGAACAGTAGGGCAGATATTCCTTCAAGGCCTCGTCCATGGCATCGCAGCGTTCCTTGTACATTCCCCGGTAATCGTTGATCTGCGATTTCCAGTCGAAGTTATCCAGGTAGGTGGTGATGGTCATCTGGCTCATGTTGGAAGGACAAAGAATGGCTGACTCGTTGGCCAGAACCAGCTTCTGCCGGATGCCGGGAGGCGCAACCATCCAGGCCACGCGCATGCCCGGGGCGATGATTTTGGAGAAGCTGCTCAGGTAGACAATGCCGCTGGAGTCGTAAGAACGCAGGGCCGGATAGGTCTGTCCGTCGAAGGCCAGCAATCCATAAGGATTGTCCTCGACGATAAGCACATGGTATTTTCGGGCGATCTCAATGACACGTGGCCGCCGCTCCACGCTCATGGTGGCGCCGGCAGGATTGTGGAAGTTGGGCACAGTGTAGAGGAACTTGACCGATTTGCCCTGGCGGCGCTGCTCCAGGATGGTCTCCTCCAGAGCTTCGGGGATCAGTCCGTCTCCGTCCATGGCTACGTTGACCACATCGACCTGGAAGGATTGGAAGACGCCCAGAGCACCCACATAGTTGGGGGCTTCGGCAAGCACCACATCGCCGGGGTCGCACATGATCCTGGTAATTAGGTCCAGTCCCGACTGGGAACCGTTGACGATGACCACATCATCCGGCTGGACGTCCTTGATGCCTTCCAGCTCCATGATGGGCAGCACGTCTTCACGCAGGTGGGGATCGCCCTGTGCCGACCCGTACTGCCAGGCCACCTGGCCCTTGCTCCGCAGCATATCGCTAAGCTGGTCAGCCAACTTATCGAAGGGCATCCGGCCCAGGTAGGGCATGCCTCCGGCCAGGGAGACCACCTCGGGCCGATTGGCCACGGCGAAGAGGGCACGAATCTCGGATGCGCGCATCTGCTCGGCTCGTGTTGCATAGGAGCTGTACCAAGGATCGTTCTTGATGACCTTGGATGCGATATTGGGATCATCCGCCATAACTGACTTCCGCCTTCCTGCCGCCGTTGTCTAAGGAAACTGTATTACCTGCGGGCGCTATGCTGGACGAAAAAATCAACACATTACCATTTCGGTACACCCGATAGTATCGGCATGCGGATGGGTGGGCAGTCGTACATGGCTGATGGGGGCCATGGGGCTTGCGGGCAATTGCGTTCGACAGCTGGTGTGGGCGACGTCGGGATGGTTTGGTTTGTTGCTGTCGACCCACAGTCATGCTCAGAAGGCCTGAACAGAAGTGAAGCGCAGCCTGCCTCCCGGCATACCATCCATGGGTACCCAGACAACCAGGTCCTGAGTCGTCACCGGCTCGCGCAAGGAGACCTGGGTGGTTCCCGAGGCATCGAAGCTGAAGTCGGCTAGCGGCTGTCCCTGGTTGGGTTGAGCCGCCGTGGAATTCGCATAGACCTGGGCATGGCCACCGCTCTGAGGCGCGACGATAGTCAGGCGAGAGACCTCTTCCGGCTGGGTCAGGTGCATATACCATCCATAGCCCTGCAGACCGGCAGGCTTGTTAAGGAAGAGCTGGCGACTGGTCTGATAGGCCGTGGTGTTCTTGGGCTTGGGCGGATCGGGGACCTTACCGGCCTCCTTGTCAGCGTGGCTGACCTTGCCGGCATCGGCATCGGCCTGAGCCTGACCGTTGCCATTGTTTGAGGGAGTTGCTTCCTCGTCCTCATTGGTCTTGCCTGGGAAGGGCACGTTGGACATGACCGGCCAGCCGCCCTCACTTTTGCCGACCCTGGATCGGGATCCGGTAATGGTCGAGAGGGCCCAGACCAGGGCCACCACAACGATTACAACCGCTATGGCGATGACCACTGAGCGAGTTGTGAAGCGGCCGAACAGATGGGTGTCAGCCATATCGGCCTCATCGCCCAGATCCTTATCCTGTTCATCGTCGGGAAGTACCGAGTAAGCCACCGGCACGGGCATGGAGTGGATTTCAGGTGTGAAGCTGGGGGGCAGCGGCTCCATGACTGTAGTTTCCTGCTCCTCCTGATCGAAATCATGGTTCTTTAGGGACCGGTTCGCTTGGCCAGGTGCCTTGGTCTTGTTAGAAGCAGCCGGGGAAGAGGGGTGTTCATTCCGGGCTGCAGATTCTCCTGTGACAAGAGGTTCAGCGGCCGCAGCTCCTGTACGGCGCGCATGCGGATCGACGTCGCCATGTGGAGTGGTCGGGTTGGAGGTTGCCTTGGTGGCCTGACTGCTGCTGTCCGCCGCATCCTCCTCCCCACCGCCGGACTTGTGGAAGTCCCACTGGGAGAAGCCTCGCTCCACGGGATTGTTGGCAGTCACGCCGTTGCCGCTGAGAGCCTCGGACGATTTACGCTGACTGTCTTTGACGGTCGGCATCCGTCCGGTCACAGCCTTGGACTCTTCCTCGATCATGGTTGCGGGCTTGGCCGCTGTCGCCCTGAGTGCGCTCACATCCATGGCCGCGGTCTTGCGGGAGGAGCTGTTCAGCGAACGCAGTCGCTGGCGCTCGTCAAAGAGCGAGAAAAGGTCGGTATCCGTATCTTCCGGATTGAGCATTTCGATCTCGCTGCGGCCGGGGAAGAGCAGTTGGTTGGTCTTCCAGTGCGGCTCATGGTGGGATACGGTCTGCACGGCAGGCAGGGCCGAAGAGGTCAGCCCCTCGGGAAGCGGGAGTACGTTCTTGGGGTCCACGGGGCGCAGGGCGACGGACTCGATGGAGGCACGGCCGTCCAGCTCGGGCCAGATCAGATCGCTGTCGGTCAGCTCCTCAGGCGGAACCCAGGGGCTGAGCAGGGCCGAGAGCTCCGCCAGGGTGACCAGTGGAACCGGCACGGCTCCCTGCTCGTTCGCCAGGCCCAGTCCACGCATACAGATGATTTTGAACTCTTCCGGGGTCTGTTTGGGCAGCTCCTGCAGACTGGGCTGCCGTCCGTCCTGGTCGGGTCGGCGCGTCACTATGGCATAGAGCACGCCTGCCAGCTCTCGTATGGCATACTCCTCGTCTGTCAATCCCGTCTCAGTCGAGACTGACCGGTGCTCGAGCATGGGCGATATAGGTGCATCTGCCAGGGTGATCGAGGCGGGTGCCAGCCTGATGGTGCTCGTGGAGACCGCATAGTCGACCATGCCGGCGGCATGCAGAGTACGCATGGCCTCGGTGGCCTCTCCTATGATGGTGCCGATGGCCCGGTCGCTGAGCGTTCCCCCGGCGGGTCCATGCATGTAATCCCTCAGGGACATGCCGGCATCGGGGGCGGTGACGATCAGGGAGACCTTGTCACGAGTGTGCAGCTGGTAGACCGGGGTGAAGCGGCGATCCTTGCTCAGCGCCAGGCTGGAGGCGTTGACGTTGATTCGGTCCATACAGGTGGAATCCCCGGCGATGAAGAGCTGGCAGTCCCTGTCCAGGACCCTGTCCTTGGCCCGCCAGGCGCTCAGACCGTTCGCGCGGCGGAGCAGGGTGACCAGGGTATATCTGCCGAGGATGGTGTCTCCGATATGCGCGTTCATGGCTGCCGAGCTCTCATCAGAAGTGGGGCGCCGCCTGTAGTCGGCGACACCGTGGTGGACCTTGCTGTTCCTAGGTACAATCCTAACGGGTTGCGGAGTCGGGGGAGCTGGTGGAGGTCCAGCCATCGCGGATTCTCCATCAGCGTCGGGCTCACGGGCCTCCTCGAAGTTCTCCAGTGCTGCATCCATGCCGGGCAGAGCGGAATCAGGAGAGGAGGAGTGCACCACCCTGACCGAGCGGTCGGCCAGCCGGGAGGGCCGCTCCTGCAACGCGTCCAGGCTGCGGACTGGGTGCCGGGCTGTCCTGCCCAGCCGACGGGCCAGATCGACCAAGAGCTGGATGAATTCCTCAGTGCGCAGGGCTACCAGGGTCACGACATAGATGACCGCCGTCAGCAGGGTGATGACCACACAGATGAAGAGCGCCTGCACCCAGCTCATGTGACCCTGCCGGCCCTGAATCCAGGCGCCGACCAGATGAGTGACCGGGGTCTTGACCGTCAGGGCGGCTGCCAGAGCCAATCCAGCAGCCAGAAAAGCCTTGGCGTAGGTGATAAGAATCCTCCGCTCGTCCAGATTCCCCTGGAAGGGGCTGCGCAGCATGTGAGCCAGGACAGGGAAGCTGAGGAGGCTGCTCAGGGACAGGCTCAGCCCTACCATCGCCGCCCAGTAACGGGGTGGCAACAAGCGTATGGATACCAAAACCAGTGCTACCTGGATGGCGTTGGAGACGGCCGCGAAGATGAAAGGATGCCGGCCGTCCTCGAAGGCGTAGAAGGTGCGCTGAATGAGCAGGAAGGCGCTTGTGGGAACCAGCCCGAGGGACAGGGTTATCAGCGGTCCTGAGATAAGGACAGACTCGTGGACGCTTACTGAGGGCAGCAGGGCTCGGGTGATGGGCACTGGGATGGCCAGCAGGACTGCGGCGAAGAAGAACATGACCAGTCCCACATTGCGCAGGGCCTGGCTCAGGTCATTGCGGGCATCCCCGATACGGCCGTCGGAAACCGCCTTGGACAGCTTGGGGAAGAGGGCCGTGCTGACCGAGACGGCTACCAGCGAGTAGGGCAGGATGAAGATGGTGTAGGCGTTCTGATAGGAGCCGTTGCCGGCGATGTCGAACGGGTTGCCCTCCAGGGGGGCGCCGTTGTTGATGCGGGCATTGACCACGTTGGCCAGCTGGTTGATGATGACTACGCACATGCTCCATGCCGCCACCGAGCCCATGGATCGCAGGCCGATTCCGCGCAGGCCCCAGCGAGGACGATAGCGGAAGCCGCTCATGATCAGGGGAATGAAGAGGACCAGCGCCTGGAAGGCTACTCCCAGGGTCCAGGCCCCGGCGGTCAGAGCCACCTTGCCGTTGTCCCAGAAGCCGACCGGCTGATTGCGGGCGTTGCCGAACAGGAAGATGAAGCCCAGGAAGCCCAGGCAGCTGATAACGTTGGCGCCCACCGAGCTCCAGGCGTATGCGGTGAACCTGCCCTTGGCCGCCAGGATCTGACCCAGGACCGTGTAGAGCCCGTAGAAGAAGACCTGGGGCATGCACCAGAGCGTGAAGGAATTGGCCAGGGCCCGCTGTGCCGGGTTCCACTTGGAGTTCAGATAGATGGTGGTCAGCACCGGAGTGCCCAGCATCAGCAGCAGGGTCAGCAGGGTCAGAAGGACCATGGCGACCGTGATCAGCTTGTTCAGCCGGTCTGTTGCGTCCCGCTCCTTGAGGGTGCGCACAATCTGCGGAACCAGGACGGCGTTGAAGATGCCGCCTGAGATCAGGGTGAACATGACCTGAGGAATCATGGCGCCGGTCTGGTAGGCATCGGCCGCGATTCCGGTGGTGCCTATGGCTGCTGCGAGCAGGATGGTGCGGATCTGTCCGGTCACGCGGGAGGCCGCGGTGCCCGTGGCCATGATGGCGGAATTGCGCCCTACGGAACTCATTCGTCCGGGTCCTTCGTACGGTGGAACTGTCGCCAGAGCCCCAGGAGTCCCAGGAGCACGGCGATGACAATGATGATCAGGCCGCTCATGTCGCTCAGTCGCAGATTGCTGGTGATCTGAGCTCGACGCACCTGGCCGAAGGGACGGCCCTGGCTGTCCAGCAGGCCGATATCCACATTGGCTCTGCCGGCTGCCGCCACCCTGACCTTGAAGGTGACCTGCGCTTCGGAGCGGGCGGGAATGACCGCCTCCGCCATACGCGAGGTGACGATCTCCATGGAGTCGGTTCGGGCGCTGATGCGGGCGTGGACGGGGTAGGGGTGGCTGTTGCTGACGGTCACTGGCATGGAGGCCGTCTCGCTGACGACGTTAAGGGACTCGCTGGGCGTGATGCTGATGCCATCCAGGAGCCGGTGGGATATGGCCTCGGCCTGATCGGCCAGTCCAAAGGCGGCTGCGGTTCCGCCCAAGGACTTCAGAGCCAAGTCGTCGTGGGCTGCGGTCAGCTGGTTCAGCCACTGATGCGGATCCTTGGGCTGGCGGGCGGTGGTGTCCGCATCCTGGCGGGCCAGGGCCTGGCTGTCGGTCTTGCCTGCCGTAGCGCTGGCGGTGGGTTGGGAATCCTGCTTGTCGTCAGCCAGGATGGAGGTGGCGAATCGGTCGATGTCAGCCCGGCTGGCGATCAAGGAATCTAGAGTGCCTGTGGAGCCATCGCCGTGTTTGGCGCCACTCTTGGCGCTGCTGAGCTCCAAGGCCTTGAGCAGACCAGAAGACCCACCGGTGAAGTCGGGCGCCTGCATCAGGTTGTCCATGGAGACCAGGTTGATCCATGGGGCATGCTCTAGCTCGGTCATGATCCGGTCTGCCAGCTGGGTGTCCTGATCGGCGTCGAAGCAGACCAGGAGGGAGCGTTCGGCGTAGGGCTGTTCCATCTGATAGAAGGCGCTCTGGGCTATGAAGCGGGCCGTCTGCCCTGCCTGAGTCTGCTCACCGGTGGCACGTGTGGAGCTGGGATGGCCCCTGGCCAGGTTGCTGAGCTCGCGCTGGGCCGACAGGACGGTTACCTTTCCGGCCTTGGTCTCGATGGTGTACTTGCCGGTGTGGGCAGAGGTGCCGGTGCCGACTTCAAAGCCCTGGGGGGCGATGACCGTCTGATAGCCGGCACGGCGGGCGGCAGTGATGGACTCTATGGTCCACTCCTGTCGGCCCTGCCAGGCGTATATGCCAGGCGCTGCGTCAGCATAAAGCTTTGCCGCAGTCTGGGCATTCCAGGACTCGGGAGTGATTCCAGCCCGGCCATAGCGGTCCTGATTCTGAGGCGCATACCCGGTGATATCGAAGTCGGCTGGCTGAATCAGCCCTTGAATCCGGGGACGGTTGGCAAAGGCAGACAGGTAGACCGGGTCGCCCAGTGCCTGCAGGGACCCGTGTTTGGACAGCAGCTGACTCTGGTCCTCCTGGCGGCGGGTCCCCTGACGGGTCAGTGTCACGCTTCGGTTTTTATCGTTGCCCGAGCCTGGCTCGGATTCGGCACTGGACCGGGTCATCAACGCTGTCATGGCTTTGTCGTCAATGTTCCAGTCCGAGGAGGTCAGTGGCAGGACCATGGTCAGGGACAAGGCGGGGGTGCCTGCGGTGGGCAGGCCATCCCAGGTCCGCGTCAGAAAAGTGAACACGTCGCCCAGTATCCGGCCCTGATCGTCGCTCAGGGAGAGCCGGACGGGTTTGGGCCCCCAGCTGGTCATCTTCTTGATCGCGTCTTGATCAGCCGGCACGTTGACTGCAACCTCGATGCTCTGTCCGGCCGGGATTGTCGGTACGGTCTGCGTGCCCAGCACGTCCGGGGTGGGAATGCGGGCGTGGCCTTCGGACCAGGTCTGCATGTCGGCCCGGGAGCTGAAAGAGTAAAGGGCGCTGGTGGACACGCTCAGATGGGCATTTTCCATGGGCTGGTTCGCGGTGTTGGTCACTGCAGCGCGCAGGGCGTAGCCTGACTGGTCAGTCACCACTGGCGTCGACCAGCGCAGGGACACCTCGGCTGAGCTCTGACGATTGCTGGCAGCCAGGGCTGGTGTCGGATGCCAGGGAGTCATCACCAGTGCCAGCAGAAGGACGGTCGCCAGCAGGATTCGAGCCCACTGGCCCCATCGGGTCCATCGATTGAAGGCATGAGTGCGCTGGCTGGTGCGCCCGCTCGGGCGCAAGGGGGTCTGGATCATAGCTGTTTTTTGTACTTCCTCGCGTAGAGCCAGGCTATTTTACGCTCATTGGGGTAACTGAGCACCGAGGTCAGGTCAGAGAAGTCCACCCAGATGGCATCTTCGGCCTCATGATCGGGGTCGCCCTCCACGCTCAGGGATCCGCCGATCATCCGCAGGACGAAATGATGAACCAGCTTGTGGATCCGCTGGTCGGTTCCGGTGAACCAGTAATCAATGGTGGCGATGGAATCGGTCACCTTACCCAGTATTCCCGTCTCCTCGTGGACCTCGCGCACCGCTGTCTGCTCGGGTGTTTCCCCCCTCTCGATATGCCCCTTGGGCAGGCACCATTCCAGGTGGCCCGAGCGGGAGTGCCGGGCGATGATGGCCACTCGGTCATGCCGATCGAAAATCAGCCCACCCGCCGAATATTCGCGCACCACCGGCAGCTCCTGGGCATCAAGGGAGGCAAAAGTGGAAGGACCGGAATCGTGCTTGTGCCGGGGCATGCGGGCAGGCGTGGGAACGTCATCCTCGACCTGTATGCGCTCGCGGACCTGCGGATCCAGACGTTCGCTTACGGTTTCCACAAGATGGTCCCGACTCTGCTGGCCGCGGGCATGGATGTCCGCAGAGTCGGCGCTATGTGCAAGCATGCGCGCCATGTCCGCGGGCGTAATCATACTCCAACTCTACGTAAGGTAATGTGCAGGTGGGGTAACGGTATGCTAGTAGGCGCATCAACTCCGTAGGAAAGGGTGAGCGTGGATTTCCAAGTTTGGCCGGAGGCCATCGAGCTCGGGCGCCTTTTCGCCGAGCAGGGATTTGAACTGGCGTTGGTAGGGGGTCCTGTACGCGATCTGCTCCTGCGCCGGCCCTCCCACGACCTGGATTTCTGCACTTCGGCCAGGCCCGAGCAGTTCGAGCCCATCCTGCGTCACTGGGGGTCGGGATTCTGGGACATGGGGCGCAAATTCGGCACCTTGGGCGCGCTTCGGCGGCGTTCCGACGGCACCGAGGTCAAGGTGGAGGTGACCACCTACCGGCGAGACACCTATGATCCCAACTCCCGCAAGCCCGAGGTGGACTACGGGGACAGTCTTGAGGGCGACCTCTCCCGGCGTGACTTCACCGTCAACGCCATGGCCCTGCGGGTGCCCGATCTGGTCTTCGTGGACCCCTACCGGGGGGCCAACGACCTGGCCAAGCAGGTGCTGCGGACCCCGGTGGATCCCCGCCAATCCTTCGACGACGACCCCCTGCGGATGATGCGGGCCGTGCGGTTCGTGGCCCAGCTGGGTTTCACCATCGCTCCGGAGACCGCAGAGGCCATCACCCGCATGACCGATCGAATCAGCATCGTCTCGGCCGAACGGATTCGTGACGAGCTGACCAAGCTCATGCTGGCCGATCATCCCGTCCAGGGCATCGAGGCTCTGGTGCAGTCCGGCCTGGCCGACATCGTGCTGCCCGAAGTCCCAGCCCTGCAGCTGGAGATAGACGAGCATCACCGGCACAAGGACGTCTTCGAGCACACCCTGATGGTGCTGGACCGGGCCATCGCCCTGGAGACCGGACCTGACGGACCTGTGCCCGCCCCGGATCTGACCCTGCGCCTGGCTGCCCTGCTGCACGACATCGGCAAACCCGCTACCAGGCGCTTTGAGCCCGGCGGCAAGGTCAGCTTCCATCACCATGATGCAGTCGGAGCCAGGCTGGCCCGCAAGCGGCTCAAGGCCTTGCGCTTCGACCACCACCTGATTGCTGACGTCTGCGACCTGATCTCCATGCACCTGCGTTTCCACGGCTATGTGGACGAGCGGTGGACCGATGCGGCCGTACGCCGCTATGCCCGGGAGACCGGGCCCCTTTACGAGCGGCTCAACCGTCTGACCCGGGCTGATGCCACCACCCGCAACAAGCGCAAGGCCCAGGTCTTCTCCTCCGCCATGGACGAACTGGAGGACAGGGTGGCTCAGCTGCGCCGGCAGGAGGACCTGGATGCTATCCGGCCCGACTTGGATGGACGACAGATCATGCAGATCCTGGGCCTGAAGCCCGGCCCACAGGTGGGGCGCGCCTACCGGCACATGCTGGACTACCGCCTTGACCAGGGTCCGGTCGACCGGGGGACAGCTGAACGGGAACTGCGGGATTGGTGGCAGAGACAGGGCCAGGCCTGACCTGGCCCTGTCTCTGGCTGAGCATTCCTGGTATGCATTCCGTGGGTTCCGATGCCGCCGTCTTATATATGGAAGATGCTTGCATGGTCGTCAGGTGCCAGGGTGGTATTGGCTGTGTTTGTTGTGTGGTTGTTTGTTGGTGGCGTGTGGTTGGTCCGACTGGGGTTTGGTTGTGGTTTGTGGGGTTGTTGGGTGTGGTGGCGGCTCCGTCGTGTTGGGGGTGGCGGGGCCGCCTGTTGGCCTGGGTCCTGTTGGGGGTGTGGCCCGGGCTGCTTACTCGTGTGAAGTGTTTGTTTGGGTTTGTTGTCGTCGGTTTTTGGCGGCTGTGGCGGCTCCTGCGGCGAGCAGTCCTGTGGCGAGCAGGAGGAGCATGCCGTTTCCTCCGGTCAGGGGCAGGCTGGCGATGGACAGGTACCGGTAGGTGTTGCTTGTGTCGGTTTGCTGCTGTCTGCCGTCCTGGGTCCAGTCGATGGCTGCGGGGACGGGGCCTGGCGTGTAGGCGGGCGTGGTGGCGTTCCAGGTGCCGTCGGGGTTGGGCGTCAGGTTTTTGCCGGCGGCAAGGCAGGTGCCTTGTTGCCGGGTTTGGTCGAAGCAGATGCTGGTGGCTTGTGGTTTTCCGGGGAAGCCGACTGGTCCTGGCCGGCTGGCCGGCCAGGCGTTGGAGGGTTCGCGTCCCAGCTGGCCGTAGTAGTTGCTTCCCCAGGTGTAGAGGCTGCCGTCGGATCCGATGGCCGCGGAATGCATGTAGCCTAGGCTGGCCTGGCTGAATTTGATGCCGCGCTGTGCGGGCGGGGTGAGGGTGAACTTGGCGCCTCCGGCTGCGGGCCCTTGGGTGGGGCTGATGGCCCAATGCTGGGTGTCTGCCTTGGTCCATCGGGCGGTGAGGGTGATGCTGCCGGTGACGGGCTGGGTGAAGTCGTAGGCGATGTTGCCTTGGAACCAGCCGTCGAACAGGTATCCGCCCCTGGACGGGTCGGGGCTGGGCCGGCTGGCCTGGCCCCCGTCGGGGATGGTCTGCTGGTCGACGCTGCCGCCGCCTGCCGTGTCGAAGCTGACCGTCCAGGCTGCGGAGGACCGGGCCTGGGCTGTGGCAGCATCGCCGGAAGTGCCGCGCGTGGGTGATGCAGGCGTCGGGGTCGTGTGGCTCAGGGGCGAGGACGTGGCCAGCGGGGATGATGACGGGGCTGCGGGCTATCATCCCTGCAGGGGTTTTCAGACCCATCTCCACCTGCTGTTTGTCCAGGGTAGTGGGCGTGGCCGCGCCGTCTGGGTTGCCGGGGCTCCCGGCCAAAGCGGGTGTGCAGGACAGGGCCAGGAGGATAGCCAGGGCGGCGGCGCTATGCCCGAACGCTGACGCATGATGAGTTGACTCCCTTCCTCGCGGAGCCTGCTATAGCATCCCCCCGGACACCTCACTCAAAACTGTACCAAGCGCGCGAACACCCACGATCCTCAGGTGTTGCACCCGCTACCATATCACTCGCGCGAACGTCCCTCCGCGCCGCCGTGTGTCACCCCGCCCGCCTGTTGCGCCTGTCGTCGTACTACGCGCGCAAACGCTTCCGGTTGAGGGTTCTGCAACAGCCGGGCCCTCGCTCCTGGGTGGGATGCCAGACCAGCAACATTGCTGTGGCGTCAGGCCTTGGGAGCCTTGGGCAGGTTCTTCATGGAGGAGGGGTCGGCCTGGCAGCCCTTGATGGCTTCGATCTTGCGGCCTACGACAGAGTTGCTGTCCTCGTCGTCCAGATCGGTAAAGGTGGCCCCGATGACCACGTCGATCAGATCGTCGTTGCGGTCGTCCATGATCAGAACCGCATCGTTGAATTGGGTTCCCACTGTGTAGCCGCGGTCAATGGCCGAGGCTCCGAAGCGTATCTGGGTGCGGGCGGTCTCGGTCTTGCCAGGGTAGTCCGCCACATCCTGCATGTTGAATCCCCGATTGCGCAGGGCCGAGGCCAGGGCAGTGGCCAGACCGGACTTGTTGGTTCCGTTGAGCACCCGCACGCGGATGTCAGGGTGGTTGACCAGCTTGGCATTGTCAGGCGGGCAGGGCACAGCGACCCCGTAGTTGGGCTTGGCGATGGTGGCATGTTTGGCGGTATGCCCGATGGACCCGAAGATGATCAGTCCGCAGATAATCAGGATGGCAACCAAGGCGCTGACGACTATGGTGAAGACCATCTTCTGCCGCCGTCGCACGAACTGCCTGCGGGCCTCGCGTTCGTCGAGTGGTTCGGGATTCGTCATGTTGCCTACTCTACTGTCCATGGGTGACTCGCAGGGGGATTATCCTGGGCAGAACCGGTGAGTCAGCCTCGATGATTCTGTCTACGGCATTTTGCTCCCGCCAGAGCCTTGTCAGTGTGATTGCCTGCTCGGGGCGATGGGCCATGACCACCACCGAAGGGCCGGATCCAGAGACGAAGGCCGGTCCGATGCCTGTCTGCCGCGCGAGGTCCAGGGCCTGGCGCGAGCGAGGATGCAGGGTGCAGGCAGTCTCCTGCAGGTCGTTCAGGTCGTGGGGACCAGGTCCGATCAGGTCGAAGGCCTGGTAGACCTGTGCTGTGCTCAGCTGGTCCTCGTAAGCCCCGATCAGAAGATGCCCGGTCAGTCCAGCCCGGGACAACCGCTGGCCCTGCGGGTCATCCGGATCCATGGGTTCCAGAATCTGGCCGAAACCTGTACCTCTGCTAAGCCCTCCATGCAGGCAGAAGGGCAGGTCTGCGCCCAGCCCGGCGGCGATGCGATCCATGTCGGCGGCAGCCATCCCTAGGTTCCAGAGCCGGTTCAGGCCCAGCATAGTTCCAGCGGCATCCGCGGATCCGCCGGCCAGGCCGGCGCCCACCGGAATCCGTTTGACGATGTGGATGGCCACATCGGGCTGGTGCCCGGTGGCCTGGGCCATGGCCAGGAGAGCAATGACGGCCAGGTTGGCGCCTGGATCGGCATCCCGGCGGTTCAGGTCGCCCAGGTGTTCGCCCTCCAAGCTCAGGCGGAAGCCGCTGCCGGGTTCTCTCCGGCGCAGTTCCACACGGTCCCAGATTCCCACGGCGCTGTAAATGGTGTCCAGGCGGTGTCGCCCTCCAAGGTCGGTTCGTGTCGGGCCGACACGGAGTCTCAGATTGATCTTGGCGGGACAGCAAAGAGCGACGCCGTCCCTTCCGGCTGCCGGGTTCACGCGGTCACCTCGCGGCGGGCCTGCTCCAGGGCGACGAACTCCTCAATGGTCATGGTTTCCCCCCGGCGTGCAGGGTCAATGCCCGCAGCCTGGAAGGCTTCGGCGCTCACCAGGCCCTTCAGAGCGGCGTGCAGGGTCTTGCGGCGCTGTCCGAAAGCGGCATCGATCAGAGAGAAGACCCCAGTCCTCGTCTCCTCGTCCCCGCGCCCGCGTCCATACTTATCCCGCGTGAAAGAGACCAGGGCCGAGTCCACGTTGGGGGCCGGCCAGAAGACATGGCGCCCGACCCTGCCAGCCTGGGCGGCGTGCCCGTACCAGGCCAGCTTCAGGCTGGGAGCGCCGTAGACCTTGGAGCCCGGGGCAGCCGTCAGCCGGTCCGCCACCTCCTTCTGGACCATGACCAGGAATCGGCTCAGATTGGCGAACCGGGCCAGGAGGGTCAGGATGATCGGAGTGGCTACGTTGTAGGGCAGGTTGGCCACCATGGCCAGGTCGGCGGCCGTGCCCGCGTCGCCTGCCAGCTGAGGGGTCAAGGTCAGGGCATCCCGGTTGATCACGGTCAGCCGGTCCAGACTCTCCGGCATGCGCTCGCGGACGGTTTGCGGCAGTTGCTGGGCCAGGACGGGATCGATCTCGTCGGCGGTCACCAGGCAGCCCGCCTCCAGCAGTCCAAGAGTCAGAGATCCCAGACCAGGACCCACCTCCAGAACGGTCTGGCCGGATTCCACCCTGGCCAAACGCACGATCCTGTGGACCGTTCCTGGATCGATGACGAAGTTCTGCCCCAATCGTTTGGTGGGGTGGATGTCGATCTGGTCGGCGACGCGCCGGATGTCGGCGGCGCCCAGAAGGCGATTGCTCTCGGTTCCAGTGCTCATATTGGTTCGTTGTGTGTGAAGGGGCTCGGTTGGTGGGTTAATACGAGGTATGCTGGTTCCAATAGTGCATGGCCGCACTGGGACTCCCGTACCGTTGTGCGATGTAGTAGAGGCCCCAATCGATCTGGACAGCGGCATCGTCACGCCAGTTGGCTCCAAATCGTGCCATCCTGGAGCCGGGGTTGGCCTGGGGAATGCCGTAGGCGGGTGATGAGGGATTCTGGGCTTTCCAACTCCATCCTGACTCCTTGTTCCACAGTTTCACCAGATCAGTGAACTGGGAGCCTGTCCATCCGCGCTGGGCGGCTGCGCCCGAGGCATAGGCCTGGGCCAGTTCTGCGCTGGCATGCCACAGACCGTCGCGAGATGGGCTTGGCGCTGGTGCTGGCGACGGCGACGGGGCTGGTTTGTTCTCGGGCTTAGTTGGAGCTGGTGTGCTTGGATGTTCTGGCTGCGTGGTCTGCGGCGGCTTGGTCTGTGTTGGCGTAGGGGCCGGTGGCGCTGCTGACTGCGAATCCTGGCTGGGTGAAGGGTTCGGAGAGGGGGTCTTCCGAGCCTGTTGGGAATCCTTGCCTGTGTCCTTGGACTGCTGCCCGCTGTCCTGTTCCACCCTTGGCTTGTCGGGACCGACGGCCACCACCTGATCCAGTGGAATGGCTACGGTCTCCTCCTTGACCACCTGCTCTGATTCGGCCTGGCCGTCCACGTAGGTGACCTGGATGGTCTGCAGGCGTTGGCCGGCTACGCCCGCCTGCCGCACCTGGGTCTGACCGGGCGCCAGGCTCGGATCGACCACGGTCCTGGTAGCGAAGGGTATGGGGATTGTTCTTTGAGTGTTTCCGTGGGTGACCCGTTGGACCCGTAGCACGGTGGTGCCCTGGTCATGCTCTACGCTGACCCGGTCCTCCTTGCCCAGCACGATGCCCTTGGAATCCAGGATGGAGGCGGCTGGGAGCTTGCCGTCAGGGGCCACCGAGGTCTTCCCGTCGGCCATGACTGTGACAGGCCCCGCCTGGTTGATAACCAGGCCGCCGGTCAGCTGGTTATAGACGTTGCCCACATCCACGGTGACCTTCATGGCCTGTTTGCGGTTCTCCTCAAAGAACCCCAGCAACTGGTCCATGCTGGTGGCTGTAGTCCAGAAGGGCACCCGTTGGCCCTGGATGACGATAGTGGTCTGATAGGCGGAGCGCACAGTGACGGCCGCATGGTTGCGCAGCTGGCCGCCGGATGTGGAATCGACCAGGTCGTGGGTCTTGACCTTGATCCCCTGCTCGCGCAGCAGACCATCCACGCTGTAGGCGTAGGTGGTCACCATTTTGGTCTGCCCGTTGACGCTCAACGCCACGCTCTTGCGCGCGGCAACGCCGAAGGTCAGGACCGTGGCCAGAACGACCAGAAGGGCGCAGGAGGCCACGCGGATTCTTCTGAGCACGACGAAATGCCGCGGTGTCCAGCGTCTGGCCATGTGCTCGCCTCCCCGTTCTTGCCCTGTCTGTACCAGGCAATTCTAGCGGCGTGAACGTGGAACGGAGCTGCGCAACCGGCAAGGTCGGGCAAACATCCACATTTCCTATGGAGGGCTATGAAAAAGCCGACCAGACCATGATCGGTCGGTCGGCTTTTCAAACCCGGGCCCTAGGCCGACGGGTTGACGGCAGGAGGACGGGAATGAAGGGGAATAATCCCGTCCTCAAACACGGACGGAGATGGTTGGGGAAAAAACTCCGTCCGTATTTCGGAGGACGAGCCTCCGAAATGACTTACTCGAGGGAAGTATTTGCAATTATCCAGGTAATGTCCATTATTATAGCCTGCCCGGAGACAAAGCTTATTAGTCGGATTGAATGGTTCGTTCCTGGCGTAGAGCCTCCTGTCAGAGTCGAACTGACGACCTGCCGCTTACAAGGCGGCTGCTCTGGCCAACTGAGCTAAGGAGGCGGTCCCGGTGGTCCATGACAGCATTCCAGGCCGCGGTACGGAATGATATCCTACCATCACCGTGTCCCCAAGGGGACGCTGGGCGCGAAATTCTTCTCGACCTGTCCGGTTCAGTTCAGCGAGCGCGGTTGGCCGGAGGCGCCGATGGCCGGCATGGCACCCTTGACGCCCACCTTGGACTGGTCCAGGCCCAGAGTCTTGAGCAGGCCCGAACGATAGTCCAAGCCCGCCTGGGACAGGTTGCCCAGTTCCCAGTAATTGCCGTTGATGCGAACCGTGGGCGTGGTCATCTGCCCCTTGTTGGACCCGCTGGGATTCCAAAGCTCCTTGCGCAGGGGGGTGTAGGTGTCCATGGCCTTGATCCAGGCCCGGTAGTGGCCCTTGACCGCCTGGTCGGCGATCTTGGGATCAACCCCGGCCTTGATGGCCTGCTGGCGGATCTTGTGGTTGCTGATGGGGTGATAGTCGGACTCATCCGGTTGGAAGTCCTTGGCGTAGAGATTGGCGATGAAAGGCAGCAGGTGGTCGGGGTCGTGCTGGGCCACGTAGATGGTGGCCGTGCCCGTCCTGCTCGAGTAGTTGTCGGTGGAGAGCCGGTCCATGAAACTCATGGGGTAGATGACCAGGTTGATCTGCCCAGCGTCCACAAGACTGGTCAGGGTGGAGTCCAGCCCGCGATGCAGGGCGCCGCAGCCTGGGCACATGAAGTCCATGTAGATCTCCACGGTCGGAGCCTTGGCCACCGGCTTGTCCAGCCCCTTGGAACTGATCAGGAAGCCGCCTTGGTCATTGGCGGCCGAGGGCTTTTCCTTGACTCGTGCGACGGCCTGACGGGCCTGCTCCAGGTCCTGGGTCTTGACCGGGCGATGGCTGCGCCAGTATAGGAATCCGCCCAGAGCGATCAGTGCGATGAGCACCACGGTGACGATGACGCCGATCATGGTCTGCTGGCGGCGCTCCTTGGCCTCCTGGAGCCGCCGGGCCTCTTCCTGGGCCTTGAGCGCGGCCTTGCGGTTCTGCTTGCCCTTGGACATGACCTGGATCCTTTCCTTGGCATACTGAGCATAGTGTAGCCGCCAGGGGTGGAGGTCGGTCTTAGGCGCGCAGGAGGTGGATGGGGGCCCAGTCCATGGAGGGCTGGGCAATCAGCCCGGCCAGGAGGACGGCAGTAATCAGCAGCCAGATCAGGAGCAGAATCCACCTGCGGCAGGGGCTGCTCGGCGCCTCGGGATCCTGACGACCAAGGGGAATACGGCCCGCTGCCAGACGCAGGACCATGTTGCCGCTGTTCGCTTTGGGGGTTGAACGGTCCTGTGTGGGCAGGGTCGCCAACAGCCATCCGGCCAGCGTTGCCAGGGCCATGGCCAGTCCGCCGGCAGACAGGGGCCTGGCCGCTGGCAGGGGGAAGGTCAGCAGATGCTCGCCTAGGGTCAGGCCTGCGCGAACGGTTGTGAGGGCGCCCGCCCAGGTCAGCGGCAGGGCGACCAGGACTTGGACAAGGATCATGCCCGGCAGGCGGAGCAGGGCGGCTGCCAGGCCCTTGAGCAGGTGCCAGGGAAGGGCGGCTGCGCTTAGCAGACGATCGGTGCCCCGCCGAGGTCCGTTACGGCGCAGCTCGCGTTCGAGCTGGGCTTTTATGCTCCATCCGGTAGTGCTCAGGGCCCAGAGGAGGATTCCGGCGGTCGCCAGAGCCGAGACCGGGGCCAGTGCTGTCAGCAGGGCGGGAAGGATTCCCAGCAAGACCAGGCAGGGAGTTCCTGCTTTCAGGTAGCGCAGACGTCGCATCTGGGCGGGAGGCTGGTCTCCCAGCCAGTGGGTGTTCGCCTCGTTGCGGTATCCGCTGGGCAGGGGCTGTGCCGGCGGTAGCGAATCCTGAACGGCGGTGGCTTGAAGATCTTGGCGATCGGCTAAGGGTTGCCGATCCTGCCAGGTCTGTGTCTGCTCTTGCTGCTCCTCGGCTGCAGGAAGGGGATCCAAGAGGCTGGTGGGCTGCTCCGAGTCGGGCAGGAGGGTCGTCTGTTCATCTGCTTCGCTGTCTGCGGGGGGTTGTGACCAGGCCGACCGCGGACTGTCTGGATCGGCCCGCGCGATCGGCGGCATGGGCATGGTGGCCGGCTCAACGACCATGGTGGGGGAGTCGGCCTGCCCCTCAGCTTCCGAAGAGCCGCCGCCAAAAGGGCGCATCGTCTCCTGGCTGCCCTTGCCGGTCTGCTGCCCTCCCGCATCATGGTCGTCTTGCTCACCCTGCCAGGCCTGCGGATCCATGGCATCCCGACTGATGGCCTCCAGGAGCTCCTGAGGTGTGCAACGCGCGCCTCGATCGGGGGAGAGGGCCGAGCGCAGGGCTCTCATGGTACCCATGGGTAGCCCGGACAGGTCAGCATTGCCTGAGGCCTCCCGCTCCAGGACCGCCATCATGGGTTTGTCGCCGAAGACCGCCCGCCCGGTGGCTGCATAGGCCAGAACGGCTGCCGTGCTCCACCAGTCGGTTTCCTGGTCGGCCTCGGCTCCATCGATGATCTCCGGGGCGATGAAGCCAGGGGTCCCCATGACCAGCCCGGTCCGGGTCACGTGGCTCTGCCCCTGGCCCATGGCGATGCCGAAGTCCACCAGCACCGGCCCCGAGACCGAGATCATGACATTGGTGGGTTTGATGTCCCGGTGGACGATGCCCGCCCGGTGGACGGCTGCGACGGCATCGGTCAGCTTGTGTGCCAGCCGCTCCAGGTCGTCGCCCCGATAGGGACCGTTGACAGCCACGTCGTCGTGCAGGTTGCGCCCCTCGATCAGCTCGGTCACGATGAAAGCCAGAGCATCATCAAGTTCCATATCCACGATTCGGCAGACGCCTGGATGACGGATTCGTTGCAGGGCCAGGGCCTCGCGTCGCAGGCGCTCGCGTGCCGAGGCGCGGTCACGTTCGTCGAGGCTGTCTGACGAGATCTGGTCCTCCTCCAGGGATTCCCGTAGGATCTTCATGGCGTAGTCCTGGCCACCGCCATCCCGGGCGCGCCAGACGGACCCCATGGCGCCGCCGCCCAGGGGCTCAATCAGGGTGTAGCCCCCGACTAGCCGTCCCGGCCCCAGATCCAGTCCCTCAAGATCACTCATGCTTCCCATTGTGCTCCGACTCGTTGAAAAGGGCCTGATTGCGGCCTCTGCCGTTTCCTCGCGTCCGTGATCGTCGCAGATGGCTCGACTGCCGGCGGCATAATGCGTAAACAGGCGTTGATACAATATTCTCGGCTGGGAAATATGCAAAGCAACAGAAAGAAGGGGCTTCATGGAAGCTTCGCGCTTTGAAAAGGGATCTAAAGCTTTGGCTGCCATTGACGGCAAGGGAGGCCAAGCTGTCATCGACTCTCTTCAGGATATAGCGCCGGACCTGGGTCGCTGGATTGTCGAGTTCGCCTTTGGCGACATATACACCAGGAAAGGGCTCGATCTTCAGCAGCGTGAGCTGGTCACGATAGGCAGTCTGGTAACGCAGGGTGACACGGCTCCGCAGCTGGCTGTTCACATACGGGGAGCTCTGAATGTCGGGCTGAGCAAGGAGGCTGTGGTCGAAGCCATACTCCAATGCGCTCCCTACGTGGGATTCCCGCGTGTCATCAACGCGATCAACGTGGCCAGGACGGTCTTCGAGCGCAGCTCCGAAGTTTCCGACAAGACCAAGGATTGAGCCGGCAAGGGTTCGCACGTCGAATTCAGTCTTTGGTGTATAGTGGGCACTGGCTCAAGGGAGAGTTTCTCTTAACCAAAAATAGAAAACCGTCGTATGGTCATGCCGATGTCGGTGTTGGCCCCGGGACGGAAACCACAGTGAAAATCAACCCTTCACTACGGATCGTTCGGCACGTACCTGCCGATGAAAGGATGAACAATGGCAGAAGTGGTATTCGACCACGTCACTCGTATCTACCCGGGCAACGATGAGCCCTCGGTCAGTGACCTCAGTCTGGACATCAAAGACGGTGAATTCCTTGTTCTGGTAGGGCCTTCCGGCTGCGGAAAGTCCACTACCCTGCGCATGCTGGCCGGCCTGGAGGAGGTCAACAAGGGCCGAATCATGATTGGCGACAAGGACGTGACGACCATGCAGCCCAAGGACCGCGACATCGCCATGGTCTTCCAGAATTACGCCCTTTACCCCCATATGACCGTTGCCGACAACATGGGCTTCGCCCTGAAGATCGCCGGCACCCCCAAGGATGAGATTCGCCAGCGGGTGGAGAAGGCCGCCGAGGTGCTGGATCTGACCGAGTACCTGGACCGCAAGCCCAAGGCTCTGTCCGGCGGCCAGCGTCAGCGTGTGGCCATGGGTCGCGCTATTGTGCGTCAGCCCAAGGTCTTCCTGATGGATGAGCCTCTGTCCAACTTGGATGCCAAGTTGCGTGTTCAGACCCGTACTCAGATTGCTGCTCTGCAGCGTCAGCTCAACGTCACCACCCTGTATGTGACCCACGATCAGACCGAGGCTCTGACCATGGGCGACAGGATCGCCGTCATCAAGCTGGGCGTCCTGCAGCAGGTGGGGGCGCCCACTGAGCTCTATGACCGGCCGGAGAATGTCTTCGTGGCCGGCTTCATCGGCTCGCCCTCTATGAACATCAACATCCATCCGGTGGTCAACGGCCAGGCCAAGATAGGCGAGGATACCATCAGCCTGCCGCGCGAGGCCGTTGACAAGCTGACCCCCGACGATCAGAGCAGGATCGTGGTGGGCTTCCGTCCCGAGGATGCCTCTCTGGCCGGCACTGACGAGCCGGATGCCTTCTCGCTGAAGGTGGCCAATGTGGAAGACCTAGGCTCCGACGGCTACATTTACGGCAATATTCTGACCGACAACAGCGCAGCTGAGCAGACCATCGTCATGTCCGATCAGAACAAGCTGACCACCATCCGTGTCAACCCGCGTGATCTGCCCAAGGTTGGCGATGTGGTCAAGATCCACATCGATCCAGAAAAGATGCACTTGTTCTCCCCGGCCAGCGAGCTGCGGCTGAACTGAGCGTTTCTGTGACCCTGAGGTTCGGCCACGGTTTCCCGCCGACCCGCAGGGCCCGTATTGATCGTTGATATCATTTCCTTTCCTTATTGACCGGGTGACCAAGAGCCCCGTGCGGTGCATCCGTGCGGGGCTCCTCCCGTATAGGATGGGCGGCGATGGGATGGATGAAGCATGACTAGCGTGAACATCAATCGGGCGACGGCCTCCTCTCTGGACCCCCGCGCCTTGAAAGCCACTTCAATAAAGACCACGGCCGATCCCTCCTCCGAGCAGGAGCCGGCTGCCCTGCATATCACGGCCACCAGCTCCAATCCCAGGATGTTCACCCTGCCTTGGGAGCGGCCGTTGGCCACCTGGCCGCGGGATCTGCTGGCCAACCTGCCCAGGGGCATCTCCCGGCACGTGGTTCGCTTCGTCCATGTCGGTGACGATGTCTACGCCATGAAGGAGATCACCCAGCGGGTGGCCGAGCGTGAGTACGAGCTCCTGCGCAAGTTGCAAAAACTGGAGCTGCCTACGGTCAATCCCATAGCCGTGGTCACCGGTCGGCACACTCGCGAAGGAGAGCCTCTTGAGGCCATGCTGGTCACCCAGCACCTGAAGTTCTCACTGCCCTACCGTGCCCTCTTCGCCCGCAACCTGCGTCCGGACACGGCCGAGCGCCTGATCGATGCTCTGGCGGTCCTCTTGGTGAGGCTCCATCTGGCAGGTTTCTACTGGGGAGACGTCTCCCTGTCCAATGTGCTCTTCCTGCGTGACGCCGATGCCTTCTCAGCCTTCCTGGTCGATGCTGAAACCGGCGATCTGCACCCCAGTTTGACCGACGGCCAGCGTGAGTATGACATCGACCTGGCCAGGACCAACATCATCGGCGAGCTCATGGATTTGAACTCCGGCAATCTCCTGGCCGGCGAGGTGGACGAGGTTGGCGTGGGCAACCGGCTGGTGGACCGCTACCATTCCCTCTGGAGCGCTCTGACGGACGTGGACAGCTTCGATCCGGACGAGATGTGGAAGATCGAGCGCCGCGTCAACCGGCTCAACGATCTCGGCTTTGATGTGGACGAGCTGGAGATGAAGACCGAGGAGAACGGCAACCGGGTGTTGGTGCGCCCAAGGGTGGTCGATGCCGGCTACGCCTCCCGCAAGCTGTTGCGGCTGACCGGCTTGGACGTGCAGGAGAATCAGGCCCGGCGGCTGCTCAACGATCTGGATGCTTACCGGGCATCTACCTGGCGGCAGGGCGAGGACCTGGAGATCGTGGCCACCGACTGGATGCGCGAGGTCTTCGAGCCCACTGTGCGTATGATTCCACCGGAATACCGATCGCAGATCGAACCGGCCCAGTTCTTCCACGAGGTGCTGACCCATCGCTGGCTGATGGCCGAGAAGGCCGGCCACGACGTGCCCATGGCCGAGGCCGTGCAGAGCTACATCAGTGAGTCCCTGCCTGAGTACCGGCTGGATTCCGAGGACATGAAGACCATCAACGAAGAGGCGGACGCCGGTGTGGTCGATGACGAGATGAACTGGCAGGGTGCCCATGTCCAGGCTGGTCAGGGTAAGCAAGTCACCCGTGATCAGACTGACAAAAATGCAAATGGCCATGAAGTGAAAGGCCATGACGCAGCTAACAGAGGGGTGACTGAACAAACCGATGTTGGACGCCAGACCGGAGCGGGCACGCAGAAGGATCGTGACCGGGCAGGCGAGGAGGTGCCGTCGCAACCAGTCTTTGAAGATGCGGATGGCGGCCGGAGCTCGCTGAGATCGGTCTACGCCCCCGGCAGCCTGGATGCGGCTGCCGACCAGGATGACCAGGATGACGCGGTCTGGGCCTCCAGCTGACTCTTGAGTTTGTGCGGCAAGGGTCCGCTGCATGCCGGCCGCTGCACGCAGACTGTTGCCGCTTGGGTCTGTCCGTCTTCGGATTGCCGGTGCCTACCTAGGGCTATTTGGCTTGGTGTGCGGACCGTCGGCGTGCCATGGCTACGGCGTAAAGGCTGATGCCAGCTGCAACTGAGGCGTTCAGGGATTCCACCGAGCTGGAGATGGGGATGGAGGCCAAGGCATCACAGTTCTCCCGGACCAGGCGGCTCAGCCCCTTGCCCTCGGATCCTAGGACCACCACAAGAGGATCAGTCTCGAAGCCAGTCTCGCCTACTATGGCGCTGCCTGCGCCGTCCAGGCCAACCGCATAGTAGCCGCGTTCCTTGAGCCCTTGAATGGCCTTGGTCAGATTGACCACACGGGCCACGGGCAGGTGGGCGGCGGCTCCGGCAGACACCTTCCAGGCCGCAGCTGTGACCGAGGCGCTGCGGCGCTCGGGCAGAACCACTCCCGAGGCTCCGAAGGCTGCGGCTGAACGGATCACGGCCCCCAGATTCTGCGGATCGGTTACTCCATCCAGGGCGATGAACAGCGGGCGGGCGGCAACCTTGGTCTCCTGGTCGGCCCCGTCTAGGGCGGCTGCGTGCTTTTCGGCCCTGTCGACCAGGCTCTGCAGGGAGGCGTACTGGTAAGGCTGCACCTTGAGGACCACACCTTGGTGGTTGCTGGACCGGGCGATGCGGTTCATCTCCAGGCGGTCGGCTTCCAGCAGGTTGAGTCCCTCCTGCCCGGCCAGCCGCACGATCTCTCTGGTCCTGTCGTCATGGTCCATCCGGGCGGCCAGATAGAGCTGGCTGGCCGGGACGCCTACACGCAGGGCTTCCAAGACTGCGTTGCGGCCGATGACCAGATCGTCGGAATCAGAGGTGAATCGGTCGGCCCGGCGGCGGGCAGCCAGACGTGGATCGGCCGCTTGTCTGCGCTGAGCCGCCTGCCGGGCCTTGTAGGCCTTGTGGTAGACGCGATCCTCAGCCTTGGGGGTAGGCCCTCGGCCGCGCAGTTTGTTGCGGTGCTTGCCGCCCGAACCCTTGGTCGGGCCTTTCTTGTTAGCCATGCTCTCCATACTAGGGGCAGGCGGAAACCGGCCGGTCTGCCAACCAACCTCGCATTCCTGCATCCACGCGCCGGAAGGTGAGAAGGGAGGCCATCTGAAGGTTCCTGCGGATACGCTGCTGGATTTGTCCTCGTCCGAAGAGCCCAAGATGGCCCGGCCGAAAGGCTGGGTGGAGCGTCTGCCGTCGCCACGTGCCCGTCGGTACCGGCTGAGCCAACGGCGGCTATCAGCTGCAGTATGGCCTGGTCGTGCAGTAAGGGTGAAACAGCAATGATTCGGTTGGAATTATCGTCCTTCCCGCTGGAGATATTTTCCGTCTAGGCATATAAGGCGGTTCAACCCAGGGCGGCCACCTGTTCGGAATCGGGGAAGTCCAGCCACTCGACCGGTGACTGGCCTTCCCGGGCCGGGGTGACGGCGACGTGGGTCATGGATGAGTTCCTCGATGCCCCGTGCCAGTGTCTGACGCCTGCGGGGCAGAAGACCACATCGCCTGGCTTGAGGTGCCGAGGCTTCCGGCCCTCTTCCTGCTCCCAGCCCAAACCGTCCGTAACCAGGAGGAGCTGGCCATGTGGGTGGGTGTGCCAGCGGTTGAAGCAGCCGGGGGCGAAGGTGACGTTGCCTGCTGAGCATTCCACATCTGGTTCGGTTAGGTGGTACAGCCAGGCATGACCGGTGAAGTTGGGGCCATCGGCAGGGTCCCCTAGGGGGTAGAAGCCGGAGTCGGGCAGGACGTCTGCCTGGTTCATGGCCTCTGATCGGCCTGCGTCCGCCGTTGCTTCCTCATCGCCGAAGATCTCCTTGGCCAGGTTGAAGGCGCTCCAGGCCTTGGGCCAGCCGGCGTAGAAGGCCAGCTGGGTGATTAGTTCCACCATTTCGGATCTGGTGACCCCATTGCGCTTGGCCAGGTTCATGTGGCTCTGCAGCTGGGGGAAGAGGCCCATGGCCATCAGCCCGGCGCAGGTGATCATGCTCCGGTCGTGGGCCGAGAGTTCCTCCTCGCGGGACCAAACCTGGCCGAAAAGCACGTCGTCGTTGAAGTGGGCGAAGAGGGGTGCGAAGTCGCCGAGCTGATCGTGCCCGGCCGTCTGTTTGATTGCCATGATAGTTCTCCTTCTTTCATGTCCGCCGTCATTTTGGCATATCTACGATATTCGGGTCTTTGGGTTGCTGCGGGTCAGAGCACCTGGATGTTGGGAACGCCGTCAGCCCACCCAGACCGGCCTGTCGCCATCGGTGCCTGGTCGGGATATGCCCAGACTGGCTCGGCTGTGCTCGGCCGGGTCGGCCAGGATCTTTTCAATCAGGTCCGCTATAGAGTTCCGGGACACGGTCGTCCCTCTGTACGGTTGACCTTTCTCAGTCAGTTCGTAGTCACGGTCGGGCTGGTCATCCATGTAGGCGGCGCGGATGATCGTGTAGTCCAGGTCGGAATCTTCGATGAGACGTCCTGCCCGGCGGGTGTCCTCCATGACCTCATGACCGCAGGACTCTTCGACCCAACGGCCGAATTCGCCCGGCACCTCATGGTAGAGCCCGAGTCCGGTAATCCAGATCAGGCGCTTGACCCCTGCCTGGTCCATGGCCCGGACCGTGTTGTCGGCCATGGGCTCGAATTGCCCGCCAAGATCGGCCAGGACGATATCCTGGCCCTGCATTGCATGAACAAGGCGGGGATAGTCGTTCACGTCCCCCTCGATGGTGGTTTCCCTGGTCGGGTCAAGGACGGGCAGTCGGTCGGCGATGCGCAGGTACTCGGTCAGGTGCGTGTCGTTTTCACCGGTCAGCAGGTCCTTCCGGACCAGGCGGGCTATACGACCGTTGGCGCCCAGTGTCAGCAGATTGGTCATCCATTCTCCCGTGGCGAGTTGTCGGTGGTCAGTTGTCTCTTTATCCGTACGCCTTCAAGTGGGCTTGAAGTCAAGGGACATGAGCGGGAGAGCGGCATGGCCAGGACCAGGACATTGTCAAGGCTGTGCGGGAGGACTGCGGCATTTTCAACGATATCCGCAAGTTCCTGCGCTACCCATTCTGCTCCAAGATGGGCGAGGTCTTTGGCGCCATCCCTCTCCAGCCTGAAGCCTGGCCGCAATTCATTAGCCTTCTGCTTGGTCAGATTGTATGCAAATTATCAAGTGAGATATCGAGCAAGCTGGGTACTTCGTTGAGTGAAGTACCGATTCTATTCTGCGGATGAGCCCGCAGAAAACGCGGGTTTATGTTTGCCCTGCTCATACGCTTCATAGCGGGGGGGGGGTATTTGAATCCCAATGAGTGCGGCTTATGAAAACCAGGATGAACAGGCCGTTGAGCTCATGTAGCGGCATTCTGGCTCTTTGCGTCAATGCCGCCATGCAGGCTTCATACAAGTTCAGTCATTTTGCTTCGTCAGTCCGAAACGTCGGCCTTGTAGAAATTGATGTAGGAGCGGGAGGGGGTTGGCCCGCGCTGGCCCTGGTAGTGGGAGCCATTGTGCTTGGACCCATAAGGGTACTGGGCGGGCGAGGAGAGCTGGAAGAAGCACATTTGGCCGATCTTCATGCCAGGCCAAAGCTTGACCGGCAAGGTGCTCACGTTGGACAGCTCCAGGGTGATATGCCCCGTAAAGCCCGGGTCGACGAATCCGGCGGTGGAATGGGTCAGGATCCCCAGGCGCCCCAGCGAACTCTTGCCCTCCAGGCGGGCAGCCAGGGTGGAGTCCAGCCTGACATGCTCCCAGGTGGAGCCCAGGACGAATTCTCCAGGGTGCAGGATCCAGGGTTCTCCCTTGGGCACCTCGAACTGCTCAGTCAATGCCCCCTGGTCCTCAGCCGGATCCACATAGGTGTATTGATGGTTGTTGAAGACTCGAAAATAACGGTCCAGGCGAACATCCACGCTGGAGGGCTGGACCATGGCCGGTGTCCAAGGGTCCAGATTCAGATGTCCTGCCTGGTGGGCATCCAGGATGTCATGGTCGCTGAGCAACATGCCTTGGTATCTCCTTCAGAGTCGTCAGGGTGGGCCCTTTCCAGTCTAGCCAGCCCTGTGACGGCCGTTGACCAGGTTCAGCTCCCTGCCCGCAGGTTTGGGCCTTTCGGATTCACAGAAGTTTTTCAGAAAACCCTATAGTCCTTACAAGGTGGCTGTTCTTTACTATAGATGTTGGCTTAAAAACCGACCAGGCGGTTGACCTCCGCCCGACAACTGAATTCCCTTTCTTCTCTCTCGCCCGGCGGTGTTTATGCACCGCCGGGTTCTCTTCGTTCTGGGGCGGTCAGCACTGTTCCGATGGTTCAGGCGAAGCAGCGAATGCCGAATGGGCCGTGCCTTGGTGGGCTTATGTCTGACGGTTTCTTTCAAGGGTCGTGATGGGGTCTGTCTCTTCCCCAGGCTGACGAGTGAGGAGACGTGGGAGACTAGCCATGGAGGGGTGTGCAGTGGGCTAGTGCCGAGGGCCGGCATTGCGCGCGGGCTTGGGGCCTCTCTGCGTTGCAGCCCCCTGGTTCTCATGATCCGCAGGTGTTGGGGGTGTGTGGCCCGGGCTGCTTACTCGTGTGAAGTGTTTGTTTGGGTTTGTTGTCGTCGGTTTTTGGCGGCTGCGGCGGCTCCTGCGGCGAGCAGTCCTGTGGCGAGCAGGAGGAGCATGCCGTTTCCTCCGGTCAGGGGCAGGCTGGCGATGGACAGGTACCGGTAGGTGTTGCTTGTGTCGGTTTGCTGCTGTCTGCCGTCCTGGGTCCAGTCGATGGCTGCGGGGACGGGGCCTGGCGTGTAGGCGGGCGTGGTGGCGTTCCAGGTGCCGTCGGGGTTGGGCGTCAGGTTTTTGCCGGCGGCAAGGCAGGCGCCTTGTTGCCGGGTTTGGTCGAAGCAGATGCTGGTGGCTTGTGGTTTTCCGGGGAAGCCGACCGGTCCTGGCCGGCTGGCCGGCCAGGCGTTGGAGGGTTCACGCCCCAGCTGGCCGCTGCTGTTGCTTCCCCAGGCGTAGAGCTGGCCGTCGGAGCCTAATGCTGCGGAATGGTTCTCTCCTAGGCTGGTTTGTTTCCAGGTGAACCCGTCTGCTGCGCCTTGGGGCTTGCCGACTTGGGTCGGCGTGTGCTTGTCGGCGGTGGTGCCGTCGCCCAGCTGGCCGTGGCCATTGCTTCCCCAGGTGTAGAGATTCCCGTCGGAGCCTATGGCTGCAGAATGAAACCAGCCCAGGCTGATTTGGCTGAAGCGGATGCCTCTTGGCTTGGGCGGGGTGAGGGTGGTTTTGGTGTTTCCGGCTGTGGGTCCTTGGCTGGGGCTGATGGCCCAGTGCTGCGTGTCCTCGCTGGTCCATCGGGCGGTGAGGGTGATGCTGCTGGTGACGGGCTGGTTGAAGTCGTAGGCAATGTTGCCTTGGAACCAGCCGTCGAACAGGTATCCGTCCTTGGACGGGTCGGGGCTGGGCCGGCTGGCCTGGCCCCTGTCGGGGATGGCCTGCTGGCCGACGCTGCTGCCACCGGCCGGGTCGAAACTGACCGTCCAGACTGCGGACGACCGGGCCCGCGGTCGGCTGCCGGGAGCGTCGGGCGCGGCCAGGGGGGAGGATGACGGCAGTGGGGAGGAGGCGGACAGCGGGGATGAAGGGGCTGGCGGGGTGGCAGTCAGCGTGCTGCCAGCGGCATCGGGCTGCCGGCTATCCGGGCGGGGGGCTTCGGGGTCCTGCTTCCCGGCGTTTTCCAGGGTGGCGGGTGTGGCTGCTCCCGATGGGCTGCTGGATCCTCCGGCCAGGGCAGGAGCGCAGGACAGGGCCAGGAGGATGGCCAGAGCGGCGGCCGCCAAGCTCGGACGCTGACGCATAATAGAGAAATCCCCCTCCCCAACTTTTAGTCATGCCCGTCAGATCCCCCCTGGCCGGGCTGTGGCCACGCGCCGGGGACAGCCCGGCCGTTCCTACCACCGTACCACGCGCACAAACACTTCTGGCCGAGGGTGCCTGTAGCTCGCCATTCCCGCATCCGCTTTTACGAGAGCCGTTACAGCGGGCGCCGGCAGGCATGCAGTCCATACCAGGAGCCTGCCGCTGTCAAACGCCCCAATCGGTTCTTGTCGGGCGTAGATATGAAAGAGCCCCCGCCAGTTATGGCAATGGCGGGGGCTCTCCGTGGGGGAGGGATCAGCGATCATCTCACTTTCGGCGGCTGAGGGAAGAGGGGGACTATCACATTGCCGAAAGTAGTACGAATCCCGCTCCCTCCCCGGTTCGTGCGGTCGGGTGCCGCGCTTGGGCCTGGCTCATCCCAAAACCTGGGAAGGGCGGACCGAGCCGTGCGGCTGCCTGACCAAGTATGCGTGAGCCACACCAGCCTTACTCCTGGGAAGTCTTGGCTGACATGGCCTTGTGGAAGACGGCCACGATGATCAGGGCCAGCAGGGCGGTCAGTGCCATGACCCAGAACATGTTGGCCACCTGAGCCTGAATGCCGGTCTTGACACCCCCCAGAGCATGTGACCCGAATTGGGGATTGGCCATGAGTCCGCTGTAGACGGCCATGCCGATGGAGGCCGAGGTATTCATCATCAGATCCCCAATGCCGATGCCGCGTCCGTTCTGGTCCACGGGCAGGGTGGCCGAGAAGGAATCGTAGAGGGGTGTGTAGGACATGGTGATGCCGGCGATGAAGACCGAAGCCAGCGCAGTCAGGACCCAGAAGCCCGAGGTGAGCGAAAGGGCCGACCCTACGGCTCCGGCGATCATGAGCAGTGCGGACAGGATCAGCATAGGCAGGCGTCCCATGGCGTTCATGATGACTCCGGACAGGCAGCCCACCAGGGTGGCCACGATGTAGACGATTGTCAGGCAGAGGGAGACCTGGCTCAGGGAGAT
Source organism: Bifidobacterium asteroides (assembly GCF_019469425.1). NCBI lineage: Bacteria > Bacillati > Actinomycetota > Actinomycetes > Bifidobacteriales > Bifidobacteriaceae > Bifidobacterium > Bifidobacterium asteroides. The sequence continues at coordinate 2,190,349 of NZ_CP048272.1, read as the reverse complement.
CCCGTAGATCCGGTCGCCGATCACGTTGTAGATGGGCACGCAGGCAAAGTTGAAGAAGTAGAAGACGAAGAGGGCCAGCAGGACAGCCATGTAGGCGCCGTTGGTCACGAACCCTCGGCTCAGGAAGGGGTTGGCGCCCTTCCAGACATAGCCGGCAAAGATCAGGATCAGGACGGCCAGCACCCCCAGCATCCAGGTGGCTGGGAAGGAGAAGTAGACGGCCACGAACCCGGCGATCAGCGCGAACAGGGCGATGCCGAAGACGTCGATGCGCTCACCCTTGATGCCGGTGTCAGGCGTGTACTTGAGCACCGGAGGGATCAGGAGAATGGAGACCAGCGGTACCAGGAAGAGGTAGCGCCAATCGATGGAGGTGATCAGGCCGCCGGCGAAGATGCCCACCGCAGAGGAGGCGTAGTAGACGGCGTTGAAGATACCCAGATAGAAGGCGCGCTCCTTGTCGCTCAGGTATTTCATGGCCATGACCAGGAAGACCGAGCCGGCCACCTGGCCACCCGCAGTCTGGATCATGCGGGCCAGGACCACGGCCCAGAAATTCGATGCGCCGAAGAAGCCCAGGAGGCTGCCGATGATCAGGGCGCCCACGCCGAACAGGGTCATCTTCCGAGGGGAGATGTAGTCGCAGAGGGTTCCGTAGAGCATGCAGACCACGCCCAGGACGATGCCAGGCAGGGTGCTGATCAGCGAGGCGTTGGCGGACATTCCCAAGGAGTCGCCCACGTTCTGGAAGACCAGGTTAAAGGCTTGGATCATCAGTGTGCCCAGCAGGAAGATGGTCAGCAGGGCCGGCAGGGCCCGCTTGGTGCTGCGGCGGTTTTCATCAACGGTCGCTTCGGTAGTCTCGGTGGTGATGGATTCGCTCATGACTGCCGTCCTTCTATCGTTCGTTCTCGGTCTTGCGCACCAGGGTCAGAAGCCTGTCCATGAAGCGCCGGGTGAACCGCTCGGTGTCGATCGACAGGGCAACCTTGGTGTTCTTGACTGTGTCCAGGAGCCTGCTGGGGTCACCGATGGTACGGGCCCGCTGTGGTCCTTCGGTCTCGACCATCAGGTTGGTGGCGAAGGTGGTGACCAGGCTGGGGTCGATGGCTACGGCGGCGGCCAGGGGGTCGTGCAGGTTGCAGCCCCCCAGGTAGACCCCGCTCTCTTTTTCGCTGATGTCGATGTAGTAGTCGGTCATGTCTGCCAGGAAGCGGCCGGCGCTGGTGCCTGTGGCGCGCAGGGCCTCGGTGTCCTCGCGGCTCATCAGAGCCTGGGTGGTCACGTCCAGACCAACCATGGTGATGTCTGCGGTGGTGGCGAAGACCCGGTTGGCTGCCTCAGGATCCTGGTTGATGTTGGCTTCTGCGAAGGGTCCCACGTTGCCAGGCTGGGTCAGAGTGCCGCCCATCATAACAATGCTGATGCGGTCGACGATGTCAGGGGCCTTTTCCAGGGCGGCGGCGATGGTAGTCAGGGCGCCGGTGGGCACCACGGCCAGCTCGCCCTTGGGGTAACGGCGGACTGCGTCGATGATGAAGTCCACCGAGCTCTGCTGGCTGGCCTGCCGATCGGTCTGTGCTGGGATTTCAACATTTCCAGTGCCGTTGGCCCCGTGGAAGATCTCGGAGTCCGGCGGAACGCTGAAGGAGTCGGTCGTGCTGGGGTGGTCGATCCCCTTGAAGACGGGGATGTCCTCCCTGCCGTACATGGCCAGCAGCCGCAGATCGTTGTCGACGCCTTGGTCGAGCACCACGTTGCCGTAGGTGCCGGTGATCCCGATCAGTTCGGCATCCGGGGAACCCAGGACGTAGGACAAAGCCAGCGTGTCATCGATGCCAGTGTCCAGATCCAGAATGATCTTGCGGACGGTTTCCTTACTTGCTGACACGTTGGTCTCCTTCCCAGAAGGATGGGCAGCACCAACCTTCTGCTTACCTATGTCGTGCCTTCCCTAGGCTGATTCGTTACTGCTGTGAAACAAACAACCTGTTTGATGTAACGTTTCATCAAACTGTACGCAGCTAAACTACCCGCGGCTTGGAGGCTTGTCAAAGCGCGTCGTGGTGTGTTCGCCATCAGGGCAGAGACCTGCGATCTATCGGTGGTGTCTGCGGCAGCGGGTCTTTTGCCGATTTTCCTTGCAGCCGACGATAATGAGGGTATGACTTTAGCGACTCCTGAACGGTATGTGGCGATGCTCGATGCGGCCAGACGGGGGTCCTACGCCTATCCCGCCATCAATGTGACCAGCACGCAGACTCTGAACGCGGCCCTGCAGGGATTGGATAACGCTCAGTCCGACGGGATCATCCAGGTCTCGGTGGGAGGTGCCGCCTACCTCTCCGGACAGCGCCTGGCCGACCGGGTGGTTGGTTCCATCGCCTTTGCCAGATTCGCCCATGAAGTGATCGCCCGCTATCCGAGCATCACCGTGGCCCTGCATACGGACCACTGTGCCCCGAAGTACCTGGACGAATGGGTTCGGCCTCTGCTGGCCTACGAGAAGGACCAGGTGGCCCACGGTCAGGATCCACTCTTCCAGTCGCACATGTGGGACGGTTCCAGCCTGTCTCTGCGGGAGAATTTGGCCATGGCGGCAGAGCTGCTGGAGCAGTCCCGGGCCGCCCACACCATCCTGGAGATCGAGGTAGGCACTGTCGGCGGCGAGGAGGATGGTCATTCGGCCGCTATCGACCAGCGGCTCTATTCCTCGCCCGAGGACGGTCTCAAGGTGGTTGATGCCCTGGGTCTGGGCGAGCGCGGCCACTACATGGTGGCCTTCACCTTCGGCAACGTGCACGGATCCTACAAGCCCGGTGTGGTCAAACTGAGGCCCGACCTGCTGGGGCAGATCCAGGCCAGGACCGCCAGAGCCGTATCCGAGGGAGAGGTTGGCGGCATACCCTCCCCGGGCTCCCCTGCTGATAAGCCCTTCCTTTTGGTCTTCCATGGTGGTTCTGGTTCGCAGCCGGAGGAGATCGCCTCCGCCGTCGCTCATGGCGTGGTCAAGATGAATGTGGATACCGACACCCAGTACGCCTTCACCAGGGCCGCGGCAGGGCATATGTTCGCTAATTACGACAAGGTCCTCAAAGTGGATGGAGAGGTCGGCGACAAGAGCGAGTACGACCCCCGTTCCTGGGGACGCCAGGCCGAGGACGGGATGGCGGCTCGTGTAGTCGAGGCCTGCCAGCAGTTGGGCAGCGCGGGACGTGCCATGAGATGACTGACAACCGGCCGTACCAGGAGGATCTTGCGGGCGTGGAAGCCACGATTGGCTGCTGAGCCCGTTCAGGCCTTATGATGCCTGAGTCGGTCGGTCTTGCGCTCCATACGTAGGGTTAGGCTCGTCTATGGATGGTTTGCCGTCATTTCCTTGGATGGCGACCAGTGGATAAGGAGCATCGTATGCCTGGAATCGTGATCGTTGGGGCCCAGTGGGGCGACGAGGGCAAGGGCAAGGCAACGGATCTGATCGGCGAGCATATGGACTATGTCGCCAGGTTCAACGGGGGCAACAATGCCGGCCATACCGTGGTCGTGGGCGACCAGGAGTACGCCCTCCACCTCCTGCCCTCGGGGATCATTCACCCGGCCATCACTCCGGTCATCGGCAACGGCGTCGTGGTCGACCCGGCCGCCCTCTTCGAGGAGATCGACGGGCTCCAGTCCCGCGGCGTGGACTGCAGCCGGTTGAGGATCAGCGAGTCTGCGCACGTCATCGCCCCCTACCATCGGACACTGGACAAGGTGACCGAGCGCTTTCTGGGCAAGCATAAGATCGGCACGACAGGCCGTGGGATCGGCCCGGCCTACGCTGACAAGATCAACCGTGTGGGCATTCGCGTGCACGACCTGTTCAATGTCGACCATCTGCGCGACAAGGTGGAGGCCAGCCTTCATCAGAAGAATCAGATGCTGGTTAAGCTTTACAACCGCAGGGCCATTGAGGTGGAAGCCACTGTTGAAGAGCTGGCGGGATACGCCGAGCAGCTCAAGCCCTACGTGGCCAATACCTCACTGATGCTCAACCAAGCCCTGGAGCAGGGCAAGAACGTCCTCTTCGAGGGAGGACAGGCCACCATGCTGGACGTGGATCATGGCACCTATCCCTTTGTTACTTCATCCAACTGCACGGCTGGGGGCGCCTGCACCGGTACCGGCGTGGGCCCGACCAAGATTGACCGGGTGGTCGGCGTGGCCAAGGCCTATGTGACCCGCGTGGGCGAGGGGCCCTTCCCCACGGAGCTGGACAACGAGCAGGGCGAATGGCTGCGCCGTCAGGGCCACGAGTACGGGGTGACCACCGGTCGCTCCCGCCGCTGCGGCTGGTTCGACGCGCTGGTCAGCCGCTATGCGGTGCAGATCAACGGCCTGACCGACATCGTGCTGACCAAGCTGGATGTCCTCTCCGGCCTGGAGACCATCCCGGTCTGCGTGGGCTATGACGTCACCCGGTCCGACGGCTCCCGGGTCAGGGTGGATCGGATGCCCGTGGACCAGGCCGAGTTCCAATCGGCCCAGCCGGTGTACGAGGAGCTGCCGGGCTGGCGCGAGGACATCTCCGGCGCCAAGAGCTTCGAGGAGTTCCCGACCAAGGCCAAGGACTACATCCATCGTCTGGAGGACCTGTCCGGCTGCCGCATCTCGGCCGTCGGCTCGGGCCCGGGCCGCGACCAGATCGTGCAGATCCATTCTCTGATCGAGTAAGGAAGTTCCATGGGGCTGCCCTGCCTAACCGCCTTCCCCGGGGCGGTGGGTACGGGAATCATCATCTCCACGGACAGGCCTCTGGGAGAACGACTGCACGGGACTATCGCTGGTCTGATCGAGGATTACGAAAGTGCCCTGTCACGGTTCAGGCAGGATGCCATACCTGCGCAAATGGCCCAGGCCTGTCATGGGGGAAGGTTCGTCTTTCCGGACTACTGCCAAGGGCTCTTTGATCTATATGACAGGCTGTATTCCGTCACCGACGGGGCCCTGGATCCCATGGTGGGCGAGGATCTGACCCGTCTGGGCTACGGCCGACAGCCCACCTTCCGGTTGCAGGTCGACGCCGCCGGTCATCTGGGACGGATCCATGGGCGACCCACCTGGGGTGATGACCTCAGGCGTCAGGGTGCTGTCCTTATGACTACCGGTCCGGTCAGCCTTGATTTCGGGGCAGTTGGCAAGGGCTATCTGGTAGACCTCATTGCTGATCTGCTCGAACCGCAGGTCAAAGAGTACATGATCGATGCCGGCGGCGACATGCGTATGCGGACCTCTCGTCCGATTTCCGTCGCCATGGAGGATCCCGGTGATCTGTCTGCAGGCGTGGGTCGGATCGAGTTGTCCCGCGGCTCCTTGTGCGCCTCGGCACCCAGCCGTCGCCATTGGACCGACCGGTCCGAGGATGCTGCAGCGGCGGGGTTGACGGCACTTCACCACATCTTGGATGCCATCAACGGCCGTCCAGTCGACCATGTGCTGGCCTCCTGGGTGGTAGCCGGTGAAAAGGACAACGAACACCCCACGGGCCTGGCTGACGGTCTGGCCACCGCCCTCTTCCTGGTGCCGCCGGATGCGCTGGCCGCCAGATTTTCCTTCTCCTGTGCCCTGATGTATGCCGACCGTCAGGCCGTGATCTCCAGCGAATTTCCAGGCCGTTTCTTCACTGATCCCAACATCCATCCGTCCACATAGCGGACCAGTCTCGCTGGACCGGCCGATGTCAGGCCTATGGTCAGCACCAATGCGGATGCGCAGAGAACGCATCCGATTCGAGGATGATGAAAGGAGGTTCGCCGTGATGACCAGCTCGACAGACACCCGCCCATTCGGCACTATGTCCGCACGAATTATTAGCCCGTCCTCACCGGCGGACTGACTCGACAATCTTCATTGTTCGACCCCGTCGGAAGGCGGGGCTGGACGCGTAGGCTTCATCGCATCAAACCCTGCCAGCAGCGGGGTTTTTCTATAAGGAGATGAGATGAAGTGATGACGGCAAACGACGTCAGTGTCGCTTCCCCGGCACCGGCAGCCTCCGTGTCCGGCGGCACCCGTGTGACCCGCAGCTCGGTCCGCACAGTCATCGGGGCCTCCATGGTCGGCACGGCCATCGAGTTCTACGATTTCTACGCTTACGGAACGGCTTCGGCCAACTATTTCCCCAAGCTCTTCTTCCCCAAGACCGATCCGACCGTGGCCCTTCTGGCCTCCCTGCTGACCTTCGCCATCGCTTTCATCGCGCGGCCCTTGGGATCTTTGATCTTCGGACACTTCGGGGACCGTCAGGGACGCAAGACCACGCTGGTGGTCTCTCTGCTGACCATGGGCTGCTCCACGGTCCTGATTGGCCTCCTGCCCACCTATGCCACCTGGGGACTCTGGGCCGTGGTGGTCCTCTGCCTCTGCCGGTTCGTGCAAGGTATAGGCCTGGGCGGCGAGTGGTCCGGTGCGGCCCTGGTGGCCACTGAGAACGCCCCGGAAGGCAAGAGGGCTCTCTACGGCTCCTTCCCTGAGCTGGGCGCTCCCATCGGCTTCTTCCTGGCCAACGGGACCTACTTCCTGCTGGAGATGTTCTGCACTCCCGAGCAGATGCTGAGTTGGGGCTGGCGTGTGCCCTTCCTGCTCTCCGCTATCCTGGTGGTTGTAGGGCTGGCCGTGCGCGTCTCCATGCAAGAGACACCCATCTTCCAGATGGCTCTGGACCAGCAGAAGGTCGTCAAGACCCCGCTGTTGGAGGTCTTCCGCAAGAGCTGGCGTCAGGTGCTCCAGGCCACCTTCCTGGTCGCGGTCACCTACACCCTCTTCTACACCCTGGCCACCTGGTCCCTGGCCTACGGCACCAAGCCTAAGTCTCAGGGCGGCGGCGGACTGGGCTTCACCAACCAGGAGTACCTGCTCATGCTCATGGTCTCCATCCTGGTCTTCGCCCTCTTCATCGTGCTGGCCTGCGTCTATGCGGATCGCATCGGCCGTCGCCGGGTGCTGATCGGCAGCTCAGTCATGCTGGTGGTCTTCAGCCTGGTCTTCCCCTACCTGCTCATGGCCCATCACAACACCTTCCAGGTCATGGTCTTCCTCTGCGTCGGGTTCGCCCTGATGGGCATCGCCTTCGGGCCTATCGGCGCTTTCCTGCCGGAGCTCTTTGACGCCAATGTGCGCTACTCGGGTTCCGGCATCGGCTACAACCTGGCGGCCATCGTGGGCGCGGCCTTCGTGCCTACCATCGCCACCTGGCTCTCCTCCCACTGGGGAGTGCGCTCGGTCGGGCTCTACCTGGCCGTTATGGCGGTCTGCTGCCTGGTGGCAGTGCTGACCTGCCACGAAACCAAGGATGTGGACTTCACCAAGTAAGCCATGGACGCATCCCGCCGGCTGCTTCTTCGCATTGCGCCGGTGTCCAAACAACGAATTGCGGACAGTCCATCTGGCCATATCACGAGTATGGTTGGAGGCATACCGTATCCATTGGGTACGGATCGGGGCCAAGGACAAAATCCGTTGCCCCGGTCGAAAGAGCATCGTCCGCCTGGAACAACGACAGGAATTCACAGTATTTTGAGTCCCCGGCCTGGAAGAACCGGCCCGGTTGGACCGCACATGAAGGAGTGTAGATAATGGCAGCACAGATCTGGTATGAGAAGGATGGGGACCTTTCGGTTCTGGAAGGCAAGAAGGTGGCCATCATCGGCTATGGTTCCCAGGGACATGCTCATGCGCTGAACCTGCGTGATTCCGGTGTAGATGTGGTGGTCGGCCTGCGTGCCAACTCCAAGTCGGTGCCCTTCGCCAAGGAGCAGGGGCTGGAGGTCAAGACCGTGCCCGAGGCCACCAAGGAGGCCGACATCGTCATGATCCTGGCCCCCGACCAATACCAGCGCAACATCTGGCGGGACGACATCGAGCCCAACATCAAAGAGGGCGCGGCAGTCGGATTCGCGCACGGTTTCAACATCCATTACGGCTACATCAAGCCCAGTGCGGACCATCCGGTCTTCATGGTGGCCCCCAAGGGCCCGGGTCACATCGTCCGCCGCGAGTATGTGGCCGGCCGTGGCGTGCCCGTGGTTGTGGCCGTGGAGCAGGATCCGCGCGGCGACGCCTGGGACATCACCCTGGCCTATGCCAAGGCTCTAGGCGCCCTGCGCGCCGGCGCCATCAAGACCACCTTCAAGGAGGAGACCGAGACCGATCTCTTCGGCGAGCAGGATGTGCTCATGGGCGGGGTGAACCACCTTGTCGAGGCTGGCTTCGAGGTGCTGACTGAGGCTGGCTATCAGCCGGAGATTGCCTACTTCGAGGTCTGCCACGAGCTCAAGATGCTGGTCGACCTGATGAACGAGGGCGGCCTGAACAAGGCCCGGTGGTCCTGCTCCGACACCGCCCAGTACGGCGATTTCACCTCAACCGTGGTGGATGAGTCCACCAAGGACAGGATGCGTCACCAGCTGCAACGCATTCAGGACGGCTCCTTCGCCAAGGAGTTCATCGATGATCAGGATGCCGGCGCCCCCAAGTTCAAGGAGCTCCAAGAGAAGTACTCCCACGAGAAGATCGAGGAGGTCGGCCCCAAGCTGCGTGCCATGTTCTCCTGGAATAAGGACGTCAAGGATGCCGACGAGGCCCAGTCCTTCACCGGCAAGATTGCCCGTTCCCAGGTGCAGTGACCTGTAGGAGGTCTATGGCCTCTTGCGAATCGCCGTCCATGTGGCGGCGATTTTTTATTGACCTGATACCGACGCATTCTGAGAGCGATCTGTCGTTATGCTTGACAATAAATAGTTATAACGGTAAAATTTTCTTTACTTGATGTTCTGAAAACAAAGGAGTTGTCATGGATACTGGCCCGCTTTTGGCGGTCTTATTTATTGCCATAGCTCTAATTGTGTTGTTGATCGTCAAGGTCCGAATGCATCCATCACTCGCTCTGCTGATTGCGGCCTTCTTTGTGGCGTTTGTGACCCAGGTACCTCTGGATAAAATCACCGATACTATAGAAAAAGGTGTTGGGGACACCCTGGGATTTCTTACATTGATCATTGGATTCGGGGCTGTTCTGGGCAAATTACTGGAGGTTTCGGGCGGGGCTCAACAGTTGGCCCAGACCATGCTGCGGGTGTTCGGCAAACAGCATGCAACAATCATCATGGCCTTGCTTGGCTTAATTTGTGGGATTCCGGTTTTTGTTGAAGTTGGTTTTGTTCTTCTGGTGCCTTTGGTCTTTGTGGTGGCTAAAGAGGCGGGCATATCACGGCTCAAAATTGGCATTCCCCTGGCTACTTCTTTGATGGTGGTGCACTGTATTCTTCCGCCTCATCCGGCCGCTACGGCAATCGCAGGGACCTTGCATGCCGATATTGGGACAGTGATTTTACTAGGTTTGTGTGCTGCGGTCCCCTCTGTTCTCGTCGGCGGAGTCTTGTTTGCACATTTTGTCATACCGGCACACGACCCGGCTCTGATGAAGGACGAAAAAGGAGGTATGGGCTCTTTTGATGAAAAGAGCGAGAAGGAGCTTCCTGGTTTCGGCATCACCTTGCTTACCATTCTTCTGCCTCTGTTGATCATGGTGACCAGAACCATATGCGAACGGGTGCTGCCGAGTGACATCCTGGCGATGAAGTGGATCAATGTCATCGGAAACCCGATCTCGGCTTTGACCATTGCTCTCCTGTTTGCTTATTGGTCCCTCGGGCTAAGCAAAGGGCTCGGGTTGAAACAGCTGCAAGAAATAACCGACGGTTCCTTCGGCCCAATCGGTGGAATTTTGCTGATCATCGGCGCTGGGGGAGCTTTCAATGCGGTGCTGACGGCTTCAGGCGTCGCGCCTGGTCTGGCCCAGGCCTTCTCCCATTTGCCGGTCAGCCCTATCATTCTAGCCTGGCTCATAGCTTTGATACTGCACTTCGCTGTGGGTTCCGCCACTGTGGCCATGATCAGCGCTGCTGGGATCGTGCTGCCACTGCTGACGGCGAATCCTGGCCTTTCGCCTGCGATTCTGGCTCTGGCCATTGGAGCCGGCGCTATTGGGCTGACGCATGTGACTGATTCTCTGTTCTGGATGGTCAAGGAATATTTGCAAATAAGCGTTCCACAGGCTTACAAGACACTGACAGTCGGCACATCGATCACATCCGTTATAGCTTTAGGGGTTATTTTGCTGCTGAGTCTGGTCGTTTAACTTGATTGGCCGATAAACGACAACAACTTGGCGAGAATAAAAGGAGCCAAATTATGAATGAATTGATACACGGAAAGACGGCTGCGCAATGGACCAGTGACCTGCCGCTCTTGAAAGAGCTGATGCAGGAGCAAGAAACGACTTGGTTCAATGATCAGGTCTTGCCTGCAAAGGATGGAATTAAGCGTGTGGGTCTGACGGTCAAGGATGTTGACGACGCTGCAGATCGATTGAAGAGGTTTGCACCGCTGATTATGGAGCTGTTCCCGGCCACAGCGAGTTCTATGGGGATCATAGAATCACCGCTTGTCGCGGTTCCGAAGTTGGCTGCAGCGCTGGGCGGTCGATATGGTCAACAGTTGTCGGGGCAGCTGTGGGCTAAGTTGGACAGCGAATTGCCTATCAGCGGATCCATTAAGGCACGAGGCGGCATATACGAGGTACTTAAACATGCTGAGGACCTGGCCATTGATGCCGGACTGTTGACTGTGGATGATGATTATCGCAAGCTGGCGACGCCTGCTATGAAGAAATTCTTCAGCCAATATAAGATTGCAGTCGGTTCGACCGGCAACTTGGGGCTGTCCATCGGCATCATGAGTGCAGCTCTGGGCTTTGATGCCAGCGTGCATATGTCGGCGGATGCACGACAATGGAAAAAAGATAAGCTTCGCGCCAATGGCGTTCATGTCTATGAGTATCAATCGGACTATTCGGTCGCAGTTGCGTCCGGCAGGAAAGAGGCCCAGTCCGATCCCATGGCTTACTTCATTGACGATGAAAATTCCACTACCCTTTTCCTGGGCTATGCCGTAGCCGGAAGGCGTCTGGCGGGCCAGTTGCGCACCTATGATGTTCGGGTGGACCAGGATAATCCCCTCTTTGTCTACTTGCCCTGTGGGGTTGGTGGCTCTCCTGGCGGTGTGGCTTTCGGACTTAAGACGGTCTTCGGTGATGCTGTGCATTGCCTCTTTGCTGAGCCAACTCATTGCCCATCCATGTTCTTGGGCACCTACACTGGTCTGCACGATGGGGTAAGCGTTCAGGACTTCGGAATCGATAATGTGACTGCAGCTGATGGCTTGGCCTGTGGACGCCCATCTCGATTCGTGGGCAAGGCCATGCAAGGACTGGTGGACGGATTCCTCACCATAGATGATGATGAGCTCTTCCGTATTGAAGCCAGTCTTCATGATGCAGCAGGCATAGATGTTGAGCCTTCGGCTGCTGCCGGATTCGTGGGACCATGGCGAGTCCTGAGCGACAGGGAGTGCATCAGAAAGATCGGATTGGATGATGCTTCTATGGTCAGGGCGACTCATATAGCTTGGTGCACCGGCGGGTCTATGGTGCCCCGGGATGAGATGTCCGCCTATATCGCCAAAGGAGAGGGCTTACTTTAGAACTACTGCCGTAACAGGTCGGAGGGTGCCGGTGTTTTGGGAGGGCACCCTTCTGATCTTGGTAGGTATGCGTGAAATACGGTTGTATACAGATGCGATGGGGTGAACGCGTATGGTGCATAATGCTAGGACAGTCGATCAGGAGTCTGATTCGGCAGATGATGCTCAATATCTGAAACAGTATATTCCTTTGGTCAATTTCCTTGGTGAGGTATTAGGGCCGAGAACCGAGGTGGCGTTGCATAATGTCGCCAATACGAAGAACTCGATCATTGCTATCGCTAATGGTCAGGTGTCTTCGCGGGAAGTCGGTTCTCCGGCGACCGATTTTTTGCTTCGTCTTGTGCGCGATGGGACACCTGATGGCAGTGATTACGTGGTTGGATACCGGGGAAGATCTTCCGCCAACAAGAGCCTGCTTGTCTCTTCCACGTACCTGATAAGACACCGAGGAAAGATTGTCGGAGCACTGTGCATTAACAGCGATCAAACGCCATTGCTGGCTATCGAGCATTCGGTCGAACAGTTGAAGGATATGTACTTCCCCGTGTCTGACCGTAATGACTCCGAGCAGCAGGAAGAGAACCTGGTAGCTTCAGCGGACGATGTCATGGAACAGGTAATCGATCAAACCTGCGTCGAGGCAGGGGCGAGGGTTGATCAATTGAGTCCTGAACAGCGGATTGATGCGATACGGCGATTGAATGGCCAGGGTTGTTTCAACATCAAGGGTTCCGTGGCGAAGGTTGCCAGACTGCTGTCCATCTCGGAGTCCACGGCCTATAGATACCTTCGGATGGTTTAATGGCCTGTCCATGTGTCTTGATTGATCTTATATGAATTTTGAAATATATAACCGGAGGTTTGTGTGATGGCGGATTCGTACAAGATGCTCGTGATGGGAGCATGGGTGCGGCAGCGCTGTGCGCCTATTGTTAGGGGGTAGCTTGGCCTCGTATTGTTTGTGTGGAAGTTGCAAACAAGGCTGTAGCAACGATTTGGTCTATCCCTCTCCACCATTGGAGAGGTCAAATATGGCCTGATTGTCTCAGCGCTTGTGGTTTACCGCGGTCGGTGATACCAATTATCAGTCGGAACAATGAGTATCAGCATGTTTGACCGTCCATGCGTTGCTGTCAAGGAAACAATACGAGGAAAATACGAAGCGAAAGTGCGAAAAGAGCGCCAGAAAACCCTATATTTAATTTGCGAAAGCGTATTCTCTGATTTACACTGAATTCGATGCTTCAAAATCGATGCCATTCGCTGCTTCGTGCTTGGTAAATTGCTGGGCATCGGGCTGTGCTGTTTCACAGTGATGTGCATAGCTGCATGGCTTAACTGTAAATGCGTCCGAAAGGAACGTGGTATGTGCAAATTATCTAAAGGCTTGACCTCTCTGGTGGTCGCCTTTGCCGCGGTGGCAACGCTTGCCACTGGAGGCGTGCTGCCTGCGGCTGCTGCTGAGTATTCCAATGCAAATGCGGAGATGGGGTATCCCCATTTCGGCGGTGTGGATAATCCGATTCCAGCTAGCGGACAGGCCTTTAATCCCTCTGCCGGCTATCTTTCGAAGGTTTTTGATAATGATCTTTCCCGGGGGGCGGGGACAGATACCAATCATGATTTTTGGATTGATCGGATTCTCACCAGAAAAGGCGACCAGCCGACCGGCAAGGGGACCAACGATGTCGGAACCTACATCTACGAGGGTGCAGATACGAATCAGTATCTATTTTCGCGTGGTCGAGCTGCATATATGCGTACTCATGAACCATCAGTATTCGGGTTTGGAGGCGAGATAGCCTACAAGGACACGATCAGCAGCAAGGGTGCTTTTACCGTTGATTTTTATAAAGGGCAACAAAAGCTGGCCGTTCATGAAGTTGCTGACGAGCGAAAGCAGACCCCTAGTTACTGGCGGGGCAGTTTTGAGACGGATGATCCGTCCTTATCTATGGAATTAGTCAAGTACATCACTAATGACAATGTTCTTGTAGCCCAATACCGAATTATCAACAAGGGCGGAGCGAAGGACGTGACTCTGCATGCCACTTCTCCACTTGCCAGTGTTGAAGAGGGGGATGAGCTTACTGGAGTAGTTAAGACAAATCGCGATTTAACCACTGTCTATCCGCGTTTTTCGGGTAGTGGCATGCGCCCTGAGGACGGCCATCTTGCCGCTGACCTGCACCTTTCCTCCAACAGTGAGCAGGCTGGGAAAATCCAGCTTGGGTTGCTTGCTGAGGAGCTTCCTTCCTCCAAGCAAGAGTATGACCGTGTTCGTTCTCAATTGCCTGAAGAGGCCTATAAGGCTCACGTCACTGCGTATAACAAATGGTGGGCCGATAATATCCCCTATATTGAGACGCCTGAACCGAATATCGATAAGAGTGTTTTCTACCGGTGGTGGCTCAGTCGTTTCAATTTCATTGATGCTAATATGCCGGGCAATACCTATCAGTTCCCCGCAGCCATTGAAGGAGTGCTCGGATACAACAATTCTATTGTGCTGACCACTTGCATGTTCATCAATGATTTGAAGTATCTGCGTGACCCCGCATATGCTTATGGTTCCTGGGTGGCTGCTGGCGAGACATCCAAAAGCCAGCAATATGTCGATAACCCGGGTGGAACGAGCTGGAATAACAGCTATACGCAGTATATAACCGATGCAGCCTGGGAATCTTTCAAGGTGCATGGAGGTCCCGCCGACATTGCCGCGGCAATAGGAACTTATGGGCGCAATGATGTCAATGCGCTGATAGGGGCCAAGAATTCATCCTTCAATCGCAACGGCAACAAGCTTATCGACTGGGACTGGGCTTCTATGACTGGCAATGATTCTGATGCGGTCTCTTTTTTCGAGCACGAACGCGAACCCATGGACAGGGCCGAAAGCGCCTGGGTCTGGGCGAACGCCAAGGCCGCTTCGGAGGCGTTCGCCACGGCAGGCAACAGTGAAGGCGCGGAAGCGATGTCGCGTACTGCAGATGAAATCCGCTCACAGATCCTCGGGCAGCTTTGGAATCCGGATATCAAACTCATCCAGCACAAGTTCATCGGGGAACACAGCGGACAATTCGCCAAGTGGAAAGAGAACAACAACTATTATCCATACGCAGCCGGTCTGATGCCGGCTCAGGGGGATGCTGACTACAATGATGATTATGAACAAGCTCTGAGGCTGTTCGCCGATGCTGATGAGTTCCCCGTCTTTCCTTTCTATACTGCCAACCAGAAAGACGTCAAGTCCAGAGCTGAAGCCAACCCGGGGAAAACCTACTCCAATAATTTCTCTGTGATCAATTCTGTGCCCCTGTTCCGTATTTATGCCCAAGGCATTCGTAGATATCATGCTTCCGACAAGGGCTATATCAGCAAGGAAATGTTCAAAAAGCTGCTATATTGGAATGCCTTCGCCCATTATCAAGGCGGCGATAACCGTTATCCTGATCAAAATGAATTCTGGAACACAGCGACCGCTGAGCATGGCGGGCGAATCGGCTATCGGTCGTGGATTCATCACACCCAGCTTGGAACTACGAACTGGACTTTAATCGAGGATGTTGCAGGTCTGGTGCCTAGGCAGGATTCCACAATCGAGCTGAACCCTATAGCCATACCGGGTTGGGACTATTTCACCATCAACAATCTGAGCTACCACGGGCAGGATATGACAATCGTCTGGGATCGGGATGGCAGTCATTATCATGGGCCAGCTGGATTTTCCCTCTATCTTTCAGGTCGGAGAGTCATGACTTCGGACAAATTGGCGCATGTCCTTTATGACGCGCATACGGGAAAGGCCTGGTTGGGGGATCAGGCAGATCCATCCGCGACCTTGGTCGTTCTCGATCGCGAACCTGTGACGGAGGCCCAAAATGTCGCCTATTCCGCTGATTCGCGTGTGACCGACATCTTCGCCAAGGCGGGCCGCAATATTGATCCCAGGGCAATTGACCGTAACGATCTGGCACGTGGAGCTCAGGTCAAAGCCAGTTTTGAGGCTCCGAACCAGCCGGCGAGTGCTGCCGTGGACGGCAGCACCATCAACGAGCCCTTCTGGGGGACTGCTGGTTCGCCGAATGCTGCCGACTCTCTAGAGGTGAGTCTGGCAGGGCAATCAACTGTCGATGAAGTCCGTCTCTATTTTTATAAGACAGCGGCGAACTTTACTATTCAGGGATATGCGGAACCCACCATGTACCGGTTGGAGTATCAGGATGCAGCCGGTCGGTGGAAGCAAGTCGGGCAACAATATCGATCGCCCAATGTGCCCGAGGCCAATTACAACCTGATCAGGTTCCCTGCAATACAGACTGGGAAACTGAGAGTCACATTCACCCATGCACCTGATGCGCGTACTGGGTTGAAAGAGATTGAGGCTTACCATACGGGCATCCCCACCCCTACAGCAGAGAATCAGCCGCCTTCTGTGGAGGCTTATGTATCAAAAATCGGCTCGCAAGGTGCTCAGCTATCCGGAGTCGTCAAGGATGATGGTATGCCCTTCGGTCGGCTTACGACGAATTGGGCCCAGGTTTCTGGCTCAGGGAAGGCGACGTTCGCCGATCCTTCCGCGCCAACCACAACGGTCAAGTTCAATTTGGAAGGGGATTATGTCCTACGACTGATCGCATCGGATGGGCAGAAGGAGGGCCACGTAGATGTATGGGTCCACGGAGTCCCATCAGACGGTCTGTTCAATGCAGCTGCTCAGGCCAAGGCTACAGCCAGCTATACCAATGGCTACCTTCCCAGCGGGAATGTCAAGGTAGTTAATGATGGCGATACTTCCAACGATAGCGGCACGCCTAACCTCAGCTGGAACAATTGGGGGGATCCTTATACGGGAGAAGAGCCGTGGCTGCAGCTGCAGTGGCCCGGACAAGTCCCTCTCAACAAGGCCTCACTGTATTTCTGGACAGACAATGGCGGAGTGCCCATGGCTCGTTCGTGGAAGCTGCAATACCATGACATGGCTTCCGGGAGCTGGAAGGATGTCCAGTTGCGGTCCAGCTCGGTTTATCGCGTCGATAAGGATGGACCAAATACTGTGCTTTTTGATCAGGTCGATACCGATGGGATTCGAGCTGTATTTCCTAGGGGCGCCATTGTCGGAATCAGTGAGTTCGAAGCCTATGCGGAGGATCCGCTGACTGTACCTGACCTGGATTTGCCTACTGGAATCGGTCATGTGCCGCAGTTGCCGTCAAAGGTAGAGGCGGCCTATGGCGGAGGCTGGCGCAGGAATCTGACCGTGCTTTGGCCTCAAGTAACGAAGGCTATGGTGTCTTCAGAGGGAGAGTTCAAACTGACTGGTACTGTGATTGGCGCTTCCCAGAAATCGACAGCGACCGTATGGGTCCGATCTGACCTGCGCAGTCCCTTTATCAACGGTATCGAACCAAGTGAGCAGACAGTGTATACAGGAAGCGAGAGGACCCTTCTGCGTCTGCCTTCCACAGTTACAGGCATCTACAACAACGGCGTTCACAAAAGCGGACTGCCGGTGACTTGGGATGCCCAACAGGTGGTGGCTATTGATCTGCAGTGTCCTGGCGACTATTCGGTTGAAGGCGTGGTGCCTGATGTTGCCTCAGGAACGCGCGCCAAGTTGACCGTTCATGTTGTAGATCAGTATCAGAAGGAAATGGGATGGGTCGAGAAGTTTGCGACCTCATCGGTCAGCGCTGAAGCATCCTGGTCGCCTGCACAAGGCAAGCTCAATGACGGCATACTCATCGATGACACTTGGCCATTAGAGGATGATGCTGATATCAATGCCAAAGTATGGGGATCTTGGGGAGCGGCGGTTGATGGAATGTATGCTGAATATGACTGGCCGCATAAAATCACCATCGACTCCAGCAGAGTGCAGTTCTGGGCTAATTTCCGTACTGTCAATGACGGCAAGGGTGGTTTGGAAATTCCCAGGAATTGGAAGATTCAATATCTGGATGAGAATGGAATATTCCGGGATGTGGAGCATGCCCGCTATGCCACAGTGCGCAATGATCCTGCGCATCACGCCACCGACTGTGGCGGTTGGAGCACTGCCGAATTCGCCCCTGTATACACCGATAAGCTGCGCCTGGTTCTAGATCCTCATCAAGGCACCGGAACCTTTGGCGTTGCCGTAGCGGAATGGCAGGTGCATGCTCCGGACCAGACGGAGAAAGTCAACAAGACCAATCTTGCAAATCTAGTCAAGGAAGCATCCACCATTCACGAGGAAGACTACACGCCAGGAACCTGGGGTGACTTCGGCTCGGCTTTGAAAGGCGCTCGAACAGTGCTGGACGACGTAAAGGCTACGCAGAAAGATGTCAATGATGCGTTCAATAAGCTTGCAGCGGCACAGCAGGCTTTGGCGAAACGTGCGGATAAAGAGCATCTGACTGAGGCAATCAACCAGGCTGATTCAATAGAACAAAGTGATTATACGGAAGACACAGTAGCTGCCCTTCGCACTGCACTTGATAAGGCGCGGGGTCTTCAGCATGATCCGGAAGCAGGACAGGCCGCGATCGATGCTGCCACGGCAACTTTGCAGCAAGCCATTAAGGGTTTGAAGAGCAAAGCCTCGGTGTGGCCTGCCGCTGATAAACGAACGCTGCAAAAAGCCGTCAATGAGGCTGATACTTTGCAGGAGAAGGCTTATGCCACTCAGTCCTGGCAGGACTTTTCCAAAGCGCTGAGTCGTGCCAAAGGTGTTTTAAATAATGAAAGCGCGACCCAGGATCAGGTGGATCGGGCTGTGTCCGATTTGGTGCAGGCGCAGGCATCATTGCAAGCTCTGAATACAGATGATCGCGGCTCTGTGAAGGTTGATAAGAGCCGTCTTAAGGCGGTCCTCGACCAGGCAGGAAAGTTGCAGTCTACAGCAGGTTCTCGCGGACTGTCTGAGCGTCTTGCATGGGCTGTGGCAGGGGCGCGAAAGGTGATGGCGGATCCTCATGCTACGCAGGCGCAGGTTGATGCAGCAATCAGCGAACTTGAAGGCTTGCTTCACGAGGTAGCTGATTTTCAGAAGCAGACCGACGGGAAAAGTGGAACACTGACCTCCACAGGTGTCGCCGTCCGTGTGCTTGCGCTGTCTGCCGCCGCTTTGCTATTGACGGGAGCCGTGGCGATTCTGTGGAATCGGAGGAGGACGGGGCGATGAACTGCCCGCTGCAGGTATATCAATTCCAGTACCCCCCCCCCCCCGGAAGAATCACCTTACATGTTCCAGTGAGATGTAGACTCGGATGAGTAACTGAAGCATCCAGACTTGGGGATTTATGTCCCTGGCATGGCGGTGTCCCCATTCAGCTGGTCAATTTCATTTGGATGGGGGCATCATTTGTTATAGAGGACGTGGCCTTTCTACAAGGTTGTCCGTGTTGTCCTTTTACCTCAGTGGGCGGATTCGGCGCCAGACACGTCCATGTCCTTGAGGCGCACAATCTTGGTGTGGTTGACGAGCTTGAAGCCCAGGTAGAGGACCAGAACCAGAACCACGCTGAAGTAGGTCATGGCCATGTGCGACCAGTTCAGGCTGAGCAGGGAGGGGATGTCCTGTCCGGCAATGACGATGACGCAGAGCACTATGGCCAGGACCGGGCCGAACGGATAGAGCTTGGAGTGGTATTTGAGCTCGCTCAAGTCGTGCCCCTGGAGCTTGAAGGCCCTCCGGAAGCGGAAGTGGCTCAGGGCGATGCCGATCCAGGCGATGAATCCGGTCAGTCCGGTGGCGGTCACCAGCCACATGTAGAAGGACTGGCCGAAGATGCTGGAGGCGAAAGTGGCCAGGGACATGCAGACCGTGGCTACCAGGGCCGCCAGGGGGATGCCCCTCTTGGTGGTCCTGGCGAAGATGGCCGGGGCGTAGTGGTCTTTGGCCAGTCCGTAGAGCATGCGGCTGGAGGCGTAGGCCCCGGTGTTGACGGCCGAGAGGATGGATGTCAGCACCACCGCGTTCATGACGCTGGCTGCCGAGGCCAGGCCAGCCCGCTGGAAGACCAGGGTGAATGGCGACATGGCGATATTCCCGTCAGAGGCTCCCAAAAGATTGGGGCTGGTGTAGGGGATCAGTGCGGCGATGACGAAGATGGACAGCACGTAGAAGAGCAGGATCCGCCAGAAGACGTCGTTGATGGCCTTGGGGACCGCTTTGCCGGGGTTTTCGGATTCCCCGGCGGTCACGCCCACTACCTCGGTGCCTTGGAAGGAATAGCCCGCGATCAGGAAGACGCTCATGATGGCTGGGAAACCTCCCACGAAGGGGGCATCCTTGTAGGTGAAGTTCTTCAGGCCGACCGCCGGCTGGAACATAATGCCGCAGATCATGGCCATGCCGATGACCAGGAAGACGATGATGGTGGCCACCTTGATCAGGGAGAGCCAGAACTCGGTCTCTCCGAAAGCGGAGACTGTCAGGGCGTTGATCAGGAAGACGATCACCAGGACCAGCAGGCTCCAGATCCACCCTGGGGTGTTGGGCAGCCAGTACTGGATCAGCAGGGCGGCGGTGGAGATGTCCACGGCGCCCGAGATGGTCCAGTTCAGCCAGTAGTCCCACCCCATGGCAAAGCCCAGAGCCGGATCCACGTAGCGGGCGCTGTAGGCGGCGAAGGATCCTGACACCGGCAGGTGCGTGGCCAGCTCGCCCAGGCTGGTCATCAGGAAGTAGACCATGACGCCCATGGCTATGTAGGCCAGAAGTCCTCCACCAGGGCCCGCTGTAGAGATGGTGGAGCCGGAGGTCATGAACAGTCCGGTGCCGATGCAGCCGCCCAGGGCGATCATGGAGATGTGGCGGGTCTTGAGGTTGCGCTTGACGCTGCCGTAGCCATGGTGCTCTTGCCCGGCCCGGTCGGATTGATTGATGTTCGACGCTGCATTGCTGGTGTTCTGCGTCATGATCCTCCTCCTTTTGGCTGGGCGACGCACCGGGAAGTCCGGGGTCGTGCTGTAATTGCGATTCCTGATATGCCGACTGGATGCCGGAATAGATTCATATGGCCGGGTCCTTGGGCCGGTCCTCAACGTATAGGGAGTCTATGCCATTGGTGTGGTCCTCCGGCTCCCATGCTCACAATGTGTCATGCTAGTTGCCGAATCTTTCATAATGATTTCTGAACTCCGCTCAAATCCATCGCCTCCAGAGGCACGATCCGGGTGTGGTGCCGGATCTTGTAGCCAAAATAAAGCGCTAATACCAGCGGCACGCTTATGTAGGTGACACCGATCTCCTGCCAATTCCAGGTGGCGAAGGCTTCGATGTTCTGCCCGCCAATGACGATGACGCATAGGGCCAGGGCCAGGATGGGCCCTAGGGGGAAGAGCCTGGCATGGTAGCTCAGTTCCTCAACCCGGCGGCCCTGGACCGCCCAGGCGCGGCGGAAGCGGTAGTGGCTCAGGGCGATGCCGATCCAGGCGATGAATCCGGTCAGTCCCGAGGCGGCTACCAGCCACATGTAGATCCGCTGACCGAAGATGCTGGAGGCGAAGGCGGTCAGGGAGACCACCAGCGTGGCAATCAGCGAGGTCATGGGGATGCCGTGTCGGGTGGTGTGGCCGAAGACGACCGGGGCGTAATGATCCTTGGCAAGGGCGTAGAGCATCCGGGTGGAGGCGTAGACCCCCGAGTTGGCGGACGAGAGGACCGAGGTCAGGATGATGGCGTTCATGACGCTGGCTGCCGAGGCCAGGCCTGCCCGCTGGAAGACCAGGGTGAAGGGCGACATGGCGATGTCCCCCATGGCGGAACTCAGCAGGTTGGGGCTGGTGTAGGGGATCAGTGCGGCGATGACGAAGATGGACAGCACGTAGAAGAGCAGGATCCGCCAGAAGACGTCGTTGATGGCCTTGGGAACCGCCTTGCTTGGATTTTCGGACTCGCCAGCCGTGACGCCGATCAGCTCGGTGCCTTGGAAGGAGAAGCCCGCAATCAGGAAGACGTTGAGAATAGCGGGGAACCCTCCTACGAAGGGGGCATCCTTGTAGGTGAAGTTCTTCAACCCGACCGCCGGCTGGAACATGATCCCGCAGATCATGGCCATGCCGATGACCAGGAAGACAATCACCGTCACCACCTTGATCAGCGAGAGCCAGAATTCGGTCTCGCCGAAGGTCGATACGGTCAGGGCGTTGATCAGGAAGACGATGACCAGGACCAGCAGGCTCCAGATCCATCCGGGGGTATGGGGCAGCCAGTACTGGATCAGCAGGGCGGCGGTGGAGACGTCGACAGCTACGGTAATGGCCCAGTTCAGCCAGTAGTTCCAGCCCATGGCGAAGCCCAGGGCCGGATCCACGTAGCGGGCGCTGTAGGCGGCGAAAGAACCGGAGGTGGGCAGGTGGGTGGCCAGCTCGCCCAGGCTGGTCATCAGGAAGTAGACCATGACGCCCATGGCTATGTAGGCCACCAACGCGCCTCCCGGCCCGGCCTTGGCGATGGTGGAGCCGGATGTCATGAACAGCCCTGTGCCGATGCAGCCGCCCAAGGCGATCATGGAGACGTGCCGGGTCTTGAGGTTGCGTTGGACCCGGTCGGTGGATGCTGAGGGGCCGCCCTTCCTGCTCTGCCTGGTCGCCATTACTGCTCTTTTCCTCGGACTGACCTGAGAGCCCTATGACGACGGTTCCGGTCAGTTCCGCTTAGGCGGAATCCAGACGGGTTGCCTGTCTGTGACACTGCACATAGCGCTCCGCAACATCGGGTTGCGACAGTCCCGGACCTGTTCGACCCGGGCCCAACGGTTCGGATGGGCGGATCCGAACCATTTCGGCCGGACTTCCTTTCGCCGGGAATGCACGACACCGCACTGTCTGTTCCCGGTTACTGATAGGTTCGGCGACCTCTTCAGTGGCTTTGCAATTATGGGCAAGCATAGAGGAATTCTCAGACAAGGCCCAAACGGTTGCCGTGCCTTCAATGATCGATAGGTAAATCTGCAAGGTCCGTGGCCGTGCTGGGTGATCCTGGCAGCGCCGGTTGACCGCGTTAGGATGGGCGTGGTTTTCTCGGAAAGAAGGCAGCGACTGATGAAGGTCGATGATATTAAGATAATCGGCAATATCGGGGCGGGCACTATGGGGCATGCGACAGCGCTCCAGTTCGCCATGCGGGGGTATCCGGTCCGGTTGGTGGATTCCAGCCGCCAGGCTCTGGACCGGGGCAGGGAACTGATTGAGCATGATCTGGATACCTTCATCAGCGCTGGTCTGGTTCGTCAGGATCAGAGGGAGAGCGTGCTGGATCGGATCCAAGAGGACACGGATTACGGCATTCTGTCTGATGCAGATTTCGTCCTCGAATCCGTCTTGGAAGAGATGGAGGTCAAGCACCAGGTCTGGCGGCAAGCGGAGGCCATAGTTGGCGAGCGGGCCATTCTAGCCACCAACACCTCGGGGCTGAGGCCGACTGAGATCGCTTCGGTGTTGCGTCATCCCCAGCGGTTCCTGGTTGCCCACTTCTGGAATCCCGCCCAGCTCATGCCCTTGGTCGAAGTGGTGCCTGCTGCGCGCACCAGCCAGGACGTGATAAACACCACGGTTGAGCTCATGAATCGCATCGGTAAGCATGCCGTGGCGCTGTCCACGGAATCGCTCGGATTCGTGGGCAACCGCATCCAGGCGGCAGTTATTCGGGAATGCCTGAATATCGTGGAACGGGGCATTGCCACGCCGCAGGCCGTTGATGAGATCGTCGCCTACAGCCTGGGCCGGCGGTGGAGCATCCTTGGGCCCATTGCCAGTGCTGACTTGGGAGGATTGGATGTCTTCGACAATATCTCCAAGTACCTCTACGACGATTTGGACAACCGCCCTGGTGAGGACCCGGTCTTGGAGGCCAAGGTTCAGGCAGGACAGTTGGGCGCCAAAAGCGGCCAGGGGTTCTATTCCTGGCAGGGAGCCGAGAGCCGGGCCGTGATCGCCGATCGCGACCGGCGGCTGCTGGAGGCGCTAGTCGAGGACCGCAAGAAGGCGGACGACCGCTGAGCTCTCCCGCTTATGTCACTGCCGCGCTCGCCGCTGGGCCAGCTGGTAGGCCACCAGGAGGGCGATCAGCCAGATGGGCCCGGCGATGACGGCTACCCGATAACTGGGCGAGAAGCACATGAGCACGACGATCATGGCCAGGAAGGCCAGGACCGCCCAGGGGGTCACACGGGCAAAGGGCAGCTTGAAGTGCAGGGCATCCAAAGCGCTTTCGCCGGTTTTGCCAGCCAGGTCGCCGGGGCCTTCGCCACGAGCAACAGCACGACGGAAGAGCATCTCGGTCACCATGATCATGGACCAGTTGATGATGGCCGAGATCGTGGCGATGCTCATCAGGTAGTTGAAGGCGAACTGGGGCCAGAGGAAGACCACGACCACCGCCAGAGCGATGATGCAGGCCGAGGTCAGCACTCCTGCATAGGGCACCCCTCCCTTGGAAAGCCTTCCCAGGTACTTGGGGGCATTGCCCTGCCGGGCCAGGGAGAAGAGCATGCGGGAGTTGGAGTAGAGGGCCGAGTTGTAGACGCTCATGACTGCGGTCAGGCAAACGAAGTTGAGGATGCCTGCGGCCGCGTGGACTCCGACCGAGTCGAAGATCTGAACGAAGGGGCTGACGACCATGCCTTGCGCGTTGGGCTTGCCGATGGCATTCCAGGGGACTACGGCCATGATCACCCCAAGTGTCAGGATGTAGAAGACCAGGATCCTCCAGATGATGGCGTTGGTGGCCTTGGGAATGGTCCGACGGGGATCGGAGGCCTCCCCGGCGGTAATGCCGATGAGCTCGGTGCCGCCGAAGCTGAACATGACCACTGCCAGCGACATGAGCAGACCGGTCCACTGGCCATTGGCCCCGTGACGCATGAGCCCGTTGGGCAGGAATCCGCCGCCTACGGTGAACCAGTTGGCGAAGGAGGCCCGCAGGCCGTTGGCTGTGGGCAGGGCCATGACCACGACGGCCAGCCCGCCGATGATCATGGCGACGATGGCTGCAATCTTGATGATGGCGAACCAGAACTCGAACTCGCCGAACTTGCTAACCCCCATCAGGTTGGCGGCCGTGATGACCACCAGGAAGAAGGCTGCAGAGACCCAAGCCGGTATCGCCGGGAACCAGAAGTTGACGAAGGTGCCTACTACGGAGAGTTCGACCATGGACACCAACACGTAGTTCATCCAGTAGTTCCACCCCGACACAAAGCCCGCACGCTTGGACCAGTAGCGGGTGGCATAGTAGCTGAAAGCGCCGGACTTAGGGTCTTCCACGCTCATTTCGCTCAGAGCCCTGACGATCATGAAGATGGCCAGACCGCCTATCAAATAGGCGATGATGATGGACGGCCCTGCCAATGAGATGGATTCCCCGGACCCGTAGAAGAGTCCCGTCCCGATGGCGCCGCCCAGCGAGATGAGCTGGATGTGCCTGTTCTTCAGGGTCTTGCGCAGGTCCTTGCCCTGCGACTCCTTGGGTTGATCCATGGGGATGCCATTCCTTAGGTGGTGATAGTCGTCAGCTGAATGCGGCCGGTTGACAGGGCCAACCCTATCGGAGCCTCCCAGGCTGAGGGACATTGCCCTTGTATTGTGGAATAGCAGTGTCCGCAATATGAGATACCCAATTCGCCGGATGACAGCCGCCAGGCCTCTGCGGCGGTTATCGACACCCCTGTGGTATTGCTGTCCTACCGGCCTCTACGGGGCATCCGCTTTGGCCGACGACCACAGACAGGTTGCGAAGACAAGGAGGTGCAGTTGGATGAACCGCACGGGTAATGGCCCCTCGGCGCAGAAGCATCAGGGTGGCGGCGCCTCGTCGGGCGACGGCATGGAACGCGGGCTGAGCAACCGCCACGTGCAGTTCATCGCCATCGGCGGCACCATCGGCACCGGCCTCTTCCTGGGGTCGGGCAAGTCCATAGCCCTGACCGGACCCTCCATCATCCTGGTCTACATCGGCGTCGGCGTGATCATGTACCTGCTCATGCGGGCCATAGGCGAACTCATGTACCGCAGTCCTGTCCAGCATACTTTCATCGCCTTCATCAGCCGCTACCTGGGCCAGGGGTGGGGATCCTTCGCCGGCTGGTCATACTGGATCGTGCTTATCCTGATCGGCATGTCCGAGCTGACCGCTGTAGGCACCTACTTCGTCACTTTCTTCGGCACCTTCGGCATTGATCTGAGTGCCTGGCGGGGCCTGATCGAGCTGTGCTTCCTGGCGGCCATGGTGAGCGTCAATCTGATCGCCGTGCGGGTCTTCGGGGAGACCGAGTTCTGGTTCTCCATGATCAAGATCACCCTGATCCTGGCCATGATCGCCACGGCTGTGGTCATGGTCGTCACAGGCTTCCACTATCCGGCCGTCCACATGCCGGGACAGGACCGGATCAGCCCGGCCGGCCATGCGGGCCTGGACAACATCACCACAGGCCTGAGCCTGGCGCCCAACGGGTGGATGGCCTTCTTCATGAGCTTCCAGATGGTCTTCTTCGCCTACGAGATGATCGAATTCGTGGGAGTCACCGTTTCCGAGACCCAGAATCCCCGCAAGGTCCTGCCCAAGGCCATCAACCAGATCATCCTTCGGGTGCTCATCTTCTACGTGGGCGCTCTGGTCGCCATCATGCTGATCGTGCCCTGGCGCTCCTTCCGTCCCAACGCCGACGGCAGCTTCACCTCGCCCTTCATCATGGTCTTCCGTTACGCCGGGGTGGACTGGGCGGCCGCTCTGGTCTTCTTCGTGGTCATCACAGCAGCCAGTTCCTCGCTAAACTCCCTGCTCTACTCCGCTGGCCGCAACCTCTTCCAGCTGGCCGCCGCCGGCCACTCTCCAGTGATGCGCAGCCTGCATACGATTTCGCGGCGCGGCAAGGTGCCCGCCCGGGCCATCGTCCTATCCGGGGCGCTGATCCTTTTATCTCCGGTGTTGCATCTGTTGCCCGGCTTCGAGGACACCTTCGTCCTGTTCACCTCCTGTTCCAGCGCGGTCATCATCTTCATCTACATCCTGACCCTGTTTGCTCACCGCCGCTACCGGACCAGCAAGGACTTCATGCCTGATGGATTCATCATGCCGGCCTACCGGGTGACTGGAGCCGTTGCCATCGTCTTCTTCGTTCTGATCTACTTTTCGCTCTTCCTGGCTCCCGACACCCGGTATCCAGCCATATTGGGATTGGTCTGGCTGCTGATATTCGGCGGCATCTGCCTCTGGAAGCATAAGGGTGAGCCGTTGCTGGCCGACTGACCGTCCGCGAGCGCGGGCGTATTATATGGCCTCAAAACGCTATAAACAAGTCTGTTTTTCCATTTGTGCTTGGGCTAGATTGATTTTCGGTAGTTGTCAAATTGGCCTTCGTTTCTCGCAGGTTCGATAACGAGGGACTGACGAAGGAGATCATCGCCCATGGTTGCACAGGTCGGCAGGACACGAGTGGCCAGAACCGCTGGCTCCCTGCCCTCATGCCTGCTGTTGGCCCTGATATTCCTGGTCCTGCAGACTCCACAGTCGGCCATGGCGGCAAGCGGGGCTGCGGATTATGACAGCTGGACCCAGGTGGCCGATTCCATATCCCATCAGCTGGATAGAGGGTGTGAGGACTATACCCGGGAGGATCGCGCCGGGGCGGCCTCCCAATTCATGGGGGCCTACAACGTAGGTTACGTGGGCTCCGGATTCGTCTCGATCGTGGAGTCGACCCTAGGCCAGGACAGGCGCATCGCCCTGGACGGGCAGTTCCAGGCCCTGCAGGGCCAGGTCTACGCTCCGGATGCCGGGCAGGCCCTGACCCAGGGCAGCGAAAAGCTCAAGGCCGATCTGGCAGTTGCGGCCACCCAGCTGGATGCCACCCAAGGGCTGGCCAATCCTCGTGCCTACGCCAAGGCTCAGCAGGAGCAGATCAAGGCGGATCGTCGACGGCTGGACGCAGCCAAGAAGCATCGGAACAACGGCAAGGGCGACCGGACCTGGACCCAGGTGGCCCACGAGATGACGCCCATCCTGGACCAGGCGCTCGCCCAGGCATCCAAGGGACAGGGCCAGGCGGGATCTGACCTGGTCAACAAGGCCTATTACCAGTATTACGAAAAGCTGGGCTTCGAGAAGAACGTCATGAACGCCATCAGCGGCAACAGGGTCTCCCAGGTGGAATACCAATTCAAGGAGACCCGGATGGCCATGGTGGCGGGCAAGCCAACCAAGACCCTGGTAAACGACCTGAAGAGCATGCTGGTCGAGGACGCCGCCGTTCTGGATGGAGGCGCCGCGGACCAGGTCAATGGGTGGACCTCCTTCCTGACCTCCGCCTTCGGCCAGGCCTTTGTGGTCCTGCTGAGGGAGGGGCTGGAGGCCATCCTGGTGGTGGCGGCCATCATTGCCTACCTGGTCAAGTCCGGCCATAAAGACAAGATCCGGCACATCTACTGGGGCATTGCGGCAGGTCTGGTGGCCAGCGGGCTGGTGGCTCTGCTCTTCACCCTGCTCTTCAACGGGAACGGTCCCCAGCAGGAGATCCTGGAGGGTGTGGTGGCCCTGGTTGCCATGCTCATGCTGCTCTACACCAGCAACTGGATGCTGTCCAAGTCCTCTGTGGAATCCTGGAACCATTACATACAGAGCCGGACAGTGGCGGCCATTTCGCAGGGCAGCGTGATCTCCCTGGCCCTGCTCTCCTTCCTGGCGGTCTTCCGGGAGGGGGCCGAGACGGTCATGTTCTACCAGGCTATTTTCGCCATGGCTCCTGGCGGCACACGGGAGATTTGGGCCGGTTTTGCAGCGGCCGCCGTGGTCCTGGTCGTCGTCTTCGTGCTCATCCGCTTCACCTCGGTCAAGATCCCCATCCGGCCCTTCTTCATCATCACCAGCCTGCTCATGGCAGTCATGGTGGTCATCTTCGCCGGGGGCGGCGTCCATGCCCTGATTGAGGGTGACCTGGTGCCGGCCACCTACCTGCCCGGCGTGCCCACCAGCGACTGGATCGGGCTGTATCCATACATGCAGACCATCGGCGCCCAGATCCTGGCGGCCCTGGTCGTGGTCGTGCTGGCAATTGTGTCGACCCACCGCCTGCACAAGCAGGGACAGGTGCAGTCGAATCAGGACTCCGGCGGGTCGTCGTCGGCAACCGTCCATCAGACGGAAGCCGAGCAGGCCGCCGAAGGGGCTGTGCCCTCCCAGGTCACGGCAACCATGCAAACACCAAAGAGCGAAGGACAATCATGAAGAAGAGACAATTGACCGCCCTGGTCGCGCTGGTGCTCTCGGGCACTCTGGCCCTGGCGGGGTGCGGCTCCGGCGGGTCGGGCACCCGTGAGGCCCCCGCGCCTGAGGCTTCCGGCGCCTCCCAGTCCTCGGCGGGCAAGGGGGCTGGTTTCGAGGAGATTCCCATTCCGCCCGACGATCAGCAGAAGGGTCCACTGAACATCGGCACGGTCTTCTTCCAGCCCATCGACATGGAGCCTGCGTCCATGGGGCTGAAGGCGGCCGATGCCAGCCTGCACCTGGAGGCTGATATCCACGCCTTGCCCAACAACAACCTGGGCTATGCCAAGGGTGAGTTCGTCCCGGATCTGACCGTCAACTACACCATCCAGAACAAGGACGATCCCAATGACAAGCAGTCCGGCACCTTCATGCAGATGAACGCCTCGGACGGCCCGCACTACGGAGCCAACATCAAAATGGAGAAGGCCGGGTCCTACAAGCTGACCTATTCCATCGACTCCCCGGAGAAGAAGGGATGGATGCTGCACGTCGATCCGGAGACCGGCGTGAAAGGCCACTTCTGGACCGAGCCCATCGTGGTCAGCTGGGACTGGGACTACACGCCCCACCAGTGGTGAGCGGCCGCCTATTATGCTTGAGCAATTTGTCACGGTCTTGCCGGGGACTCTGGCCCCGGCCCTCCTGGCCATGGTTTTCAGCGTGCTGCTAGGGGTTGGCGAGGGCCGTGATCGGCCCCGTTCCTCCTCCTGGCGGCTGATCGGCCTGGGGGTCGGCGTGCTGGGGGCGCTGGTCTTCGCCCTCCTGCGCGCCACCGTGATCATCAACCGGCGGACCATGGTCAACTATCCGACCCTGGTAGCCTGCGTTCTGGCCGACCTGGTCGCCATTGCGGTGGTGCTGGCCGCAGACCGACTGGTCATGGACCGGCATCACCGCCCCTGGGCCATGGATCTGGCCAACGCTCTGGCGGCCCTGGCCATAGCTCTAACCACCTTCCGCGCCCTGCCTGATGTCATCCTGCAGCTTACGGCCTTTGTCGAGCCGGGGGAGCCTGTGCTGACCTCGGCCATGCTCCTGCGGGCCTTGGGCTTCCTGCTCGGCTTGGCTGCCGCTGTGACGGTGGCTGCCATTCTGAGGACCATGCATACTTCTTGCCCCCGGATAGCCTTCCGTCTGGCCGCCTTGCTCATGGTGGTCCTGCTGCTGGTCCGGCACGGCGTAGCCCTGGTGGCCCTGATGCAGACCACCGGCCTGGTTCTTCTGCACGGCTGGGCCTTCCGGGTCATGGCCCTGGGATACAACGCCGACCTGATCCTGGTTCTTGCCCAGGTCCTGGTCTTCATCATTCCAGTCTTCGCCTGTTTGGTTGCAGGCTGGCGCATGCCGGTGACCGGAGCCTCCACAGCCGACGACCGTAGCCACCGGGCCTTCCGCCGAAGGGCCCTGGCATCAGCGGTCTGGAGCCTGGTGGCTATGATCGGCGTCACCCTGGCCCTGACGATGGGGACGGCCAAAGCCCACCAGGTGCCTGTGCTCTCGCCTCCGGAGCGGTATTCCTTGACCTCCGATACGGCCACCATTCGTTTCTCTCAGGTGGAGGATGGCCACCTGCATCGATTCAGCTACCGGGCCAAGGACGGCACCGAGATGCGTTTCATCATCATCCGCAAGAATGGCGCGGCCTACGGGGTCGGGCTGGATGCCTGCGAGAACTGCGGGGATGCGGGCTATTACGAAAAAGACGGCAAGATTATCTGCAAGAAGTGCGACGTAGCCATCAACCTGGCCACCATCGGGTTCAAGGGCGGCTGCAATCCCGTTCCCTTGCCTTATAAAACCGGCCGGGGCGCCATACTGATCAGCACCGCCGATCTGGATGCTCTGTCCTCGCACTTCAAGAGCTGAGATAGGGAAGGAGCGGTTGGTATGTTCTTCATGCGAATGATGGTGCGGTCATTCAGCCGCCAGTTCGGGCGAAGAATGCTCATCGCCGTCACGGTCTGTCTGTCGGCCTGCGTGGCCACGGCTATGCTGGGAGTGGTCTTCGACGTAGGTGACAAGCTCAACGCAGAACTGTCCACTTACGGATCCAACATCACGGTCCAGGCCAAGGCGGATGCTGTGGTCTCTGACCTCTATGGCGACCAGTCAACGCCAACCGCCTTCCTCAAGGAGTCCCAGGTGCCCAGGATCAAGACCATCTTCTGGGCCTACAACATCACCGACTTTGCCCCCCGTCTGGATCTTCGCGGCACCGTGGACCAGGTCGGCGCTCCCCTGGTGGGCACCTGGTTCGGCCGGACCGTCAAGGTCGATAGCGGCGAGAGCAGCGCCGTAGGTTTGAAAGGTCTTCGGCCCTGGTGGAAGGTTCAAGGTCGCTGGCCCAAGGACGAGGCTGGGTCCGCCGGCAGGACCGAGGCTATGATGGGCAAAGAGCTGGCCGCACGACTGGGTGGCCGTCAGGTTGGCGACCAGGTCAAGGTGGGTCTGGATGGTAAACAACAGACTGTCACCATTGTGGGTATCTTCGACTCCGGTGATTCTGATGCCTCCTCCCTCTACCTGCCCACCCGGCCGTTGCAGGAGATGTCCGGCCTGACCGATCAGATCGACCAAGTGGAGGTCAAGGCCCTGACCACGCCCGAGAACGACCTGGCCCGCAAGGCCGCACGAAACCCTGCTGCCCTCTCCCAGGACGAGTGGGAGACCTGGTACTGCACGGCCTACCCCTCATCCATCGCCTACCAGATCGAGGAGGCCATCCCCGGGTCCATGGCCAAGCAGGTCAGACAGGTGGCAGCTCTGCAGGGCGACGTTCTGCAGAAGACTCAGGCAGTCATGATCCTGATGACTGTGCTCAGCCTGCTGGCGGCGGCCATCGCCGTGGCCAATCTGATGGCGTCATCCATAAGCGAGCGGTCTTCGGAGTTCGCCCTGCTCAAGGCCTTGGGCGCCACCGATGGGGCCGTGTCCAGACTGGTGCTGGCCGAAACTGCCTTGATCGCCCTGGTTGGGGCTCTGGTCGGCGTCCTGCTGGGCTCTGGCGTGGCTCAGATCGTAGGCAGGGTGGTCTTCGGCTCGGGCATTACCATGAGGCCCATGGTCTTCGTGCTGGTCTTCGTGCTGCTGGCCCTGACCGTGCTGCTGGCGTCCATCTCGTCCATCAGATCGATTCTGCGGCTTCGGCCGGCGGAGGTGCTTCATGGCCGCTGATCGCCATAAGAGCCATATGACCAACACCCGCATGTTCCTGACCATGCTTTTCGGGGCCGTCTTCCGCCGTCGGGGCCGGGCCCTGATGGCCGTGGTGGCTTCTCTGGTGGGTGCCGCCACCCTCTTCTGCCTGGCGGCGGTCTGCATCGAGGCCCCTAGACAGATCAACCAGGAGATGCGCTCCTACGGGGCCAACCTGGTCGTCTCGCCCATCCAGGGGGGCAATAGGTCCGGGGCCGGCATTGAACAGGGCATGGTGGACCACACCACCCATATGGTGACCGCCAAGGCTCCGGCAAAGTACGCTACTTATCGATATGAGACGGTGCAGGTCAATGCCGGCGCCCGCGTGATGGCCGGCATCCACCCAGACCAGGTGCGCCAGCTCAACCGTCACTGGAGCGTGGAAGGAGCTTGGCCGAAGCCTGGTTGGGTCATGGTGGGGCGGGATCTGGCAGATTCGCTGGGGCTGACCACTGGCAAGCCAATAACTATTGGTTATCCGGCCGGGCAGTCCACCTTCACAGGCAAAGCCGGGGGGCAGGGTCGTGATTTTCGCGTGGGCGGCATTGTCGATACTGGCGGCCCCGAGGATCGCATTATCTACGCCGACCTGTCCGATCTGGAGCTCCTGACCGGGGCCAAGCGGGGTACCGATGTGATCGAATACTCGGTCAACACCATGACCTCAGGTCTGAAAGCCATCGCTGCCAGCATCAACGATATGACCTCCATGGGGGTCAAGGCCCGGCCGGTCGCCAGGATCACAGCAGGCGACAGCCATACCATCGCCATGCTCCAGTCGCTCTTCTGGCTGGTTTCGGTGGTGGTGCTGGTCCTGACCTTTGTGGGCGTGGGGACCACCATGGCTTCCATTGTTTCTCAGCGGCGCAGCGAGATCGGTCTGCGCAAGGCCCTGGGTGCCTCCTCGCGGGGGATAGCCATGGAGTTTCTGTCTGAGTCGGCCTGCTACGGGTTGGCTGGAGGCCTGATCGGCACCGCTTTGGGCTATGGCTTCGCCCGACTGCTCTGCCTGTCGGTCTTCCAGCGGCCACTGGGCTTCAACTGGTGGCTGGCCTTGGGTACGGTCCTGCTGAGCGTGGCCATATCCATGATTGCATCTATCCGGCCGGTCCTCCGGGCTTCGCGTATCGACCCGGCCCTAGTTCTGAGGGAGGAATGACAATGACGCAGGCAAAGGCGAGCGAGTCCCAGTCAGGCGGCGGCATGCTGCTGGACCTGGACCATGTATCCAAGATCTACGGCGATCTGCATGCCTTGGATGATCTGAACCTGAGCGTCCCGCAAGGTCAGTGGCTGGCCGTAGTGGGGTCTTCCGGCTCAGGCAAGACCACGCTGATGAACATTCTGGGCTGCATGGATACGCCCAGCCGCGGCTCGGTCCGTCTGCAGGGGCGGCCGCTGGAGGATCTGAGCCAGTCCCAGCTGGCCGATGTGCGCAAGAACGTGATCGGCCTGGTCTTCCAGAAGTTCTACCTGGTCCCGCATCTGACTGCCCTGGAGAATGTCATGGTGGCCCAGTACTACCACTCGGTGGTGGATGAGGACCAGGCCCTGAAGGCCTTGGACCGGGTGGGTCTGGCGGATCGAGCCCGCCACCTGCCCAGCCAGCTTTCGGGCGGTGAGCAGCAACGGGTCTGCGTGGCCCGGGCGCTGATCAATGAGCCCAAGTTGATTCTGGCTGACGAGCCCACTGGCAACCTGGACGAGGCCAATGAGCGGATCGTGCTGGACCTCTTTAGGCAATTGCATGACCAAGGAACCTCCCTGATCGTGGTCACGCACGATGCTCTGGTGGCCTCATGCGCCCAGCGGGAGATCATGCTCAACCACGGGGTGCTGGCCGGTGAGCAGTGGAATGATGAGGAGGCCAAGCAGGCCTACCTGGCAGCCGGAGGCCGGCCGGCCTTCAGCGGGGCTCCTGGCGACACCGGTGACCAGGATATTCCCGTGGGCTTCCATGACCCCACTAAAATGGCCAAGACAGGTGGGTCTCTGCCGGGATCAGCCGCTGAGTCAGAAGGAGAACGCTGAGATGGCCACAAGCAAGTCTCGGGGGCTGGTCACGGCCTCGGCAACATTGGCGACCCTGGTGGCGGTCGGCTCCCTCCTAGGCGGCTGCGGAAGCCAGCAGGCCAAGCCCATGGACGACGAGTTCGCCGGATCAAACGCAGAGTCCAGTTCTGCTCCAGGGTCAGCGGAAGGATCCGGTGCGGCAGGCGAGGGCAAGCCCACGGCCGTCTCCCGCGATGGACTGCCGACCGCTCCGGCTGATACGGGCAACTATCACGACGGCACTTACGCTCTGACGGGCAAGTACGGGCGTGACGGGGCTGAAAGCATCGATGTAGATCTGGACCTGTCGGGAGGCCAGGTGAGCCGGGTCCAGGTTCAGGGGCATTCGGACTCGCCCATTTCGCGCGGTCACATGGAACGCTTCGCTCGGGCTGTGCCTGGAGTGGTCCAAGGGCGCCCGCTCAAGGACCTCAAGGTGGACAAGGTGGCTGGAGCCAGCTGGACCTCGGATGCCTTCAACAAAGCCCTGGATCTGGCCCGGCTGGAGGCTTCGGCGGACAGGTCATCCTGAAAACCGGGCTGTACGGTGGCGGAAACAAAAAGGGGTGAGGATTCGACTCCTCGCCCCTTTTCAGCAGGCCCTTATACTACCGATCCCACCATGGCCGCAGGGGGTAGGTGTCCGTGCCGGTCTCAGGATCGGGCTTGATGCACTGGAACTGGTGTATCTGAATGTTGTCGAGCTCGAAGTTGAGCCGCGCGCCGGCCATGTACAGGCCCCAGAGCCTCGCCTTGGGCGCGCCCACCATAGGCTTGGCCTGGTCCCAATGCTCCTGGAGGTTCTCAGTCCAGTGCTTGAGGGTCAGCGCATAGTGCTGACGCAGGTTCTCCTGGGTGATGACCTCGAAGCCGGTATCCTGGATGGCCAGTTCGATCTCGGCTGGGCTGGCCAGCTCGCCGTCGGGGAAAATGTAGCGGTCAATGAACCCGCCCGCCCGCTTGTGGTCGTGGGAGTTGGTGCGGGTGATCTGGTGGTTGAGCAGGATGCCGCCTGGACGAAGCTTGTCCATCATCTCCTTGAAGTAGGAGGGGTACTGCTTGTAACCCACATGCTCCATCATGCCGATGGAGCAGATCCCGTCGAAGCCGGACTCGGGCACGTCGCGGTAGTCCATCAGCCTGACCTCGGCCAGATCCTGCAGACCCTCCTGGCGGATCCAGTTCTGGGCCCATTCGACCTGCTCCTCAGCCAGAGTCACGCCGATGACGTGGATGCCGCGGCGGGCGGCCGCGATCTCCATGGAGCCCCAGCCGCAGCCCACATCCAGCAGACGGTCGCCCTTGTTCAGGCGCATCTTGTCCAGGACCATGTTGAGCTTATGCCACTGAGCGTCCTCCAGGCTGTCGTCCTCCTTCTCGAAGACAGCACAGGTGTAGGTCATGGAGGAGCCCAGGAAGAGCCGGTAGAAGTCGTTGGACTGGTCGTAGTGGTAGCTGACCGTGGCTGCGTCGCCCCGGCGGGTATGGGGGCGGATGCCCTCGGTCAGTCGCTTGGCCAAGGAAGGCCCCTCAATGGCGGGTGGCTCGGGTACACGCACTCCATGTGAGAAGACGGCCCCAGCTGCCCGGGCCAGATCCAGCTTGCTGGGGTGCTTGACGAAGTGCTTGAGGTCCATCAGTTCCTTGAGGACTTGGTAGGGGTTGCCTGGCAGCAGCTCGGGAGAATCCAAGTCGCCTTGCAGGTAGGCCCGGGCCAGACCCAGATCGTTGGGATTTTCCGCGATGTAGTACATGGCACGGGAATTCTTGACTTCCAGATGCAGCGGCGCTTGCTCTTGCCCGAAGACCGACCCGTCGAAGGCGGTCACCTGCACAGGTGCGTCAGGGGTGAGGAAGAGCCCGATCATTTCGGCTACAGTCATCTTGCTTTTGGCCATGAAGCCCCCTTGTTCGTGACCCGGACATGACGGATCATGGCGGGTCGGATAGTTGATGAATATAGGTACTGTCTTCACCCTACCCCCGACACTGGTCCCCGTTGGTGCCATGTTCGGTGAATTATTCCGCATGGGAAACCTTGCCTGGGTACAGACTCTTTGGTAAGGCTGAACATGGAGGCGAGCAGGGAATGACCAGCAGCGGATCAGCGTCAGTTGAAGCAGATGAGGCCTGGATTCAGGACACTCTTGCCAGATTGGAGCATTCGCGTTTCCGCGCTGGATTCTCTCTATCGGCCAAGGATCGCGCCTACGCCCGCGCCAAGGGCAGGGATACCATCGACCGCCACGCCCATGAGATGCTGGCCAAGCGCGTGGGGCCTGCCCACCCTTTGAAGGACGGCAAGCAGACCCCCTACCGCGGGCATCCGGTCTTCACGGCCCAGCATGCCACGGCCACCTGCTGCCGCGGGTGCATCGAGCGCTGGCATCGCATCCCGCGCGGCCGGGCTCTGACCGATGCAGAGGTTGATGCCCTGGCCAGTCTGGTCATGGCCTGGATCGAGCGGGATTTGGTCAATCATCCGGTATCTGCCTTGGGATTGCTTTAAACCTCATTTTACTTGCTTGATCCGATCCGATGAATGTTATGGTGATCTGTCCACTAATGCCGTGTTTTTAGTGTTTCTCAAGGAAATATTTTCGTATCACACTTACGTCGGTGTGAAATCATGAATTGCAGGCCCATTCATCCAGAGGGCGGGTGTCTTCAATCGGAGCGGTCGTGTTGCGAATCATGATCTGGGTGTCCAAGGTTATGTATGGATTCTTCGGTGGGGTTTTCTTCAGCAATTCCAATGCAAGCGAACCAGCCTTGGCACCCAGGTCGAAAGGATCCTGGTGAATTGTTGTCAGCCCGATTTTATCTGCGTAAGTGCTGTCGTCGAAACCAATCAGGGAAAGATTGCCTGGGACAGTGAGCCTAAAACGGTTGAGCTTGAAAAGCAGCGGGATAGCTACCGAATCATCCTGGCAGCAGAGAGCAGTCGGGCGGCTTTCCATGCTTTGGATCTGAGAGACAAAAGAGCTGAACACGTCTTGTCCAGGTTGCAACTTTATCAATTCGGTTTTCACTGGTTCCGGCCACTGTCTGCAGGCTGCTAGGAATCCTTGCAAACGGTTCAAAGAACTGAAGTGCAGGGGCGACTTTGGCGAGATGTGCATATACGCGATGTTTCTATGCCCCAGTGCAAGTAGATGATTGACCGCCATCTTGGTGCCCTTTGTGTCATTGATTTTCACTGAGCCGTCCAGATCATGGTTCGATTCGACGTTGATACCGATAATCGGTACATTGATACTGTTCAGGCGGCTGGTTTCCTTGGAAGTGATGTCGAAGGAGGAGACAAAAACCAGATCGACGTTTCTCCTGATAGGCAGCTCGGCAAAGAAATGTTCCTGTTCTTCGGAGTCGCCGATGGGATAGACGGAGGTGTCGTAACCAGCCGGATGGAGGATGGAGTCCAGTCCTTCGCGTACCAAGGAGCCAAACCAATCCAAGCGTTCGCTGCCAACCAGCAGTGCCGCTCGGAATGTCCGGCCTGTTTTGAGGCTGGCTGCCGTGTGCGTAACGGTAAAATTCATGGCCTCAGCGGCCTTCATTACCTTCGCCCGTGTTTTCGCGGATACCTTTTCTGGACTGGTGAAAGATCTCGATACTGTCGAAATCGACACCCCTGCTTCGCGAGCAACGTCGTAAACGCTGGCTTTGAACACTTGCCACCTCAATGCGGAGAAAATGTAACCAACTCTGTAAGTATAACAATCGCCCACTTTATCCTCGCTTGCAGATGGATTAGATCGACACGCCGCGTATGGGGTGTAATAGAGGTTAATTGTTTTCAGAAAAATAGCTAAATAATGCTAAGGGTCGCATTAATAGACCTTTTATTCTGACTAGTTGAACATAGAGACTGTTCCTTTGATATACAATAGGTTTTGCAAGTAAATATCTTACAAGGAGGTAGGAAAAACAATGCGAGAAAGACGCATATTGGCTACATTTTTTGCGACCGTTAGCATAATAGCTTTGTCAGCATGTGGCGCAGGGGGTGGCCAGGGGGGAGGCCAGACGGACACTAAAGCCGACAAGGGATTGAAAACTCTTGGAGTGAATGTCAAGTACGACCCGAATCACCTTGTGAATAAAGGCAAGCCTATCCAGCTCGAATACTGGTCTTGGGTCGACAAGGAACAGGACCCTATCAGTTCTATGACCCGTGATTATCAGAAGATTCACCCTAATGTCACCTTTAAAATTGTGAATGTTGCTTGGGCTGATTATTGGACAAAGGTGCCCCTGGCCTTAAAAGGCAAGAATGGGCCAGTGCTCTTTGCTGTCCATAATTCACAAGATGCCCTCCTAAAGCCCTATATGGCCCCGATTGGCATACCAGCAGACAAGCTCAAAGCCGATTACACCGGGGTCTCCGCCCACCTTGAGAAAGGCAAGGCTTATTACATCGATACGGTCATCAACACGGGGAATATCTATTACAACAAGAGGCTTTGGAAAGAAGCCAACTTGACCGATTCCGACATTCCGAAGACTTGGGACCAGTTAGTTACAGACGCCCAAAAGCTCACCAAATGGGATGGTTCCAAGATGGTGCAATCCGGTTTTAACCTCAATGGGGACGAAGCAAGCGCGGGCTATCCCGGTCTTTGGCAGGGGCTCAATTATCAAAAGGGCGAGCTCATGTTTGATTCCTCAGGAACGAAGCCCAACTATAAAAATGAAACAACAAAAGAGAACATGCAGTTCATCAAGGACCTGTATGACAAATACAAGGTGGCTTCAACAGCGTTCGGTGTGGACATGGGTCAGAGCTTCGGCAATGGGCAGACAGCAATGGTATACCAGTGGGGAGGCTTCGCTGGCACTTTGAAGCAGAAGTATCCGGATATCGAATACGGAGTCTTCGCAACCCCAACGTTCACTGAAGAGACGCCTTTTGCCTATGATCGTTACAACGGAGAATCAACCCCCGGTGTCAACAAGAACCAGTCCAAAGAACAGCAGGTTGCGGCACAGGACTTTCTTAAGTACATCCTCGCCAATGACAAGTTCATCAAGGATGATGCAAAGGCCTTCAATTCGTTCCCGGCTAAGAAATCT
Organism: Bifidobacterium asteroides; assembly: GCF_019469425.1. Classification (NCBI taxonomy): domain Bacteria; kingdom Bacillati; phylum Actinomycetota; class Actinomycetes; order Bifidobacteriales; family Bifidobacteriaceae; genus Bifidobacterium; species Bifidobacterium asteroides. Next base: position 2,151,186 of record NZ_CP048272.1, on the reverse strand, counting down.
CTGCAGAACGATCCAGAGATTCTTTCTATGCCGATCATGGCCGCTATCAAGCCGAGGATCGACCGTTTGATTTGGCCCGGACCGACACCTTCAACTATGGAATCAAGCGCCAAGAAGTCTTTCCAGGACGTTTTCCAGAACCATAAGTCGATTGATAGCGCTCTGGACTCGACCCAGGCCTTGATGGAGAAAGACATCAAAGGCACCGGGTTCAAATCCCTTGAGCCTGCCTACGCCTTCTATGAGGAGGCAAGGCGATAGACCATGAATGGACGTCGGAAGGCACAGCTATGAAGGCAGTGACGAAAACAAGTCACACAGGCAGCAAGACCATCCAGACTGGTAAGGGCCTCGGTCGTGTGTTCACGATGAGAAACGTATCTCTTGCAGCTCTGGTCGTATATTTCAGCGTGTTCATGATCTACCCGATATTCAAGGCATTCGCAGGTAGCATGCATGAGTGGAATCCACTGATAGGTACCTATGAATGGGTCGGTTTTGATAATTTCCGTCAGGTGCTTTCCGACGGTCTGTTTTGGAAGTCCATAGGGAACACGGCTGTCTTTTGCCTGGTATCGGTCGTGTTCCGTATCGTTCTCGGTCTGGGCTTGGCGCTTTTGCTCAGTTCGAAGCTGGTCAAGGCCAAGGATACGCTGCGCGGTCTCTTCTATATGCCGACCATTACTCCCATGGTGGCGGTGGCCTTTGTATGGGTTTGGATGTTTGACCCGCAGTTCGGCATGATCGACCGGGTCCTTGGACTGGACATCAACTGGCTAAAGGATCCTAACTGGGCCTTGCCGGCCGTCATCATTATGACAATATGGAAGGATTTCGGATACGCAGTCGTACTCTATCTGGGAGCTTTGATGAGTTTGCCGAGTAGCGTATACGAGGCCGCTGCGATTGATGGAGCCAATGCCTGGCAGACTTTCTGGAAGATCACGCTTCCACTGTTGAAGCCGATGACTCTCTTCATCGTCATCACTTCCCTGATCAGCTATCTTCAGGCGTACGTGCAGATCATGATCATGACTGGCGGTGGACCCGGAACGCAAACATACACAATCAGCTACCTCATCTTCGATGAGGCCTTCCAGAAATACAAGTTCGGCACGGCTTCGGCCATGAGTGTTCTTCTCTTTATCATGACAGGAATGCTCACGATTCTGATGTTCAAGGCCTCAGGCGACATGGATATGGAGGAATCATGAGGGCAAGGAAAATGTGGTCCTGGATCCTGACCGGGATGCTCTTCATCCTTGCTCTGATCACAATCATCCCCTTTGTTTGGATGTTCATTTCGTCATTTGCGCCCAACAGCGAGATCGTGAAAGTGTCAGGCGGTGTCTTCCCTAGGCCCACAACTCTGAGCAATTACCGTGGCATACAAGAGAAGTTCGATTTTCTTCGTCTCTTTTTGAATTCTTTGTTCGTGTCATCGTTCAAGACGGTCGTGATCATCTACACAAGCGCAGCATTGGGATATGTGTTTTCGAAGATGAGGTTCAGAGGGCGCAATTTGATATTCGGTATTGTGCTTAGCACCATGATGGTGCCGTGGGCGGTCACCATCATTCCTCAATATGAGATGATGACCAAGTTTGGTTGGCTGGATACCTACAAAGCTCTGCTGGCACCGGGACTTGTCAACGCTTTCGGTGTCTTCCTTTTCCGCCAATCGATTGGGGGAATACCGGATGAAATCGTGGAAGCGGCCAAATTGGATGGTGCCGGGGATACGGTAATTTTCCACCGCATCATTCTGCCCATGAGCAGGAATTCCATATCCGCTTTGGCCATATTTACCTTCCTCTGGAATTGGGAGGATTACCTCTGGCCGTTCTTGATGATCACCGATGAGAAGAAACAGCTGCTCTCCGTGGGACTGAAAATGTTCAGTGGGCGATATGGGACCGATTACGGCGGCTTGTTCGCTGCAACTTCTATCGCCATTATCCCGGTGCTGGTGGTGTATGTGGTTTTCCAGAAGCAATTCATAGCTGGAGTAGCCAGTGGGAGCGGCAAGTAAGCAATAGTCAAGATGATCTCTTCAATGGAACATTTTTCTAGTTTCTTACATGGAGGCTTTCTTGATGCGGGTCTGTATATGACAAAACAGAGAAAGGAATTATTCTATGCGGGGAATAGATGACTCATATCGAGGCTTCTCTGTGTTTAATAACAAGCTTAGGCCAACCATGAATGCAAGGTGGACCATCTGTGGGGATCACTGGAGGATAGGGATCCTGAGCGATTCCCTGATCAGGCTGGAATGGTCCGCGAACGGGGTCTTTGAAGACCAGGCCACTCAAACCGTAATCAACAGAAACTTCACCGATCCTGACCAAATCCATGCACGTATAATAAAAGGAGATGAAAAGCTTGTCATTGATACGCCAGCACTAAGGCTGGAATATGATTACAACTCCTTTGCCAAGGAGGGGCTCAGTGCCATGGTGAAAGGGGTCTCCAATCAGTTCAACACTTGGCATTTCGGTGATGATTCCCTGCATAACCTGCATGGGACAGCGAGAACTCTTGACGAGGCTGATGGTTCGATCGCATTGGGAGACGGTGTCATATCCCGCGATGGGTGGGCCATTCTGGACGATTCAACTTCGAACCTTATTGTTCGCACTGACCGAGTTGGGGAGGTGAAAGACCCGTATGGTCATTGGATCATCTCCAGGGAAAACAAGGAGACAGATATCTATTTGTTTGCCTATGGCCATCGTTATCGAGAGGCTCTAGCGGATTTTTACCAGTTAACCGGACCTGTTCCACTTCTTCCCAGGTGGGCTCTTGGAAACTGGTGGAGTCGTTTCCACCCCTATACCTCAGCGGAGTATCTAGGTCTTATGGATCGTTTCCGAGCATCTGGGTTACCATTCACCGTTGCCGTCATGGACATGGATTGGCATTTGACGGATTCGGTTGATCCAAAGTACGGATCCGGATGGACTGGGTATACTTGGAATCGATGGCTGATTCCGGACCCTGTGGGTTTCCTCCGTTCTCTTCATAAGAGGGATTTGCGTGTTTCTCTCAATGTTCATCCCAGAGATGGGATTAGAGCATTTGAGGAGCCGTATGCTGATATGGCATGGACATTGGGGGTGGATGCAGACAAGGGAGATCCAATTATGTTTGATCTCACGAACATCCGCTTCCTTAAGGCCTACATGAAAATGCATCATCAGCTGGAGTCCCAGGGAGTTGATTTTTGGTGGCTGGACTGGCAGCAGGGGGGTGTGACTCGGGTGCCGGGACTGGACCCTTTGTGGATGCTTAATCACTTCCACTACTTAGACAGTGCACGTTCCAGTCATTGGCCCCTGATTCTTTCCAGGTATGCCGGCCCTGGGTCGCATCGGTACCCGATAGGATTCTCCGGCGACACCATAGTTACTTGGAATTCAATGAAGTTCCAGCCTTACTTCACGGCGACTGCCAGCAACATCGGTTTTGGTTGGTGGAGTCATGATATTGGCGGCCATATGAAAGGGTGTAGGGATGACGAACTGGAGGCCAGATGGTATCAGTTGGGTACCTTTAGTCCCATCAACCGTCTGCACTCATCAGCTTCGCCCTTTGAGGGGAAGGAGCCCTGGGAATATCCTCAGCCCTACCGAGGTGCTATGGAGAACGCCTTGCGCTTACGACAGGCGCTAATACCCTATCTCTATACAATGAACTGGCGGGCAGCATACGAAGGGCTCCCCTTGGTTCAGCCTCTTTACTGGGAAGATCCAGAATGCGAGGATGCTTATGCGTTTCCCGGCGAATACTGGTTTGGCAGCCAGATCCTGGTTTCCCCGATCTCGCAGCCTGTCGATGTCATTACCAGGATGGGGGAGAGCCTAACCTGGCTGCCTTCAGGGGACTGGTTCGATTGCTTGGACGGTCGTCATTACCAAGCTAGGGATCCGCAAGGTCGCAGGTTGAGCCTGTGGCGGACAATCGACAGGGTGCCAATCTTGGCAAAAGCTGGGGGAATTATTCCTTTAGGGTCTGCCTATGAAACCCCGGGTGAAGAGCGCGTTTCCTCTCCTGACAACTATCCTGTTGGGCGTTGCAAACTTGTGGCGGGCACCAGGAATGGACTATCGGCCGATTGCCATCCACTTTCTGACAACCCCGAACAGATGGTCCTGATGGTTTTCCCTGGTGCAGACGGTTGCTTCACCTTGATCGAGGATGCTGGACGTTTCCCTGTTTCTCCTAATCTTGACAAGGCTGAGCGGGAGGCGGGTGCCGCAAGGACTGCTATCCGCCTTAACTGGTCTTCCGGCGGCGTAGTCACGATAGATGCTGTTAATGGATGCGCTGAAGCCTTGCCATCCCAGAGGTATTGGGAAGTAGCTTTACGCGGTTGGGCACCTACGGATTGCAAAGTGCGGATTGACGGTAGCGAGAGGAGAGTCGCAACGACGTATGACGAATCAACACTTACAGTCTGGCTTGACCTAGGTAGGGTGCCAGTTGGTTCTAAGGTTGAGATATTGCCTGATCGGGCTGAACTGGCCAGCAACCCCGTGATGAATGACTCCAGTGAGGTCTTAAAGAAAGCTCAGATCTCTTTTGAAGTTAAAGATCAGCTCGCAGATATGGTGTCCAGGCAAGGAGTGGATGCGCTTGCGGGCTTGGATACCCTGCAAGCTGGATTCCCTGGCGGCGAACAGGGGGTGACTTCAGCAGTGCCACGGTCGGTTCAATCAGCTTTGACTGAGATACTGTTGCGTTCTTGAGCTTATTGAGACTAATAGATTGTCGGCTCCGGGTCTGTCTCCGGAGCCGACAATCCATTTTGTATCAGGATAGAGGAAGCTTGTTCCGCTCTTTTATTTGGTTCCAGTAGTCGATTTGTTGCTGCCCAGTTTTTTCATAACTTCGGCAGCCAGTTTTTTCGGCATCTTACGCACTCCGCTCTCTTCGGCATCCTTGATGATGGTCTTCACGTCCAGGTCGGGGTTGCGGTCCTGGGTTGCCACCAAGTCGCGTGCCTCCTGTCGGTTGAGCACAGTAGGCAAGGTGCCGGGCATGGGGCGCCGGGCGGTCTCCGCCAGGAAGAGCACGGTAACAAGACCGCAGGTCGAGGTGAACATGATCCAGTAGGCAGGTGCCAGGGACTTGCCAGTCGCGGTCACCAGCCCTTCCATGATGACAGGCGCGGTGCCGCCGAAGACGGCTACGGCCAGGTTGTAGGACAGTCCCATGCCGCCGTAACGGGAAGCAGTGGGGAAGAGTGCCGGCAGGGTGGAGGCCAGATTGGCCACGAAGAAGATGACCGGGATGGCCAGCAGGACCAGTCCACCGAAGACGGCACCTGTGGTCTCATGCTCCAGCAGTCGGAAGGCCGGCAGGGACAGACAGAGTCCAGTGATCGCCCCCATGAACAGCACCTTCTTGCGGCCAAAGCGATCGGAAAGGGCTCCGGTAATGGGGATGCAACAGGCCACCATAAGCAGGACCGGCAGGGAGAGCAGGTTGGCCTGGGCCGTGTTGTAGTGCAGGGTGCCCGACAGGTAGGTGGGCATGTAGGCGGTCAGCGTATAGCTCAGGGTGTTGGCCGCTGCCACCAGGATGAAGGCCATGAGCAGCTCCCGCCAATAGCCCCGGATCAGATCCAACAGGCCCTTGTGCTGGCTCTTGGTCTTCTCGTCGCTGGCATCCTGAGCTTGGCGGAAGGCGGGCGTGTCCTGGACCTTGGCCCGGAAGTAGACCGCGATGGCGGCCAGTGGGAGAGCGATGATGAAGGGGATGCGCCAGCCCCAGGCCAGCATGGCCTGAGGGGAAATGGAGAATTCCAGCAGGGAGACCAAAGCAGCCCCGAAAGCGTAGCCCAAGTAGGATCCTACATCCAGCAGGGAAGCGAAAAAGCCGCGATGCCGGTCAGGTGAGTATTCGGTGACCATGGTCGAGGCGCCCGCGTACTCGCCGCCTGTAGAGAACCCTTGGATCAGTTTGAGCAGGATGAGCAGGATGGGTGCCAGGGGACCGACGGCCGCATAGCTGGGCAGGAGGCCGATCAGCAGGGTGGCTGCTGACATGCTCAGCAGGGTGAAGGCCAGGATGCGCTGGCGGCCGACCTTGTCGCCCAGCTGGCCCAGGACCACGCCACCCAGGGGACGGGCGATGAAGGTGACAGCGAAGACGCCCAAAGAGAAGAGCCGTTGCACGGCATCGGATGCGTTGGATAGGAAGACGCGGCCGATGGTGACTGCCAGGTAGCCGTAGACCCCCACGTCGTACCATTCCATAAAGTTACCGACCACGGTGCCGGCGATGGCCCGCTTGAGGGTGGATCTGTCCACCACGTTGATGTCGGTCAGGTGCAGGCGCTCGCTCCAGCCCCGATGCTGCCGGGGGTTCTGTTTGCGGGCCTTGCGTTTTGCTGCGGCCTGCTGTTTTTTGATCTGCTTGGCTGTGTGCTTATCGCGCCGTTTCTGCTCGTGCTGACCGCTGTCCGCGGCCGAAATTATATCGTCCTCTGCCATTATTCCTTCTCCGGCCACCAGGCCGTTGTTCGTCTTTTCCGCCTTGTGATTTCCCTGTCTGCCTCTTCCTTTAGCGGTTTTCACAAAAATGTCATAAGTATACAGCTTACCACGCAGCTTTCTTCAGTGCGGAAGAATGTAGATGCGCCCTCGAATCCAGTGGTTTTGCATTCCCGATCAATTAAAGACAGACAGATACAAAAAAGAGGCCTGTATATGTTGTTTCAAGAGGTCGCATTTCAGGACTTCTTGACTGCTGTCGTATATGTAGTGGTATAGTCAGCTTGTCAAGAACATCGCAGGGGAACGAAAGAGGTAATGATGTCTGCTTTCGCTAAAGGTTTGTTTAATGCCCTGCCCGTATTGCGGGGGGGGGGGTAGGCCATAAGCTAAGCCATAATTCATGCATTCTCCTCCCTGATGTTTATCCAAATCAAGGAGACTGAAGAATGGGATACAAAGAAAATATTGTTGCTCTTGGTTTTGATCACAGCGACGATGTCAATGTTGCTTATGGCAATGCCAAAAATCAGTTGAGCATGATCCGTACGGCTAATTTGGAAGGGCCGGACAGGATTTTACCTGATGACTTTTCGCAGCAGCTGACTAATCTGAATACCTCTTTCAACCAGCAACTTCCCGATAAGCGTTCTGCAATTGAAGCAGAAGAGAAGAAACTGAAAACTCAACATATTATCTTCCTACTCGTCAAAATTGCGTTGATTATACTAGGGCTCCTGTGCGTTGTTAATGAGAAACTTCGCGTTCTTGGATTCATAATGGTCATCGCTGGCATAATTTGCCACTTCGTTTTCAAGAAGATTGATGCAAACAAGTCTGCCAATCTACTCGCTGAATGGAATGGATTCTTCGATGGCTTCGTCGACTCTATTGGACATGCTGAGACACTGCACTCGCCTGCTACGGGTCTTTTCAAGAAGATTGATGATCTGTTCCTAAAGAGTCTTGATGACAATGCCCGTGGCTTTGAGCAGCAGCAGCGACAGATGCAGAAGAACATGGAAGCTCAGGCTGAACAGTCTAGGCGTGCTTTGGCCGCACAGGCCGAGCAGACGCAGGCTATTCAGAAGGGCATGGCCGACATAAACAGATCGATGCGGCGCCGTTGATGCATCATGCCTTCGGTTGATTCGGATATCGTGTGCCCCGGCTGCGGGGCACCACTTTCGGCTTCGAGCAAGCAATGTCCTTATTGTGGAAGACCTGTTGTTGTAACTTCGTTGAACTTTAAACAGGTTCGTCGAGCCACTTATAAGGACTCGGCACGATTCCTTGATAAGTACCAGGAGGTGCTGAAGGATTCGCCCAATGATCCGAAAGTGCTGGCTTCATTGGGGTATGTCCTTTTTGACAGGGGCCAATACCAAGAAGCCGCTAAGAACTTGGAAAAGGCTGTGGAAAATGGTTCTAACGATTCCGATGTTCTTTTTCATATTGCATTAAGCAGGTTCAAGTCTCAAAAACCGTTCAAGATAAAGCTCAAAGAGGCGGAGTCAATAATGGCGACTCTGGATTCTGCGATTGAGATGAATCCACATCCCCAGTATCTGTGTGCGAAATCATTATTGATCAAACGACTTTTTGAGCAGCGCTACATCAGGTATTCGCAATCATCCAAGAAGGTAATGGAAGCAGCCAAGCAAGGAGGACTGACCGATTCTGACAGCCAAGAGATGAACGAATTGTTGATGTAGTGAAGATCGATGCTGAAGTTTGTGATTCGGGAAAGGTGGGAATAGGAGTGAGTTTCGAAGATTACAGCGTTGCCATAGATAGGCGTAAGGCCACGGCTATGGAGATCTGCGGCATTTTCGACGAGGACGAAGTGAGCAGGGTGGAACCGGTTTCCTACATCCAGCAAATGAACGGTCATATGATGATCACCGTCTGGATGTTTGGGAATAAAAAAATATACTCCGCCATGTTTGAACTCCAGCCCGACGAGGCTGGGGACGCGACACCTCCAGGCCGCACCTTCTTTGATGTGTATCGGTTCAAGAACATAGTCGATATTCGAGTGGATGACTTTGGTTGCGTCATCAGTATGAGGACAGGGAAAAAGCTGGAACTGAAGTCCAACACTTATGAAGGCTCAGAGTCCTTCCTGAATTCTGCCCATGGTCTTGTGAGTCTGTGGGATGAATATGACGACTGATTGTTGCTTGACCAGGTAATGGATACGGATTGAACAGTGCATAGGAAAGAGGGGTGTACAGATGGCTGTATTCAAGCGCAACTCCAATGAAGCCGCTTTTGCGGATGGTGAGAAGCACTTTGTCGATGTCATCAAGAACCGTTCAGATAATGACACACTCATATTCAAAAACCCCGAGGAAGACTTCAACAACGGAACCACCTTGGTGGTAGGTCCCGGAGAAAAAGCCATCTTTGTCTATCAGGGTACGATCGAGCAGATTTTCGATCCGGGTAGTTATACCCTGAACAGTGCCAATTATCCCTTTATATCCCGCCTGCGGAACAGCCTCTCCGGTGGAGTCTCTTCGTTCCATTCGCTGGTCTATTTCGTTCGTACGGCGACTAGCAGGGAAATCAAGTGGGGCACACAGACGCCTATCAAGGTCTACGACAAGGCGCTCTCTGACCAATTCCAGGGGATTGGCGTCGAAACCGAGGTGAGGGCAAGAGGCGCGTATCGCATCAAAGTGGACGATTGCGGCATCTTCCTCACTCAATTGATTGGCAACAACTATGATCTTAGCAATCAGGAGTCGATTACCGACTACTTCCGCAATCAGTTCCTTGGCCACATCATTTCCATCTTGACCACTGAGCTGACCAAGTGGGCGGGGCCTCTTATCTCAGTGCCTGCCAATGCTGTAACCTATGCCAAGACCATCGAGAATGAAATCGCGCCCATTGCTGCTGAATATGGCATGAAAGTACTGAACTTCAGCATTTCCGCAATTGACATCATCGACAATGAAGCCAGACAGGAAGCACAGGATCTGGTATCCAAGAACCGCGAGCAGTTCTATGGGCGTATGGCCCAGGGGCAAGGCGAAGCGGCATATGCGCAGGGCCAGCAGTCTGCTTATGAGACTTATGGCACCAACTATCAGCAGGCTCAGGTTTTGAATGCCATGAATGGTGCCGCTTCCAATCCTGGCTCTGACGGTGGAGCCCTTCTAGGGGCGGGTATGGGATTGACCATGGGTGCCGGCATGGGCCAGGTCATTCCCAAAATGGTCAATCAGACGATGGGACAGGCGCAAGCAGCTCCTCAACCGGTTGCCGTCGACCCTGTAGAGCGGTTGAGCAGACTGAAAGAAATGCTGTCGAAGGAGCTTATTTCCCAAGAGGAGTATGAGGCTAAAAAAGCCGACATACTCAAGGAAATGTAGGTGGCTTGAATGAAGTATCTGGTTTCGATTTTTACAACGGTCCTGACGCTCATAGGTTGTGCGGCTTTCATGGCCGAAATTGGCACCTATGGCTTTGCACCTCCCGCTCAGTGGATTGTGATGTTCTTCTTGGTGGTGTTCACCATCCTGTGCTGGGTGGCTCAGTCGCGTAGCGATGACGGTGCCGCTTCGAGAAGCGAGAGCCTTTATTACCGGCTGATAGCTGAGAATGTGGTGTTTCCCGCTGTCGGTTATCTGATTCAAGGCATCATCGCAATTTTCTACTTCTCAGCTTGGAACGCCCCCTGGTGGTCTGGGAGTCTTGCCTTGCGGCACATATTGCCCAATGGTTTTTTCATCCCCCTCCTGGTCGAAGTTTTGCTCACCATAGTGGTCATCTCCCTATGGGTCGGCAACATTACAGCCAACGTGCATACGGTTCGCCAGCAGGCCATCAGAGAAGAGAAGGTCGCCAATCGGGCGCAACTGAAATCTCAGGTGCTCTTCCTCGATTCATGTTTGGATCCGAATGACAAGGAGGCGAGCGATATCAGCAACCAAATCCAGCGTAAGGTCGAATCCCTGCCGCTGGTGCCAGATGCTACGACTGGCCTCTTCTATTCCCAGGCCATTAATGAAATTCAAGAAGCTACAGCCAAGGACCGTGTAGATCTGCCCACTCTTCAACATATTCGGGACACTCTTAACAGAGTGCGCTGATTAACTGGAATCTCACGAAGTGTTCCACGAAATTTTTGAGAGGCTCGAGATGCATTCTGACAGAGTCTCATTTTAGTCGTGGAACCGTGCAGTAGGTCGACGGGTACGGTCTGTTGGCTGAATCGGAGCTCCAGATTACGCATTGTGCATAGCGGAAATCATCGTCATGGCTTAAAAGCGAAGAGGACCCGACCATCCTGCAGACCCGTCGATTATGGCGTGGTCCCTAAGACGGCCGGATCCTTTGTCCTTAGAAAGAGCCTACTGTCAGGCCTTCAGGAAGTCAGGCCTGTCAAAGGCGGGATCAGGATAGGTGTAGAAGCCCTGCCCGGAATCCTTGCCGTTCCTGCCCTCGTCCATCATCTTCTGGATCTTCTCCATGAAGGGCTTGTAATCGGGGTTGTCGCCCTGCTGCTCTTTGGTGATATTGAGAGCGGTCCGCAGCCCAACGACGTCAAAGATGGCAAAGGGCCCCATGGGGGCGCCCGTTCCGATCATCCAGGTCTTGTCCACGGTCTCCGGGTCTGCGATGTCGTGGCCCCAGAGATATGCGGCGGCGTTGAGCAGGGGGATGAGAAGGGTGTTCAGGACGTATCCGGGCTGTTCTTTCTTCAGAACGATGGGGACCATGCCGATTTCCTTGGCGTAGTCCACGATCAGGTCGAAGACCTTGGGGTCGGTCTGCTTGGTGCCCATGATTTCAGCGGTGTTCATGCGCCAGATCTGGTTGGCGAAGTGCATGTTCAGGAATTTGTCTGGTCGGCCGGTGTCCTCCGCGAAGGTGCTGGGCACGTAGGTGGAGGAGTTGCTGGCGAAGATGGTCTTCTCGGGGGCCGCCTTGGCCAGGCTCCGGTAGAAATCATGTTTGATGGAGGGTTTCTCGGGGATGGCCTCGATGACCAGGTCGGCGTCCTTGACTGCTTCAGCCAGGTCAGAGCTGTAGCTCAGATTGTTCAGGCCCGCATCGAACTGCTCGTCAGTGGCATTGATGTCCCTCTTATAGAGGTCGCGCAGGTTTCGGACGCGCTCCTCGGCGGCCGCCACAGCCTCGTCGTTGATGTCGTAGACCGTTACCTTCTTGCCCTTGAAGGCCGATTGATAGGCGATCTGGCTGCCTAGCACCCCACCGCCGGCTACTGTGACCATGTTGATGTTCGTCATGGGAACCCCTTTCATTTGTGGTACCCATCGTTGGATACGCTCTTTCATAGTAGAGCCAGGTCTTGGACGGGGCCAGGCCCACCGATGCGGCGAGAGGCCGATCAGGACTTGAAGCACCCTCCCCTTCTTCGAAGATGCCATAAACGGTGCGCAGGCCGCCGGCTACAGCGACTTTCCCGATAGTCGGCATGAGCAGCTGGCTCCGTTGCAGGGAGATCAGCAAATGGGCCTCATTGCTGGCATGGGATTGTTCGTACGGGGCAGGGCCCAGACCTTCGTGGCTGCGGTTGCGCCCGCTTGCAGCGGGCATTCAGAGTATCTGGCAGAACTCGATGGTTTCCTGGTTGGGGCCGATGACGTTGAAGTAGCGGATTCCGTGCTGCCAGAAGGTGGGGATGGACTGGATGGAGTCCTCCCTGATGTTCAGCCCCATCTCCAGGGCGTGCTCGTAAGCGGCGTCGATGTCCGGCGTGTCCAGAGCCCAGTGGTTGATGGCTCCGGTGCGCATGGGCGCAGGTTCGCCCTCCCAGGTCTCGATGGTCAAATGGCCCAGGCGCAGGAAGGCGCAGCGGTTCTCCCCGTTGGGGTAGATGCCGACCAGCTCGAACCCGAGTTTGTTGGTGTAGAAGTCGATGGTCTCATCCAGATCGTGGGCGATCATGCCCGAGTGCTGCAAATCCTTGACGTAGTCCGACATTGGCCGCATAGTGGCTGCTCCTTTGGTACCTTGATGCTGCGATGCTTCCTTACACCTACTCTAGGCGGTGGTGCGTCTGAAGATGAAAGCGAGAGAGAAAATGAAACAGGCTTTGCAGTCTGAATCTTCAGAAGCCTCCATCGTTCTGCATGAAGGTGAATAGGTTTTCGGTGCTGATCGAAAGCTGGGAGGCGACGGTCGGAATCTTGGGACGCTTCCACGGGCGATCTGATTCAGCTTGGGTTTGCTCGAAAGTGACGATAGTGGCACCGTAAAACTTCGCCGTAGCGATCAACCAGGGGTCGGCAATTTGTTTGTTAGCCCATTCACGAAATGCTGTGGATTTGTATCCATTTTCAGGTCTGGCGACCTGATTGAGCACTGCGCTATATGCTTGTATAATGCCATCCTCTTCCTCGCAGATGACTAGTAAGCTGTTTATGGCATCCAACCAGGTATCGACTTCTGGGCAGTTGTGACCGTATACCTCGTCGCGAACTTTGTCGATGATTGCCACTCGGCCCGAGTTAACCAAATTATGTAGATGCTGCCAGAACGGTGCAGATAGAGTGAACTGAGGGTTGTAGTACCGGTTGTAGGGCTCAATCAGGCAGTTTGCATCGATAAGAAAAAGCGGATTCATAAGGAGTGGCTGCGTCATGAGATGGCTCTCTTCATGAGTTTGGTGAAAGTATCACCATTGGTGCCAGTGAGACGATAAGCATCCAGATATGTGGTTCTGCCCTCGGCTACGCTGCTCGCCATCCTTTCCAGAAAGCGAGAATCGAATCTGCTTAGTTTGTTTTTATAATAGTCTCCTCCGGAGTGCTGCTGATTTTTAGTTCCTTCTGACCAGGTTTGGGCGGCCTGGTTGCATTTCTGGAAGGTTTCCTGGCTGATCAGCTTATGCTTCAGGGCATGAAGGGCCAAAGTGGTGTGGGAAACAGGGAAGCATGCCTTCAGCTTTTTCATCCGTTCGTCCAATGTGGTGTCGTCCGGAATGCTCTGCCACGTTTCCAGGAAGTCTTCGTCTGGCAGCAATATGGCTGCCCCTACCTCATTGCAGACCTGTTCAAGCCTGGTGACTCCGGTGGGTAGGGCGGTGTCATTGTATAACTCATCTGCTCCCAGCCAAACATGTGCCAGCTCATGCACCAGGGAGAAGAGGCGAGCGGTTTCGGGTTCGTCGGTCCTGTTGATGAATATCAATGGGGCGTATGGGTCGATGAGCGCAAAAGCACGAAATTCTTTGGGGTCGAGTGGTCTGCTGGTGTTGTTGCCAACCACTCCGTTCTGCATGATGAGAATCCCAGTACCCTCAGCGCGCTCGCGCAGCAGCTTGAAAGCCTTAGCTGGTTCATGCAGGCCGGATTTGCGATACCAGCGCTCATCAATCTTCAGAGCTTGACGAATATCCTCGGCAATAAGCTTGCTATCGTCATCGATGGTTCGAGAACCCACCTGTCCCAGTCGGGTGCCTTCATTATCGATACGGTCTTGTCTCGCCCAGTCCTGAATGGCAGTCATCTGGTCAGTGGTGTCCACAAGATCTCGTGAAGGACGTCCTTGTGGCTGCTGACTGCCAATAGTGCGTTTGGCATAGATAGGCGGCGTATCATCAATGGGCTCATCCATGAAGAAGTAGCCGAATGGCACGTGCAACTTGTCGCTGATGTCATGTAGCTGTGAGACAGTAGGCCGTTTGGTGCCCTGTTTCCAAGCATCAATATTCTTACGTTGGCCTTCACCTAGATGGTCTTTGGCGCCTATGGACATGACCCAATCGAGAATGGTGCGAGGAACATTGACACGTACTGTTTGAGCCATCGTTCCCCCTCCTGTATCTCGAATCCTATCTGGCCATAGGTACGGCTATTTGCGTGCTAGTGTTTACTAGTCATTTTCGCAGAGCACTTTGGACATCATTATTCGCTCTTTGACGGTTATGAGCAAGCCTATAAAAGGCTCCGGTGCCAGTTACTGACCAGGCCGGTTGGAATTGATGCCCACAGGAATTATGGTCATCGGCACTCGTTTATTGGTTTGTCTCTTCACTTATGGATTACGCTAGAATCGCTTTCCGAGATATTGACTTCTTACGGATCATAACCTGGTGATCCGCTGCCTAATCCTCCTTTCACTTAGTCGATAACTTGGCAAACTCCCTGAGTGAACGTTGCACAGGGTGGCATATGAGCGTGAAAGCTCAATGAGACCGGGAACGGGATGAATCATGTCTTGATCGACTAAGAAGTCGGGTCAGGACGAGCGGCCCCGACCCGATGCGAATGACAATGGACATCCGTGACCGTGCGACGGATATATCAGAGTATGCCCAGCAGCTCGTGGTTTCCGCTGTCCCTTGCGAATACCGGCAGGGTATCCAGCGGGGCTTCTGCGGTGATCCTCTGGCCCCCGTCGTACATCGCCCCGTCGCGAAGATCCTGCCACTGCGTAGCCGCGTCCCCAGGCAGGTAGACCTGTCGAGATCTGGCTCCTTCCTTTACCACAGGGGCGACCAGCAGATCAGGTCCGAACATGTACTCGTCGGCGATATCGGAGGCAGCGTCGTCATGGGGGAATTCGTAGAACAGTCCCCTGATGAGCGGCTGCCCATCCTCATGCGCTTGAGCGAATAGCTCACGCAAATAAGGGCGAAGACGTTCTCGGATCCTGATGAACTTGACATAGATGTCTTCGACAGACTTTCCGTAACTCCATGGTTCGTTGCTCGCCCCGGACGGCAATCGTCGTTCGCCTTGCGCTGTAGCGACAGCGGTCTTGGTGGTCCCATCGGGGTGATGCTGGCTACGGTCACCGTGATTGCGCATGACCGGCGAGAAGCAGGAGAATTGCGCCCATCTCAATAACAGTTCACGGAACGAGGGGTCGTCGATATCTCCATCGTGGAAGCCTCCAAGATCGGTGGTGAACCAAGGAATGCCGGCCATGCCCATATGGATAGCGCAGGTAATCTGTGCTCTGAACGCCTCGAAGGTGGATGCTACATCGCCCGACCATACAAGAGCCCCATATTGCTGGGATCCGGCCCATGCGCATCTGGTGAGGTTAACGATCTGTCCTTGGCGCCCGTAGGCCAGCTGCCCCTCGTAGAACCCTTTGTTGTATTCCCGCGGATACAAATTGGCTGTCTGCTGAGCAGGTCCAGCCCAGTAGCGGTAATTGCTGAAATCGTAAGTGCCATACTCCGGTTCGGCTTCATCCAGCCAGAAAGCGTCGACGCCGACATCGGCGTAGTGCTCACGGCATTTCTCCCATACATATTGGCGGGCTCGAGGGTTGGTGGCATCAAAGAACTGGCTGGGTCCCTCGAACATCATGCCGATGTCTTCGCCGTGGTCTGCTCGTACCAGCAGATTCTTGGCTTTCATCTCTGGATAGTTTTCAGAAGTCAGTGCTATTTGCGGCCAGATTGACACCATGAGTCGAATTCCCATCCTGTGCAATTCCTTGCTCATGCTGACTGGATCTGGCCAGAATTCGTCTTCGAATCTGAAATCACCCATGTGGGGCCAATGGAAGAAATCAATGACAATGAGGTCCAGAGGGATGCCGCGTTTTTTGAACTCTCTGGCAACCTGCAGCAATTGATCCTGGTTCCAATAGCGGAGCTTGCTCTGCCAAAAGCCCAGACCCCATTCAGGCATCTGAGGAGCATGACCGGTAACGTCTGCGTAATTGGACATAATTGAGCGATAATCGGCACCGGTTGTAATCCAATAATCAATCTGTCGAGTGCTCTCCGCCGACCATTGAGTCTTATTTTTCCCAAAACTGACGGAACCGACTGCCGGATTGTTCCATAGGAATCCGTATCCGTTGCTGGAGACGACGAAGGGTATGGAGATTTGCGAGTTCCTGTGGGCCAGTTCGAGCGTGCAGCCTTTCAGGTTCATGATGTTCTGTTGATATTCGCCCATGCCGTACAGACGTTCGTTTTCCGGAGGGACGAATGTCACCTTGACCTGGTGGTCGCCTCCCACGATGGGAATGAAAGAGCGTGCTCTTAAATTCAAGGAGCCGCCATCGTTCATCTCGCTGAAGAGCAGCTTGCCGTCGGTGCGCCAAAAGCTGAGCAGGCACTTCTCGGTATAGCCGTTGCCTGTGCCAATGCCGCCCGAAGCTCGCGCCTTGACCATTAGAGATCCGCTGATTATGGTGGCCTGTCCCCGTTGGTCATCGATGCTTATGTGCACTGCCTCTGCAGGCTCATGGTGGTCGCGTAAAAGCGCCCAGTCTGGGTCTTCAGGTTCGTGCATCTGCGAGGATCGGACGCGTATTGAATCGGTTCCCCAGGGCTCGATGCGAAGGTATTCGCCGTCGCCTGTCCACTGCAGCGCCTGGCCGTCGGTGGTAAATGTTGAATGTTGCATTGATTCAGTACCCTTTCAATTGGTTGATTCACCTTTGAGATCAGTCCCTTACCGCACCTGCTGCAACTCCCGTAGTGACATATTCCCGTGCGACCATCGGCGGTATTGCGGTTGGCACCGAAGCCAGAACAGCTGCAGCCATCAATGGCTCCCATTCCGGATTCTGTGCCCTATAAAATTATAGGGGCCCATCGTGATGGGACGCATGCGGCCCTGTCGGATCCAACGTTTACGCACACATGAAGTCAGACCATGCCACAGAAGTGAGAACAGTGAGATCGCCACGATGGAGTTTCGGCTTAACGGAACCCGCAATGGTTGTGAATACACGCCAATGTGAAGCGCCATGCTGGTCATGAAACTCGAAAGAAACATGACGGCGAATGGCACAGCTGCTGTGGAATCCATAGTGATGAGACCGAGATGCTGTTTAAAAGACCGAGACGGGGCCATGACCGCAGACCTTGGTGATTGGCACGGCCAGTCAGAGAACATGGAAGCGTTCAGCTTGAGTCAGAGCAAGGCCGTGGACAATCACGGCCTTCCGATCGTACTCGCCCCTGGGCCGTTCAGTCGATCAGGCCTTCGAGCTGGCGGCGGTTGATCAGGGAGGGAATGACTCCTTCGTGGGCGACGCTGAAGCTGGCGGCCAGGTTGGCGATGTGAGCGGCTTTGTCCAGGGAACATCCGTTGCACAGATAGGAGGCCAGGGCGCTGATGAAGGCATCGCTGGCGCCGGTGTCGTCGATCGTTCGGGTCTCATGGGCTGGGAAGTCCTTGTGCCCGCTGGCGGTGACTAGGGTGCAGCCGCGCTCACCCAAGGTGATGATGACCTTGCCGACCCCGCCGTCAATGAACTGTCTCGCTTTATCCACTACCGACCCTGGTCCGGGTATCAGGGTGTTCAACTCGTTCAGATTCGGGATCAGGATGTCGATCGAATCCAGCAGGTCTTCAGGCAGGTGGTCGCAGGATGATGGTTTGACGATGGTGGCGGCCTGGTGGCGCTTGGCTATTCTGCAAGCCTCGGCGACAGTGTCCATGGGGATTTCTGTCTGGATCAGGCAGTAGCCGGTGTTTCTGAAGATCTGGTCGCGCTCGGTGATGTCGTCCGGGGTCAGGGATTCGTTGGCGCCCGCTACTAGGGAGATCATCGACTCGCCCTTGCTGTCGACGAAGATGTAGGCTTTGCCTGTGTCTGCCCCACTGACTCTGCGCACACCAGCGGCATCCACATGGGCTTGCCTCATAGTTTTGTAAATGTAGTCTGCGGCGGGATCACTGCCGACATTGCCGATCAGAGAGACTTGATGCCGCAGTCTGGCCACGCCTACCGCCTGGTTAGTGGCTTTGCCCCCTGGTGTGGAGGCGAAATTTCTGGTCGTGGTGGTCATACCCGCCTTGGGCAGGCTAGGAGCAGTCAGGTAGGTGTCTACGTTGATGCTGCCGACCACCACGATCTTCTTGCATTGCTGATCCGGGGGTTGGCCGACGGTTTTCTCGCCGTCCAGGGCGAAGACATGCTCGAAAGTCTCGCTCGAATCAGACTCATGTTCGATGGCGCGGATGATCCGTCGGCACAGGTAGGCGCCGAAATCGGCATTGCGCATGACGTAGGACGATATTTCGGGGCTGCCCGGGTAGCGTAGGTGCACGTTGGTGTCGTTCATCAGGGAGACCAGGGAGAGGTCCTGCGGCAGGCGATAATGCATGGATTCGACGAACTGAAGGAATTCCAGGGCATGGTGATAGTGAGATGCCACGACACCAGTGACATGCCGGTTCTCTAGCACCCTGGTCAGGTCTTCACCGAAGGTTTTCATGACCATGTCAGTGTGGTATTGGATGTTGTGGTCGAACAAGCAGCGACGATAACCGTGCAGGAAGCTCTGGGTCCGTCTGCCCGGCGAGAGCAGGCAGGCGATGCTGGTGTGGTGGCGCTTGATCAGCTCTTCAGTCAGACTGTAAGCGGCCTCCTCGTACGGCATGAGAGCAGTCCTGTCGTCTCCTAGGGGCCCGATGGTGAGCTCAGGAGTCCCTCGTGCCTCGATTTTGCTTTTCAAGGCCAGGCTTGTGCGGTCGATCGGCTCCCAGACCATGCCATCTACTTGATGCTCCAGAGCGGCCAGGATGTTGCGTTCCTCCTGGTCATGATCGCCATAGCTGTTGAAAACCAAGGTGCCGTACCCCGACTTTTGTGCCTGCTGGATGATCCCGTCCAAGGTGGAGTCCATGGAGATGGATGAACTCAGCAGGACCCCGATTCTCCAGGTTGTGGTGTTGGGCTTGGAGGATCCGTAAGGCGTGTAGTGGTACTTCCTGACCAGTTCAAGGACCCTGTCGCGCGTGGCGGCAGTGATGCTCGCGTCCCTGTGATTCACGATCTTGGAGACCGTCGATGTGGATACGCCGGCAAGCTGGGCAATGTCCTTGATGTTCATGGGGTTCCCATTCTCCTTATTCTTTGACGCTCCGGCGAACGGCTTTGTCGACCTGCTGGATCTAGCGAATCAAGCTTACCTGAGAGATCGTCGTTAGAAGTTTCGCATTTGACACCCTATGCAGCTATTGATAGTCTCTGTTAATGAAAGTTGTTTACTAAAGTGGTTTCTCAAAGCGGTGATGCGGATCTGGTTGTGAGCGACGGCCATCTGCAGAAATCGACATTCAAGGACCAAAGGCGGTACGGATTATGAGCATTCGTTCGGTGTGGAGAGGAATCACTGCTCAGTTCTCGACAAAATCCTTGGTGCTGATACCCATAGCTGTGGGCATCAACCTCATCGGCGGGACCCTGAGCTCTACCCTCAAACTGCCGCTTTTCCTGGACATGATCGGCACCACGGTCATCGCCTGCCTGTCCGGTCCTTGGGTGGCTGCCCTGTGCGGGCTGCTGACCAATGTCTTCCTCGCTCTGGTGGCTAACCCGGTCTATCTGCCCTATGCGCTCTCCAGCGTTCTGTGCGGCCTGGTGATCGGATACATGGTCAAGGCCGGACTGTTCAAACGGATTTGGGGTGTCGTCCTGGTCTGGCTGGCCTGCGCTCTGGTCAACACGGTGACCGCTTCTCTGATCACCGTACTTGTCTACGGGGGCGCCACCGGAGTTAACGGCACTTCGATCCTCACGGCTGCTCTGGTGGTGGCTGTGAAGAACATCGTCATCTCTGTGCTCTCCTCCTCCATGCTGGAGAATCTGATCGACAAGGGAATCACAGTTCTGATCGCTTATGTGATCGTGCGTCGAATCCCCAAGCGCTTCCTGAGCCAGTACGCTTTGGACGGCAGCGATGACCAGGCCGATCTGGACGATTTGGACGACCTGGATGAGGATGAAGACGAGGATGGGCACGAAGCGGCTGGAGCGTCCAGTCAGGAGAGTTCAGCGCAGCTGGGGAAGGTCGACGAGGCTGCGGAATCCGATCGGGACTCATTGACAGGCGACCCAGCGGACTTGGACAGTGATCGTAACCAAAGGTCTGAACGCTGATGCCTGGCCCCTCATCGAATGGGATTCCTGATTCCCCGCTTGCTCGTATGCATCCCATGGCTAAGATCGCCGGCGTGTGCTCCTTGGGCCTGGCGACCTTGGTCTGGCCGGACTTTACCCTTGGTCTGGGGATCATCGTCATGCTCTTTATCGCAGCTGTTCTGGCTCGGGTGCTTCGGCCCTTCTCCGGCGTTATGCTCGGGTTCGGCATCCCCGTTACGCTCATGCTGCTGTTCATCCAGGGGTGCTACAGCCCGAGGAACACCAGGGTCATTCTTGACCTGGGATTCGCAGAACTGGGCCTTGAAGGCAGCCTATATGCGGCCAAAATCGTAGTAACCCTTCTGGTTTTCCTGGGGTCCTTCTACCTGACCAATAAAACTACATACATGGGTCGCCTGGTTGCGGCTCTGACACAGATCGGCGTGCCATCGAAAATCGGTTATTTGATCCTGGCTAGCCTGAATGTGGTTCCGCAGATGCAGCGTAGGATTGCTGTCATCGAGCAGTCTCAGCATGCACGTGGTCTGGAGACTGGCGGCGGCTTGATTTCCCGGGCGCGGGCCTTCCTGCCCCTGCTTGGACCGGTGGTTCTTTCCTCCCTGACGGATTCGCAAGAGCGCGGGATGACCCTGGAGACCCGGGGATTCGGTATCCGAGGGGTGCGGCAGACCAGCTATCTTCAGGTGGTTTGGCGGCGCAGCGACACCGTGGCGACCATCCTGTTCACTGTTTTCCTGGTGCTGGCTCTGGTGCTCGGCTGCCTCGCACGCACCGGCCTGATCGCCGTGGCCATTCAATGGGGAGGTCGGGCATGACTGAGGTCATACGAGTGAATGACTTCTCCTTCAGATACCGAGACGCCGATCGAACCACGTTGAAGCGGGTGAGCTTCAGCGTGAAGCAGAGCAGCTTCTTCTGCATCGTCGGAGCCAACGGATCAGGAAAGTCGACCCTATGCAACGCCCTGGTCGGTCTGATTCCGCACTATTTCGTAGGCAAATCCAAGGGAAGCGTCCGGATTGAAGACAGGGACGTAGCCACTTCAACCATTGCCGATCTGTCCAGACATGTGGGCTTGGTTTTTCAGAACCCCTTCAATCAGCTCTCTTATACAGCCGGGACCGTGGCCGAGGAGCTGGCCTTCGGACTGGGCAATCATGGGGTTTCACGTGAAACTATGCATGCCAAGGTGGCTCGGGTAGCGGCTCTTATGCATATCGAGGATCTGCTCGACAAGGAACCTCTGGAGCTTTCCGGCGGACAGGTGCAGCGGGTGGCCCTTGGTTCGACCTTGATCATGGAGCCGGACATCCTGGTTCTGGACGAATGCACGGCCCAGCTGGACCCGTTAGGCAGCGAGGAAATCTTCGACATTGTCAAGCGGCTCAACCAGGAAGGGATCACTGTAGTCATGGTTGATCACGATATGGAGCGGGTCGCCAGATGCGCCGACCAGGTCATGGTCCTGGGGGCAGGCCGGGTCCGAGCCCTGGGCACACCCGAAGAGGTCTTTACCGATCCCGAGGCCAAGAAGTGGGGGATTGACATTCCGGATTATGTCAAGCTCGGCAGGGGTCTGGAGGAGGCAGGATTTGATCTGTCAGGTCTGCCCATACGCGAGGACCAGACAGTTCGCGCGATTCGGGAGGCGCTGCGTTGAGAATAGACCTGCAGCATCTGGAGTACGTCTACCCGCACGGCCACCGTGCCTTGGACGGAGTGGACCTGACCTTCGAAGGCGACCGACCCGTGGCGCTGATCGGTCAGAACGGCGCCGGCAAGACCACCCTGGCCAAGCATCTGAACGGCATCCTTAGACCGACCAGTGGTCGGATCTTGATTGACGGTATCGATCTGGCTGCGGCGGACACGGCCCAGTGGGCCCGGAAGGTGGGATACGTCTTCCAGAATCCCGATGATCAGCTTTTTCTGGACAGTGTGCGGAAGGAATTCGAGTTCGGTCCCCGGCAGCTTGGGTTTGGTCAGGATCTGATAGGGCGACGTATGGAGCAGGTGGCTGGGTTGGTGGGCCTGGCGGACCGGCTGGACGATCATCCTTTCGATTTGAGTCCCACCGAGAAGAAGTTCTGTGCCATCGGCTCCGTCCTCATGATGGATACGGGTGCTGTGGTCTTCGACGAGCCCACATGCGGGCAGGACAAGGCTGGCAATGAACGGCTGGCTGCCATCATCGCCCGCCTGAGGGACCAAGGCAAGCTCTGCATCACGATTTCCCATGACATGAAGTTCGTCACCCGCAATTTCCCCAGGGTTGTGCTTATGCAGCATGGCCGGGTCCTGCTGGACGGCAGCCGCGAGGAGGTTTTCGACCGGGAAGATGTGCTCAAGCAGGCCTATGTGACGCCTCCGCCCATCACCCGGGTGGCTCGGCAGGTCGGCTTGGACGGCACGGTCTTCACGGTCTCCGCCTTTGTCGATGCAGTCTGGCGGGTCAAAGCGAGGGCAGGAATTTGAGTTTGGATACGGCACGAGCAAAAGGAGTGAACTGATGGCTAAGCCTTTGATTATTGATACGGATCCTGGCATTGATGATGCTGCGGCGATTACGATGCTGGTGGACGAGCCCGCTTTTGACATCAGGCTTATTGCATCGGTGTCGGGCAATGTGGGCATCGGGCATACGACCAGCAATGCTTTGAAGCTGTTGACTTTTCTGGGCAGGAGGATTCCTGTTGCCCGTGGCGCGGCGGCCCCGCTCATGCGTGACAACCGCTTCGCCACCGAGGCACATGGCAAGTCGGGGATGGGGTCTTTCGTGTTTCCTGAGCCGGATGCCAGCCTGCTGACCGCCAATAATGCGGTCTTGGAGGAGCGGCGGGTGCTTCTGGAGAGCGATGAGCCGGTCACTATTCTGACATTGGGTCCTCTGACCAATATCGCCCTGCTGCTGGCTGCCTTCCCGGAGGTCAAGGGCAACATCGACCGGATCGTCATGATGGGAGGCTCAACGGAGCGCGGCAATATCGGGGTCTATGGTGAGTTCAACATCTCCGTTGATCCTGAGGCTGCCAAGATGGTCTTCCGCAGCGGCCTGCCCATCGTCATGGTCGGATTGGATATCGGCCGCAAGGCCCATCTGGTCGCCGGAGACCTGGATGATCTGGATGCAGCCGGTGAAGTGGGCGGCATGGTCGCCTCCCTCTTCCGCTCCTATGACGGCGGCCATATCGAGGAGGGGGTCAAGATGTACGATCCCTCGGCTGCAATGGTCCTGCTCAAGCCCGACCTGTTCGCCATGCGCGAGGCTTTTGTGGATGTCGAGATCTCCAGTCCTCTCACCTTGGGCGCCACGGTGGTCGATTACGACGGCATCCTGGGCGGCAAGCCCAACACCAGCGTGTGCGTGGGCGTGGATGTGGAAGGATTCCGCTCCGCCTTTGTCGACAGGGTCGGCCGGGTCCAGCGCCAGTAGCTTCCGCATTGAGAAGAACCGAAAGGAAATTAAAGGAAAAATGAGTGAGTCAACTGTCTCCGAGGAGCAGAGGAACGGCATTCCCGTTCCTGAGGAGGGTACGCCGGAGTTCGCGAAAATGAACAAGATGGCACGCATCGCCATTCCGGTGGTGCTGGTCATCTTCACCTTGGGCGTGCTCCAGCAGCAGGCCTTCGGGATGATCTACGTGAACATCGGCAAGCAGCTCAACCAGGCGAATCTGGCGCCCCTGATCACCTCCCTGCCGGGCATCGTCCTGGGCATCGTCTGCGTCATCTACGGCTCGCTGGGTGATTTCGTCTCACTGAAGAAGATGATGATCCTGGGCACGGTCGTCTTCGTGCTGGGTTCGATTCTGGGGTGCTTCGGCACCTTCAGCATCTGGATCGTCATCGCGGCCCGCGTGGTGCAGTCGGCCGGCTGGCAGGTTTCCGGCTCCATCTTCCTGGTCCTAGTCTCCAAGTATGTGGAGAAGAAGAAGCGTGTGCTCTGGTACGGCGTCTTCGTCGCGGTCTTCCGCTTCGCCGCCGCCCTTGGCGTTTTCCTGGCCGGATACATGACCCTGCTTGACTGGCGCTGGCTTTTCGGCGTGGGTATCGTGGCTGTCTTCTTCATTCCCGTCCTGGCCAAGAACCTGCCCGACCAGCATGCCGCCGGTGCGCGCATCGACGGAGTCGGCTTCACCCTGATCGGACTGTTCGCCGCTTCGGTGACCATGTTCTTCACCGATATGAACTGGGGCTGGGGCATTGCCTGCGTCGTGACCCTTGTTGCATTCGTGGTGTACATCAACAAGGCCAGGAACCCCTTCATCACTCCCAAGATGCTGACCAACCCGGCCTTCGCCTTGACCATGACCGTCATCTTCGTCGGCTACTTCTTCAGCTACACCCTGAACGCGGGCGTGAACGCCATTGGTCTGAACGTGTACGGCATCGATTCCTCCAAGGTCTCCAACCTGCTGGTCTGGTCCATCATCCTGGCTGGCATCATGGGATTCGCTGCCGGGCCGGTCATCCAGAAGATCGGGCGCAAGGCTTCCGTGATCCTGGCTCTGGCCTGCATGGGTGGCGGCCTGATCGCCATCGCCTTCTTGATCCCTGCTGGCAAGATCTGGGCCCTGGCCGTGGCGCCCTGCATCTACTACTTCGGCACCTCTTTCTTCTACCAGCCCATCGTCGACACCGCGACTTTGACTGTGGAGCCCGAGGAGTCCGGACGCGTATTGGGATTCAATGATCTTCTGCAGGCCATCACCGGCTCCATCGGCGTTTCGCTCTTCGGCCAGCTGATGGCCAACGGTTCCATGGGTTCGGGCAGCCTGGCCGGCACCAAGGCCGGTCTGGCCTCCACCTACGCCAACGTCTTCATGATCGGCGGCGTGATCATCCTCGCTGGCATGGTGCTCTTCATCTGCTCCATGAAGATGATCTACAGCCACTCCCGCGTGGCTGAGGACGAGGACTGACCTTCCGAACTGCTGATTAAAAGAACCGGACCCAGGATTTGCCCCTGAGCCCGGTTTCTGTCCATAAGGGTGCGGGCAGAATTCTGCTGGGCATATTTTCCGCAACCCAGTCGGCGGTGGCACAATCTGCGACCTAAAAGTACTCGAATCCGACGTGAACGAGGCAAGGGAAGGAGCGGGTCAGCCATGGCCATATCCAGGTTGGGTAGGCAGATGGATGCGAACATTGTGATTTGCCTATTGTGGATCCAGGCCATGAGCGGACTTGTCAATGTGGCTGAAGTCAGCACTCATGTCAAGATGGAAGTGGGAACTGTCCCGCGTATGTAACTTAACTCATTGACCGCTTTCCACATGGACTTGTGCGGTTCTGTACCCGTTGGCTCTCCCTGGCATTAGGCATTCCTTGCGTTCCAAATGCTCCTGTGTGTGCGATATCAAATATGCGAATCAATCAGTCTGGCAAAGCTGGCCGGGATAGAATGACCGCATTGACTTAGTGGTGGCGCGACAATCTGTTCCGCCGCCTTTATCTTTCTTTATTTTCGGTCTTTAGTCTGGCTCCTGCCATACGGAAACGGAGAGGAGCCGATCATGCATTACATATTACGGACCGAGGGGCTGACCAAGGTCTTCGGCCATGGGCAGCGGGCCGTCGACCAGGTGTCCCTGCATGTACCCGAGGGCGGAGTCTACGGGCTTCTGGGCCCCAATGGGGCTGGCAAATCCACCACTCTGAAGATGGTCACAGGTATGCTGCGCCCTAGCGGCGGGTCCATGATCCTGGATGGGCACCCTTGGTCGCGCCGGGACCTTTACGACATCGGTGCTCTGATTGAGCAGCCGCCCGTCTACCCCAACCTGACGGCCCGCCAGAACCTCAAGGTGCGCACCACCCTGTTTGGCCTGCCTGATGAGCGGATCGACCAGGCGCTCTCCATTGCCGGACTTGTCGATACGGGCTCCAAGAAGGCTGGGCAGTTCTCCCTGGGCATGAAGCAGCGCCTGGGGATAGCCAACGCCATCCTGACCAAACCTCGGCTGCTGATCCTGGACGAGCCCACCAACGGGCTGGATCCGCTGGGCATCGAGGAGCTGAGAGGGATGATCCGCAGTTTCCCCCAGCAGGGGATGAGCGTGATCGTCTCCAGCCATATCCTCTCCGAGGTGTCGGTCCTGGCGGATCACATCGGCATCATCGCCGACGGCCGCCTGGCCTACGAGAATGAGCTGCATGCCGGGGAGGACCTGGAGGGGCTGTTCATGGATGTGCTCAGGAGGTCGCGATGAGCAGCAGGAACCTTGAAGAACTGACCCAAGATAATGTGGCTGCATCAGGCGACCAGATCGGGACGCGGGTCGGGGCCGGAGGCATCCCCTTCGGCAGGATCCTGGCAGTAGAGATCATGAAAGGTCGGTCGGCCGCGCCGAGGCGTATGGCCCTGGCCTTTCCTCTGGTGCTCATTATCATCATGGCTGTCCTCGTGTTCGGACTGCATGTCTGGTCGCCCTCTTCGGTCAACTACTGGTATGTCCTGCTTCTCCCAGCCATGGCTGCCCTGATGAGCGCCGCCGTGGCCAGCATCGACGCAAGGCAGCAGTGGAGGACGACCCTGGCCCTGCCCGCCGCGCCCATTCTGGTTTGGTGGGCCAAGATCGTCTACTGCCTGTTCCTGGTCGGCGTCGCCACCCTGCTGGCTCTGGGCCTGCCGGCGCTCATGGTCGCCATCTCTGGAGTCGAGGGGCCCTCTCCGGCTGATTTTGTCGTCAGCGCCCTGATGCTGGTCCTGGCCTGCTCCTGGATGATACCGGCGGGATTGGCGCTGACCGCCAGATTCGGCATCCTGATCGGATTCGGCCTGCCTTATATGGCGGACCTGCTGGTCTCGACAACCTTCTGGGGAAACCAACGGCTATGGCCCTTCCTGCCGCCCTCCGCCATGATCAGCCTGCCAGTGCCTTTCATGAGGGTCATGCCCGATGGCGTGCCCCTGAAAATCGAGAGCAGTAGTCCGATCAAGACCGCACTGTCCGTCTTCGGCGGTCAGAGCCTGACGGCGCTGGCGGTCTGTCTGGTCTGGTTCCTGCTCCTGTCCCTCCTGACGGGAATCTGGTTCTCGCATAAGGAGGCCGACTGACATGACCGTGCACTACAGACGCGCCGCCAGGCAGACCGTTCCGACCAGGCAACCCAGGACAACCATCTGCCGGGCCATAGTCTCGGAGGCCGGACGGCTGCGCGGATCAGTGCTCATCCCCATCCACGCCGTCTGCGGGCTGGCGGCCGGGATCGCCTGCGGCGTCTACTTCGCTGCAGCCCCTTACGACCCCGGGTTCGGGACCGATGCCTTCTTCCAGATTCTGGGTGCCTTCATGCCCCTGATGGTCGCCATCATCGTCGCCTTGAACATCGAAACCGAGCGCGAGGCTGGCGACATGGCCAACCTCCTGGGGATTCCCAGCCGCCGCCTGGGCCTGACAGCCAAGATCATGGTGCTCTGGATCTTGGGCCTGCTGGCTCTGGTCCTGGCCGCCCTGACCTTCCGCCTGCCCATGGCTCTGGCAGGCCGGGCGGGGATGCCGGTCTCCGCCCTCGCGCTCGCCATCCTGGGCATTGCCGGGGGTTCCCTCTGCCTCTACCTCTTGGCCATAGCCCTGGCCATGCGTTTCGGCAGGAACCTAACCATTGCCGTCGGGGTCGTCGGCACTGGGACCGCCATCGGCTCCCTGGGAGGCCTGCTCAACGGCCTGTACAGTCACACCCTGGCCGGGGCCGGCCCCACTGGGGTCAGCCGGTGGATCCCCTTCACCTGGCCCGCCCGCTTCGGCTCCCTGGGCATTGAGCAGGCCTTGGCCCTGACCATGCCGGGAGGGGACGGCCTACGGGTCTCCATCGGCGTAACTGCCTTGGATAATCTGGTTCCCTGCCTGGACTTTACCCTGGCCTTGGCCGTGGCGCTCATGCTGTGGATCGGCTGGTTCGAAGACCGGCACAAGTCCAGCGATTAGACTGGGCTGAGAAACGCCTGACAGGCATGTATGCCGGCTGAGCCGGGGGAGGCCAAGCGCAGAGAAGGAGCCGATCATGGTTGACACGCAGGCCGACCTTTCCCATGGGGGCGATCGGCATCCGGCCACCATCCTGGTGGTGGACGACGATCCCAGGATCACTGCGCTGCTGATGGCGGCCCTGTCCAAGGACGGCCACGCGGTGACCGTGGTCAACGATTCCCGAAAGGTTACGAAGATGGATCTGTCCTCGGTCGACCTGATCCTGTGCGATGTCATGATGCCTCACATGGACGGCTTCGCCCTCCTGGCCTCCATCAGGGACCGGGCGTCCTGCCCGATCATCTTCCTGACGGCCAAAACCGACGAGGACAGCGCTGTGCTGGCCTATGGCCTAGGTGCCGACGATTACATACGCAAGCCCTTCGGCGTAGCCGAACTCCGCGCCAAGGTCAGGGCGCGGCTGTCCCAGGGCAGCCGGTCCAGACGCCCGCTTCTGCGTTTCGGCTCCTTGGACATGGATCTTCAGACGCGTCAAATCAGAGTGAATGGGCGCAAAGCCAATCTGACGGATGCGGAATACCGCATATGCGCCCTCTTGGCCCAACATCCTGGGCGGGCATATACGCCTCCGCAGATATGGGAGGCCTGCCTGGCCACGGCGGACGACCCGGCCGCCAATAGTCCAAACGGCGATGCCACTGCAGCGGTCAGGGTGCACCTGAGCAATGTCCGGCGCAAGTTCAAAGCCCTGGGAGCGGATCCCATCAGAACCATCTGGTCGGTGGGGTACCAGTGGGCGGCCTGACCGGCGGCGGGCCCGGATCGCCACAGAGGCGGAGCAGCGAGGGGAAGGGTGCGTCCGGCCGCAAAGGGATCCCCATTGTTCTGCTGATTATCAGATACTTTCTTTATGTGCTCCTAGCACTGGTCCTGCTCTTCGCCGGCATCGACGCGGTCTGGACGGGTCTGGGCGCCAGGGGCGACTTCCTTTGGGCCAACTACGGCGAACGGCACCTGGAGGAGGTGGGGCGCACCATCAGCAGTTCGGCCACTGTGGACGACGCCATGATTCCCGCAGCCTACTGGTACCGGACCTATGACCATCGAGGACGTCCCTTGGGGGGCGACATGGGCCCTGGCATGGCGGCTGATGCGGACCTGCTGGCGGCCGATCATCCTGAGCGCGGGGCATCCACGCTGGTGGAGGAGCAGGGAAGGAAGACCGGCCAGCCGCTGGGCACCCGCGTGGGCAAGGAAGCGACGTATGCCATCTATGCCACGGCTGATGGAAGCCGGTGCATTCTGGCTTATCAGATCATGCCGCAGTGGGTTTCGAAGCAGGCCCGTGACCGGTACCCCAACCCTCAGGACTTCCTGCTGGCGGCATTTGCGGCGGCCCTGCCGATTACTCTGCTGGCGGTCGGGCTGAGGGCAGCTCATGTCATATCTTCCAAGCTCAAGGTTTTCAACCAGGTGGCTGCCGATATAGGGCGCCAGGATCTGGAGGTCGGGCTGCCCCGCACCAACATCCTGGAGATCAACCGGGTGCTGGACTCCTTCGACCGGATGCGCGTCACGCTCAGGAAGTCCCTGGAGGCGACCTGGACGGCACAGGAGGCCCAGCGGCGGCAGGTGGCAGCCCTGGCTCACGATTTGAAAACGCCTCTGACCGTCATGCGAGGCAATGCAGAACTGTTAAGCGAGACCGAGCTCAGCCAGGAGCAGCAGACCTACCTGGGTTACATTGAGGGTGCCATCCATGAAATGGCTGACTATGCCCAGGCCATCAGCCAGGGCTCCATGGGTGCGGCCTCCGGACGATCTGGGGTCGCCACAGCTGTTCTGAGGGATATGGTCGACAATCAAGCCCAAGGCTATGTGAAGGCCCGGGGGTTGCGGCTTGAGAGCGATGGCCGTCTGGATTCCGCCGCCGGTCACATTTCCGGTGATGCCGCTGACCTTGTCCGAGCGATCATGAACATCGTTGCGAACGCGGCTGACTACTCGCCGGACCATGGCCTAGTGACGTTGACCTGGAGGCTGGAGGGTGGTCAGGAGGGCGGGCGAGCCTTAGTGGTGACCGTGCGTGACCGGGGTCCAGGTTTCAGCAGCCGGGCTCTGGCCCATGCCACGGAATGGCTCTATCAGGCTGACAGCAGTCGGCACGGCTCCAGCGGTCACCATGGCATCGGCCTGGCTGCAGCGCGGTCGACTGTGGAAAGTGCAGGAGGCCGCCTAATCCTGGCCAATGCAGCCAGTGGCGATGGCGCAGCAGTCACCGTATCTTTGCCAGTGCAGTGAATTCAGCGGAGCTGATACCGGTCACAGCAAACTCGGTGTCCAGTTAAGAATTGCGCAGTGGTAAAGATTAGGAAATAGTGTTAGTCGTGGGCCAATAATTATGAAAACATCAATTATTTAGTAATTATTTAAGCAATCTATTACTAATAGCTTGCCGTTTTTTAGCCCTCTTGCTTGAAGTGGGTGCGCTCGCCATAGCACTTTCCGAATAATCTAGTGTAAGTACTCTTATACATATTATTCTAACGAAAAACCTTTAATAATAGTATGCATAATAATTTAAAATCTATAATGGTCCTAGTGCTTGCGACAGTTATAGGATAGGGCAGATGGAAGAATTCCCATGCCAGTCTTTCCATGCAGATATCAGGTATTCAATTAACAAGTCGATATCAGTAGATGGTCTATTGTTCGGGAAATAACATCTATGCTGCTTATGCGCTTTTCTGGCGTTCTGGGATCTAGAGCGAGCATCGTTGCAACTATGTGGAGGTAGTGTTGTGAAATCTATGTCCATGCCTTTTTTATAATTTGGCCACACTTTTTGTAATTCTTTTAACGTCTCCTTTTGGTCGCATGAAGGGTTCATGTAATCAAGGAAATGCCACACCAGCCATAGTTCAAATGCTGGATTTGACAGCGCAACGTGGACGCGATTTTTCTTTGCAAGGTGTTTGGCTTTTCTAACCTGTTCCGTTCTACCGTCCCAATCGAATACTGCCCAAACCTCGTCGTAGTAGCCTTCATCCACGCCTTTATGTAGGTCCCCTCTATTTGCCTTTATTGCTTCTTCTACGACTTCACTTGGATCTGATTTATCAGAATAAGGTTTTATCTGGATGCCAGATGTTCGTAATTCAGTATTTAAATATCGAAAATAAGCACGCTCCGTTTGTCCTTCACACGCTACAAAGATACGCGACGCCGGTTTCCGTTTTCTGCTTCTTCTTGTAGAGTCGAATCTCCTCTTCCTGGCCTGCATAGTTGAATTATCGCTTATTACGCAAAGGTAGGCAAATCGTCGATCAGGGGTACAGCTCCAAAGCGCCCACCAATATACATTTTTTCTGTATTTGCATCTCGTCTCGGATCAAAGTCAGTCAGCGGGTATAGGCTGGTAGCTCCGTTGGCATCTTTCTCAGTAAACCATATTTGATCCCTGTCTAATGCGTATCCTAGTCCGCCGAAATTTCCAAGTAGACTTATATCGTGAGTCGTAAATAAAATTTGAGCGTTGTTCGGATTGGATCGTTTAGACTGAAAGATATATACGAGCTGGCGCATTAAGGCAGGATGCAAGTCAGACAATTCGTCTATCCAGAAAGGCAATCCCTTTTTTAGGCAGGTGTATAAGCCTCCTGCGAGGTCCCACAAACTTAAAGTTCCAGCAGACTCATAATGCCAATCCAGGCGGACGGATTTAGATTGTTCGCCGTAATGATATAAGGCCGGATGCCTGTTCATCCTAAGCAGTTTATTTATTGTTGCATCATCTTGTTGCTTGTTGTCGCTCTCATTCATCATCTTATATAATTTTACTAATTCTTTTGGTGGATTTGTTGTTGGTGGTATTATTTCGATATTGCCGATGCCTAAATCAGATTTTTTTATTAGTTGTAATACCCATTTTTGGAATTCCTTATCGTTCTCAAATAGAGCAACGCTCAGACTAGGCGTATCGATGGCCTTGACCTGGCTATCTTCTGGTGGTACAAACCATTCATACGCATCTAAAATATCTTTATTATTCTCTTGAGCTGCTTTAGAAAGGAAGAGTGAATTTGGCCTTGTACTATCGACTATATGTTTTTTTGCTCCATGCATATACGACGAAGTTTTGATTATGTCGCGCTGTCCTTTCTCTGTTTGTCTGGAAAAGATTGTCTGAATTGATCTTCGTTTTCCAGCAGGATTTATTCGTAATAGCTCCTCGTTGGACACGTTGCCTTTGCGGTTAATTTCGAATCTATAACTATATTCTGATTTAGCTGTTGTAAATACGATTTCAGTCCGAAAAGGCTCTGACCTTGTTTGCTCTGATAAAGCGAAGAACGGGACGCGGATAGGCTGCCCAACAGGCCTTAGAGCGGATGTCGAAACTAGTTTTTTGACGAAAGAAAGAGCATGGAGGAAAGTAGATTTTCCTGATGCATTCGCGCCGTATATCACTGCAACTGGGGAAATATCATTACCGGCTAGTTCGTCATCAATTACAATACGACTTTCCATGCCGCTTTGATATCGCCTTAAAGAAAGGATTTGCTTTTCCTTAATTGAGCCATAATTTGCTACGCTGAAGCTGATTAACATAAGTTCTGGCGCCTTCCCTTATTTTTTTCATGCTAGCACAATAATGAAAAGTAAAGCGATTTTTCGCGAGAAACAGTGTTGTGTAGATTATATTAATGATACTGGCTCTTCCTAAATGTTTGCTTCTCCCAGCAGGAAGCATTTGTAATATAGAAATATATATATAAATATATCTTAACTGATGTTAGACATTCTGAGTATATAAGCTCGATAAGTTCTAAGTTCGTAAGTGATTAGAAAACAATACTAACAAATTAAAACTTGTGAATCTTATTGGAAAGAGATATTTGCTAATAAATGAGATAATGAATAAACTGCGCGACAGTTTGTCATAATACCGAGTCTTTTAAGTTTTGCTCTCGCTATATCTAATTACACATGGGGAAGCCTAATATTATAGCTTTGCAAAAAAGTGGACATTATAATCTTACTATACGAAATACAGACTCTAGTTAAACTGGTCTGCACCATGCTTCTGACGGGGTGCTATGCAAAAAGTGCTTATAGACCCCTTATTTCAGTAAGGGCTTGGAGTGTTTGTATTTAGGTTTCCACGCGTGGTGCAGGTATTGCGTTGGGTAGCATATCATCAAGTCAGCAACGAGGCTAAACAAACAATGTTTCTAGGGTCACCTTACACAATTGTGCATTGTTGCATGTGTGAAAGTTCAGCTTATATATGCAAGACAATTTAAGCTGTTCGGGTTTGGTAAAAAGAAGTCTGTGGTTCGGCAAGGAGTAGGCGGCCTTATTCGCTTACTGTTTATTCCGTCTGACTATATATTGAATTATACTTATGAAAATGCTCTGAAGCATAGCCGACAGTTCGTGCCCATGTTGCGCAATAAGTAGATTTACCGTAGTTAATTTAGCCTGCAAGCCCACGTCCGATAGACTTGTTTTTGTACAGATATCATCGTCGCGTAATGCGATTGCTTTGCCTTGGGACGAAGGCCTTGACGACTTCGGCCGTGTTTATGTATATTATAAATTCAACTTGGCAAGCATCCACGCAACGTTTTGGTCTGGCCGCTTCTGATTTCTTTTAACGGGCCTCTGAAGCGTTGACTACTCCGTGGCATAAGCAGGAGAGTGGCATGACTGGGTTGACCAGCGACCCCAAGCATGAGCAATCGACAGATACCGGCGTGATCCCGGCTGGAGGGCGGGGCCATGAGCAGAGGCGCAGCGTGAATGGCCCCGTCCTCAAGGACCCTTCTATAGTAGGTGTCGATCAGGTTGCCCTTGCCCTGAATGTTGACCCCGACCGGGGCCTGGATGAGGCCGAGGCGGCGCGTCGGCTGGACAGGTTCGGTCCTAATGAGCTGGCTGGAGCGCCTCCCGTTCCTGGATGGAGGAAGTTCCTTCAACAGTTCAAGGACCCCTTGGTCTATCTGCTTCTGGCAGCCACGGCCATTTCGTTGGTGGCCTGGGTGGTGGAACGCTCACATCCGGCATCAGGAGGCGGAGAGCCCCTGCCCTTTGATGCCATCGTCATCATGATCATCCTCATCCTTAATGCCGCCCTGGGGTACGCTCAGGAGGCTAAGGCCGAGCGGGCTGTGGATGCTCTGGCGAGCATGACGGCCCCGCACGCCTCGGTGCTGCGAGGCGGCCGGGTGGTCAGCCTGGAGACCAGCAGGATCGTGCCTGGTGATGTAGTAGTCCTGGCTGAAGGCGATTCGGTCGGCGCCGACGGAAGACTGTTCCAGGCCGCAGGTCTGCGCGTGGCCGAGGCATCGCTGACCGGCGAGTCGCTGCCGGTGGGCAAGCGGCCCGGTCGGCTTGACCAGCCCAAGGCTCTGGGCGACAGAACCAACATGGTCTTCAACGGCACCGCAGTGACCCAGGGGAACGGGCGCATGATCGTCACCTCTACTGGTATGGACACCCAGGTCGGGAAGATCGCCGACATGCTGGCTGATACCCAGGAGGAACCCACGCCCCTACAGAAGGAGATGGCCCGCGTCTCCAAGCTCCTCGGACTGGCCGTCTGCTTGATTGCCGCCCTGGTTTTGGCTGCTTTGGCCCTGATGGAAGGCTTTCAGACAACCCAGGATCTGATTGATTCCCTGCTCATGGCCGTATCCCTGGCCGTAGCTGCTGTGCCGGAGGGGCTGACGGCCATCCTGACTGTGGTTCTCGCCCTGGGCGTGCAGCGCATGGCCAAGCATCATGCCATCGTCAAGAAGCTCAGCTCGGTGGAGACCCTGGGATCGGCATCAGTCATCTGCTCCGACAAGACAGGAACTCTTACACGTAATGAAATGACCGTTGAACGGGTGGTCGTCCCCTCGGGGCAGGTCAGGCTCACTGGCACCGGGTACGCTCCGGAGGGAACCATGCAGCCGGTCGAGGCCAGTGGGTCAGATGATCAACAACTGACAGATACCATTGGTTCATCTCTGGCTGAGGCAGTGGAAGAGACCCTGATGGTCGGGGCCATCGCCAACGACGGAGACCTGCATTGGCAGCCGGTCGAGGCCGAACCTGATTCCCAGGCCCAGTCTGGATCCGGGCAGGGTCACTGGCAGAGCGTCGGCGATCCCACGGAGGTCTCTCTGATTGTCGCCGCTCGCAAAGTCGGCGCTGATGCCAAGGCTGACGGCTACCGTCGTTTGGCTGAGATTCCTTTCACGTCCGAGCGCAAGCTCATGTCGGTCCTGGCCGCTCCGCGTGACGGCAGCGAAGGGCAATCGCGCCTCTTCTGCAAGGGTGCTCCCGATGTGCTGCTCGGCCGGTGCGACCGGATTCTCGAAGACGGCCAGGTCAGGCCTATGACTAGCGCTGATCGGGAGAGGATACTCGCCCAGGTCAGCCATCTGTCCGGCGATGCCTACAGGACTCTAGGACAGGCTTTCCGGCCTGTATCCGGTCAGGAACTGTCGTCCCTGACCGAAGATGACGAGGGGGAGAGGCCGTCAAGCACGATTGGGACAGGCCAGACGGACCGTTTGTCTAAGGAGACTCAGCGTGCTTCCGCAGTTCTCCTGTCTGCGGA
The DNA here is from genome assembly GCF_019469425.1 of Bifidobacterium asteroides. Classification (NCBI taxonomy): domain Bacteria; kingdom Bacillati; phylum Actinomycetota; class Actinomycetes; order Bifidobacteriales; family Bifidobacteriaceae; genus Bifidobacterium; species Bifidobacterium asteroides. The sequence continues at coordinate 2,115,292 of NZ_CP048272.1, read as the reverse complement.
CAAGGTATTCCAGGAGAGCGCCCATTTGGAAAGCGATTTGATCTGGGCGGGCATGGTCGGCATCATCGATCCGCCTCGGACTGAGGTCCGCCAGGCTGTGGCTCAGGCTCACAGTGCCGGCATCAGAACGATCATGATCACTGGCGACCATCCACTCACTGCGGCCAGGATCGCGGGTGACCTGGGCATCACCGAACCCGGCGGCCCCGCCTGCACCGGCGAGCAGCTGGATGCCATGGATGCGGACCAGCTTCGGGAGACCACCTCCAAGGTCTCCGTCTACGCTCGCGTGGCCCCCGAGCACAAGCTGAAGATCGTCGAATCGCTTCAGGACCAGGACAAGGTCGTGGCCATGACCGGCGACGGCGTCAACGACGCCCCTGCTGTAAAGGCTGCGGACATCGGCGTGGCCATGGGCATCACCGGGACCGAGGTCACCAAGGAGTCGGCCAAGATGATTCTGGCGGACGACAATTTCGCCACCATCGTCCAGGCTGTACGAGAGGGCCGGGGCATATTCGACAACATCCGCAAGTTCCTGCGCTACCTGCTCAGCTCCAACATGGGCGAGGTTTTCACGGTCTTCGGGGGCGTGGTTTTTGCGGGTCTTCTGGGCATATCGCAGCCCGGTGTGGCGGGCGTGACCGTGCCGCTCCTGGCCACTCAGCTGCTCTGGATCAACCTTCTGACCGATGCGGCTCCCGCCCTGGCCATGGGAGTGGACCCGCAGAGCGACGATCTGATGGGCCGTCCGCCCCGGTCCATCGACGACCGGGTGATTGACCGGAACATGTGGGTCGACATCGTCTATATCGGCCTGGTCATGGCCTTGGTGACCCTGATTGGCATGGACATGCATTTGAGTGGCGGTCTCTTCACTGACAGGTCGGTCCAGGCGATCGGCCATGAGGCGCAGATGCGTGAGGCGCGGACCATGGGCTTCACGATCCTGGTCTTCGCCCAGCTGTTCAACGCGCTGGCCTCACGCTCATCCCGGAGATCGGCTTTCCTGGGCCTGTTCGGCAATCTCTGGCTCTGGGGCGCCATCGGCGTCTCCATCCTTTTGCAGATGGCTGTGGTCTATCTGCCTTTCCTGGGCGAGGCCTTCGGGACTGTCCCCCTCCGGCCCCAGGCCTGGCTGGAATGCATCGTGCTGGCCTCTCTGGTCCTGGTCGCTTCTGAGCTGCGCAAACTGGCCATGTGGGCAGTCAGACGACTGCGGGCGTGACCCTTTCGCCCTCCCGGTTCCCTGTGTAGTGCTGCCGATCGGGGGGGGGGGAGGGTAATCCGCTTTGACGCTATACGGCTGTTGGTACGCTCGATACCAGCCTAGGAAGGCCGCCCAGGCCGATTGCCTTGACTGCTTTGTGACGAAAGTGCCCTCCCCTCAGGTAGAGGAGAGCCTCTACGCTGCTCAGTGCTGCTGCATCTGCGCTGTCGACGGTTTTGGCGCCCCTGCAGTCGCCAAGGTCTTGCATATCGAATCATTCAGGAGCGATGGGTGCTATTTGACTCAAACTGTGGTTTGTCGGAAATCTTATCTTGAAGCCTAGGTATGCATCTTGGTGGCATTGATTGTGTTTGTTGTGTGGTTGTTTGTTGGCGGTGTGTGGTTGGTCCGGCTGGGGTCTGGTTGTGGTTTGTAGGGTTGTTGGGTGTGGTGGCGGCTCCGTCGTGTTGGGGGTGGCGGGGCCGCCTGTTGGCCTGGGTCCTGTTGGGGGTGTGGCCCGGGCTGCTTACTCGTGTGAAGTGTTTGTTTGGGTTTGTTGTCGTCGGTTTTTGGCGGCTGCGGCGGCTCCTGCGGCGAGCAGTCCTGTGGCGAGCAGGAGGAGCATGCCGTTTCCTCCGGTCAGGGGCAGGCTGGCGATGGACAGGTACCGGTAGGTGTTGCTTGTGTCGGTTTCCTGTGGTATGCCGTCCTGGGTCCAGTCGATGGCTGCGGGGACGGGGCCTGGCGTGTAGGCGGGCGTGGTGGCGTTCCAGGTGCCGTCGGGGTTGGGCGCCAGGTTTTTGCCGGCGGCAAGGCAGGCGCCTCGCCACCGGGTCTGGTCGAAGCAGATGCTGGTGGCTTGTGGTTTTCCGGGGAAGCCGACCGGTCCTGGCCGGCTGGCCGGCCAGGCGTTGGAGGGTTCGCGTCCCAGCTGGCCGTAGTAGTTGTATCCCCAGGTGTAGAGGCTGCCGTCGGAGCCTAATGCTGCGGAATGGTTGAAGCCTAGGCTGGCCTGTTTCCAGGTGAATCCGTCTGGCGCGCCTTGGGGCTTGCCGACCTGGGTCGGCGTGTGCTTGTCGACCTGGGTGCCGTCGCCCAGCTGGCCGTCGCCGTTGCTTCCCCAGGTGTAGAGGCTGCCGTCGGAGCCGATCGCCGCGGAATACCACCTGCCTAGGCTGGCTTGTTTCCAGGTGAATCCGTCTGGCGCGCCTTGGGGCTTGCCGACCTGGGTCGGCGTGTGCTTGTCGACCTGGGTGCCGTCGCCCAGCTGGCCGTAGTGGTTGCCTCCCCAGGTGTAGAGCTGGCCGTCGGAGCCTAAAGCTGCGGAATGGTTGAAGCCTAGGCTGACCTGCGTCCAGGCGAACCCGTCGGGAACGCCTTGGGGCCTGCCGACCTTGACTGGCCTTGCCTGGCTGCTGGTGGTGCCGTCGCCCAGCTGGCCGTTGAAGTTGTACCCCCAGGTGTACAGGTTGCCGTCGGAGCCGATGGCCGCGGAATGCTGGTCGCCCAGGCTGACCTGCGTCCAGGCGAACCCGTCGGGAGCGCCTTGGGGCTTGCCGACCTTGACTGGCGTGCTGCTGCTGGTGGTGCTGCCGTCGCCCAGCTGGCCGTAGTTGTTCCTTCCCCAGGTGTAGAGGCTGCCGTCGGATCCGATGGCCGCGGAATGCTGGTCGCCCAGGCTGACCTGTGTCCAGGTGAATCCGTCGGGAGCGCCTTGGGGCTTGCCGACCTTGACTGGCGTGCTCCGGCTGGTGGTGGTGGTGCTGCCGTCGCCCAGCTGGCCGCTGCTGTTGTTTCCCCAGGTGTAGAGGCTGCCGTCGGATCCGATGGCCGCGGAATGAAAGCCGCCTAGGCTGACCTGTTTCCAGGTGAATCCGTCTGGCGCGCCTTGGGGCTTGCCGACCTTGACTGGCCTGTTCTGGTCGGTGGTGGTGCCGTCGCCCAGCTGGCCGCTGCTGTTGTTTCCCCACGCGTACAGGTTGCCGTCGGAGCCGATGCCTGCGGAATGGCTGCTGCCGAGGCTTATCTGGCTGAAGCGGATGCCGCGCGGCGTGGGCGGGGTCAGGGTGACCTTGGTGCCGCCGGCCTCGGGTCCTTGGGCGGGGCTGATGGTCCAGTGCTGCGTGTCCGTCCTGGTCCACCGGGCGGTCAGGGTGATGTTATGGGTAACGGGCTGGGTGAAGTCGTAGGCCACATTGTCTTGGAACCAGCCGTCGAACAGGCAGCCGTCGGCTTTCGGGTCCGGCTGGGGGCGTTCCGCCTGCCCGTCCTGGGTGACGGCCTGGCTGGGGGGCATGCCCGTGGGGGCGGGGCAGGCGCTGTCCTTGGAGGTGAAGCCGACCTGGTGTTCGGGGGCGATGAACGTGTATTGCAGGTGCGCGTCCGGCTGCGGCCCGTTCCTGTTCCAGACGACGGTCACGTCCACGGCCCCCGGGGCATGCTTGGGCGTGGACGCCTGCCAGGTGCCGTCAGGGTTAGGCGTGATCCTCCCCGTGGCCTTGGCCTGGCCGAACAGGACACTGGTGGGCGTGGCGGCGCCAGGGAAGACGACCACGCCCGGCCTGCCCTGTGGCGTGGCTTCGGTGACGTCACGTCCGAGCTGGCCAGGGTTGTTCTCGCCCCAGGTGTACAGGTTGCCGTCCGAGCCGAACGCTGCGGAATGATACCTGCCTAGGATCGCGTATTTCCAGGTGAACCCGGCGGGCGCGCCTTGGGGCTTGCCGACCAGGGTCGGTGTGCTCCTGTCGTTGGTGGTGCCGTCGCCCAGCTGCCCGTACTGGTTCCATCCCCAGGTGTAGAGCTGGCCGTCCGAGCCGAACGCTGAGGAATGAGAGTTGCCTAGGCTGGCTTGTTCCCAGGTGAACCCTGCTGGCGCGCCTGCGGGGTTGACGACCTGGACCGGCCTGTAGCTGTCGTTGGTGGTGCCGTCGCCCAGCTGCCCGTTGAAGTTCAATCCGCAAGCATAGAGGCGGCCATCGGAGCCCATGGCCGCAGAGTGCCAGCCGCCTAGGCTGGCTTGTGTCCAGGTGAATCCGTCGTGTGCGCCTTGGGGCTTGTCGACCACGCCCGGCCTGTTTCGGTCGGTGGTGGTGCCGTCGCCCAGCTGACCATTGCTGTTCCATCCCCAGGTGTAGAGGTTGTTGTCCGAGCCTATGGCCCCGGAATGGCGGCCACCTAGGCTGGCTTGTGTCCAGGTGAATCCGTCGGGTGCGCCTTGGGGTTTGCCGACCAGGGTCGGCGTGTTCCGGTCGGTGTTGGTGCCGTCGCCCAGCTGGCCGTAATAGTTCCATCCCCAGGTGTACAGGTTGCCGTCCGAGCCGATGCCTGCGGAATGATACCAGCCAATGTCGACTTGTTTCCATGTGAACCCGTCGGATGTGCCTTGGGGCTTTTCAACTTGGACTGGCCTTGTCCGGTCGGTGTTGGTGCCGTCGCCCAGCTGGCCGTAGTTGTTGCTTCCCCAGGCGTAGAGCTGCCCGTCCGAGCCCATGGCCACAGAATAATAGTCGCCTAGGCTGACTTGTGTCCATGTGAATCCGTCGGGTGCGCCTTGGGGCTTTTCAACTTGGACTGGCCTTGTCCGGTCGGTGTTGGTGCCGTCGCCCAGCTGGCCTTCGCCGTTGTATCCCCAGGTGTAGAGGTTGCCGTCGGATCCGATGGCCGCGGAATGCATGTAGCCTAGGCTGGCCTGGCTGAATTTGATGCCGCGCTGTGCTGGCGGGGTGAGGGTGAGATTGGCGCCTCCGGCTGCGGGCCCTTGGGTGGGGCTGATGGCCCAGTGCTGGGTGTCTGCCTTGGTCCATCGGGCGGTGAGGGTGATGCTGCCGGTGACGGGCTGGGTGAAGTCGTAGGCGATGTCGCCTTGGAACCAGCCGTCGAACGCATACCCGCCCCTGGACGGGTCGGGGCTGGGCCGGCTGGCCTGGCCACCGTCGGGGATGGTCTGCTGGTCGACGCTGCCGCCGCCTGCCGTGTCGAAGCTGACCGTCCGGACTGCGGGGGACCGGGCCTGGGCTGTGGCAGCATCGCCGGAAGTGCCGCGCGTGGGTGATGCAGGCGTCAGGGTCGTGTGGCTCAGGGGCGAGAACGTGGCCAGCGGGGATGATGACGGGGCTGCGGTCAGCGTGCTGCCAGCGGCGTCGGGCTGCCGGCTATCCGGGCGGGGGGCTTCGGGGTCCTGCTTCCCGGCGTTTTCCAGGGTGGCGGGTGTGGCTGCTTCCGATGGGCTGCTGGATCCTCCGGCCAGGGCAGGAGCGCAGGACAGGGCCAGGAGGATGGCCAGAGCGGCGGCCGCCAAGCTCGGACGCTGACGCATAATAGAAAAACCCTCTTTTCCGCAGAGTTGCAACCGTGCCCTGGACCCCCCCTGGCCGGGCTGTGGCCGCGCGCCGGGGACAGCCCGGCCGTGCCTATCACCGTACCACGCGCACCAACACTCTCCCAGTCCGAGGGTGTCGCCAGGACGAGCGAAGTGCCGTGCCCTCCTTGCACCCGCATTCAAGAGAGCCATGGCCGCTAAAAGTGCACCTCTGCAGCCGTCGTTGGCAACGATCAGTGCAAATCGCTGAACAACGCTGCTGCCGCAGGCTCCGGCTTGCCTGATGCCGCGCAATTCAGCTACGAGGACCTTCCTGAGTACCAGATAAAAAAATGTAAAGGGTCTCAGCAAGGACTATGCCAGAGGCACTTGGTCTTCGTAGGCCATCAGCGGCGGCATCTGCGGTCTGCCCATGGACCCCGGCCCAATGGCTCTGTTCTGCAACAAGGAGGTTCTCGACAGGGCGGGAGTGGGGGAGCCTCCGAGGACCTGGGATGAATATTACGAAGCTGCCAGGAAGACCAAAGCAGCTGGTTCGTACATCGAGGCCGACGCGGGCGATGCAGGCTTCTTCAAATCCATGATCCGGGCATTCGGAGGCTACCCCTATAGCGCCTCAGACGATGGGCGGAATGTCACCATCAACCTGACAGGCGACAAGGGGACCCAGAGGTTTATCGACTACTGGCAGAAGATGTCAGAGAGGATCTTGTCGATAAGAAGCTTTCCGTCTGGTCCGACGAATGGAATCACAGCCTGGCGACTGGTCGACGGCTGCCCTGCTCAGCTGAGCGTGGATACTGCCGAATCTTGTGTCCTCAGCTCCTCGGACGGCCGGAGAATGGCGGGTGGTGCCCATGCCTGTCTGAAAGGCAGGGGAGAAGCACAATTCAGAGAATGGCGGTTCCGTCCTAGCGGTGATCGACAAGGCATCCAAAGCTGACGTTGCCTATAAGTTCATAGAATATGCGTCCCATGACCTTGGCGCCATCAATCTAAGGGTCGGCGCGGGAACGTTTCCGGCCGACTACAAGACTCTGGCGGATAAGGATTTCCTGAACTCAACCACCGCCAAAGACGGTGAAGGCAAACCCATTGCATACTTCGGAGGGCAGAAGATCAATGAAGTGCTGGCTCAGGCTTCGAAAAACGCAGATCCGCATTTCAGGAATATAATTTTCAGCGTCTATGCCAGCCGCGTTTTCCGGTGACCATATCTCCAAGGCATACTATGGCGAAACGTTTTTCAGAGGCGGTAAACGATTAGTATGCCAGGGATCAGGGCTTCCAAGTGCGATGGCACCTTTCTGTCGCCGGAAAGGGGCGGCGGGCATCTGAAATGGATGGGCTCCTGCTGCCGGACTCGCGGTCAAGCGGTCGGCAAGTAATGCGCTGGTGTCCTTATGTGATATCAGCATCATCGGCAGCCTGATCGCCTTAATCCTCCTGGTTGCCGCCTGCCGTCCGCTGCAGAAATACCGGCAATTAGAATCACTTCATGAACCTTCGAAGAGCAGACAGGACGGAAGCCGCGGCACTGCCCCTGTGCTGTGAGTCGGCCTTCAGTCAGCGGCGCGTGGTGTCCCGCTCGGCCAGACGATAGCCAGTCCGTCAACACCTGCGGGCCAGCATCGTATCCCTCAATACGTGCTATCGGCGGCTCTACAGCCATCAGCGCATACTTCGCAATAAAAGAATCGACGGTGGTGAGCGGGGGCGATGAATAGCGGGATTCACGGGTGTTGTCGAAACAGACGACCTGAACCCGTCCCGGTACTGCGATGCTGATGTCCCAGTCGGCGGGGAGGCCATGGTTCTGCAGAGCCGGAAGGCATCCATGGAGCAGCAAGTCGGTATTGCGGTCACGTGAGCGCGCGATGCATTCCGGCATGAGACCGGGTTCGGCGCTGTCGCGCACATAGTGGTCGGCCGAAGCCATGATCATGGCGATCCGAGCCTTGGAATGCCGTGCAAGCCAGCCGGCGGCGTATCTGGCCGCCTCGATGTTGGGCATCATGATTGCATCCAAGCTGCGATCGCTGAGGCAATCCCCGGCCAGGGCAACCGGATGATCCTGCTTGAGTCTGCCCGCCTTGCAAAGAACGGTTGCGTCGCAAATAATATCCAGACATCGGCGTTCAGCTGGTAGGTTTCTTTGATGGCCACATCTCGGATGGCCGTCCGATTCCCTGCCGCCATGTGTCCGCCGCCGTATGGTTCAGGCCGCCGGCCGTCGGCATTCGCAGTTTTTGCCCTATTTGACACATCCTTGGAGAGTTGCTTCTTTCAGTTTGGGAAAGTTTTTTTGAGAAAGAATTCTCTCAAAATGACGTCAGCGGCCCGATGGCAACGATAGTTGGTTGTTTGCAAGGGAAACCAAGCAAGAACTAAAGGCTGCGCAGAGAATGACGGCAAGATCGTTTTTAACGGGTATCGCTGCACAGTTCTCTATGAAATCATTGGTTCTGATGCCCATTGCAGTAGGAATCAATGTCGTCGGCAGTACGCTGAGCTCGACATTGAAGCTTCCGCTCTTCCTGGATATGGTCGGGACCACGGTCATCGCCTGCCTGCCAGGCTCCTGGGTTGCAGCCTTGTGCGGGTTGCCCACCAATGTCTTTTGTCCCTGGCCGCCAACTCCGTCTACCTGCCTTATGCCTACATGGTCAAGGCTGGTCTTTTCAAGAAGACGTGGGACTCAATGCTTGTCTGGCTGGCCTGCGCCCTTGTCGATGCGATCACCGTCTCTCTGGTGACGGTGATCGCATATGGAGGCGCTACAGACGTAAACGGTATATCCGTCCTGACGGCCGCCCTGGTGGTTGCTATGAAGAACATCGTCGTTTCGGTGGTCTCCTCTTCCATGGGGAGAATCTTGTCGACAGCGGCAAAGAAGAATTGGACGACATTGATGAGGATGATGATACCGCTGAAGATCCGGCTGAATCGCCCCTAGGCCTTTCCGCGACAACATCCGGCCGCACCTCCCAGGGAAGGAAGGCTGATGTGGCCTTCCTGGCTCTTGGCGGTCGACCAGGCAACCAAGGCGGCGGGTCGCGATCATGGGTGAACCCAACCGCCAACCTGCTCAATGTGGCTGTGTCGAGGGCCAAGCGTCGCATCTAGTCATAGACAACCTGGCTGACTGGCGGCAAGGCACTTATACGTCGAGAATCGCCAAAGACCTGCCTGCAGGAGGCAAGTAGATTCCGCTGCCTGGTTTCTATAACGGGCATGGGCATAATCCCATCCCCGCCATCGGAGGTGGCGGCCTCTAAGCCGATTCGTGTTTCGGTTTGGCTCCAAGACGCTCTCAGTAGACGGGCCGGTCGGATCCTTCTGTGGTGGGGTCAGCTATTCCCAGGCTGTCATTCGCGCCGATGGCCGGGTCCTTGACGATACGCAGGATCAGGTCGGCTGCGCTCTTCCTGGATCCGGATACCCCCTTGAAGGTCTCGTCCCGCTTTGTGGTGACATATCGGACCTCGTCGCGGTTCGTCAGCCAGCACAGGCGGAGGGTGGTGTAGTCGAGGCCTGATTCTCTCAGAAGGCGGTCGGAGGCTGCGGCGGTGGGTAGACCCCTGCCGACCATCTCCGCGTTCCATCTGCCAAAGGCCCCCGGGACCTCGCCATAGATGCCGGCGACGTTGGCGAAGATGACGCGGCCCACCTTATTGGCCTTCATGGAGGCTATCACGTTGCGGGTCATGGCGTTGTCGGGGTCGTGGTCGACGACGTCCACGAAAACCAGGTCCTGTCCCTTCATGACGGCATCGATGTCTCTCCGGTTTTCCAGGTCGACCTCGGCCACGGTCACACGGGGGTTGGCCCCGAGCCTGCGGAGACGGTCGCTCTTTCTCAGTCCCAGGGTGAGTGTGACATTTTTGAATTCCGGTTCGGACAGGATGCGGTCTTCGACGATGCGGGCTATCTGTCCGTATGCTGCAAGAATAAGCAGGTTCATGGTTTTCCTTTCCTTGTCACTCTTCATTGTTCAGCCCGGGGCCGGTGCTGAGAGGCAATGACCGGATGCCACAGCCTTGTCGTGCCGGTGATCGGCGCAGCCTACTTTCCTAGCATGACTGCCTGCAAGTGCTGAGCCTGGTCCTTGCTCTGGGCGATGCCGACGAGATTGAGCCCGAACCGTCTGGCCACGCGGTCCAAGGTGCCGTAAGTGGCGTTGATGGCCCTGGTCTGGTCACTGTCCGACCCCTGTACGATCAGGTAGAGGTCGGCTCCTTTGAGATCATCGTTGACATCGACGTGGTCGATGAAGGTCTTCAGGTATCCGGACATGTTGGACCAGTAGACGGGCGTGCCGATGACAATCACATCCGCTCCTTTGAGCTGTTCCCAGACGCGGTTGAAGTCCCCGTCGCCCTGCCCGACCTGAGGGATGTGGTATTCAGCCAGGTTGACCTGTTTGTAGTCCTGACCTCCCATCAGTTCCTTGACCAGGGAGGAGGTGTTCCCGTCGACATTCCGGCTGGCGTTGAGGAAGACTTTCTTGGTTGCGGCTCCTATGTGCCGCGGTTTGGCGTATGCCCGCCCGGCTTTATCCCCGCCCAGCATGGCGGCTCCTTCCTGGGTCCTGACCCTGGTCTGGTCCAGTGCCGAAGATGGTTCCAAGGCCGCATAGCAGATCAAAGCCCCGAGTCCCAGACCCAGCAGCAGGGCCACCGCCAGTGTGGCTAGGGCCTTCCAACGATTCTTCGCCATTTGTGAGCCTTTCTCCCTGGATGGTTGAATGGTATTGCTTCAACCCGGCTTGAAGGCAAATCGCCTTACACTAGCAGCTGAAGGAGTCCATGGCATCACCAGCAAACCGGTCATATGGATTCTGCACAAGATGCATCCGAATATCATGGTCAACTGTTTCTGTCTTCTGATGAACACCGCTCGGCTACATTGTTCTTCTTATTTATGCGCCGCTGCTGTCCGCTAGCTGGCCGCGCAGTGGCTCTCTATGGCACATGCAGGTCCTTACCCCCCCCCCCTCCCATGATTAGCGCTCGGACATAACTAAATTTTTGCTGGTTTATTAGATTGTGGCCATATCCGGCAGGTTGGATTGGTCTGCGGATAATCCGACCTTCCATGGTCGATAGACCCCGTCGGCCGGGTGGCGTTGCGCCATAGCCCGCGCAACACACCTGAGGGGCTGGCTCAGAAGACGTGCCATGGCCCGCACGTTGCGTCAAAGTTTATTCGTGTGTTTGCCCCTCTCAGCCAGGCGGGCCGTCTGCATGAAGTCCAACTCTGATTCCAGGACATGCGCTGCGTCCTCCCTGCGGTCCTGGCATATCCGGCCATGGCCTTTGACGGTCTTGCCATCGAACAGTCACAGGCGCTCCGCAGCACCCGCTCATCCATTTCCCCGATCAGACAAGCGTGGCAGGCCCCTCGGAACCCGCCAAACGCAGTCAATGAACAAGAGGTGGGGGTTCTGGTGCGCTCTTCGCCTGTGTGAGCAGACGCAAAACCCGTATTCTTGGCTTGCAGCCTGCCGCGAGGGCGATGCGGCAAGACCGGTTTCCCCTCATCGGAGGGCCATTCTTATGGCTTGCTTTGAGGGGGTGTTGTGAGTGAAGGCGTAAAGCAGGACCGAGATCAGCAGGATGCAAATCCGCTAAAGATCCGACTGTGATTGAGCAACCAGGCATGAAGGCCGGCATGCTCAAAAAGCTGTAGGCTCCAGCCTTTGTCTGCATACAGACTGTGACGGCTAAGCTAGAAGGCTCGGAGCATTCATGATGGTCACCAGCGCTTTCATAGGCGCCCCTTCCCTGGCCAAGGCCAAGCAACAGTTATAGCAGGGAGAATGCAATAGCCTCCCGCCGCAAACGGCGACATGACAACACCATGGGCTACATATTGCTCGCCGATTCTGCTTAAAGTGCATAACCGGCACCCCATACTCCTAAGGTGTCCCCCCGTGGGACTCGAACCCACAACCCACGACTTAGGATATTGGGGACGAGTAAGCGGAGAATGACATGGGCGGAAATCGAACTGATGACTATGATTATTGGCTTCAGCCTTATGGGGCCTGTACGATAACTTGTTATTGACGCACCGTAGTGATTCGCCGGCCATGCCGGCTTTTTTATGCGTATGGCAAGGAGAGCCGGCATGGAGTTTCTGAAACACAGGCAACCGCCGTCTGAGAGGGTGGGGCGCGTGGATGATCGGGTGTCTTCATTGCGGGCTCATGACGATACTTCTGCGACCGTGGAGCACCGGTAATATCTGGTTACGCAGTTTGCTCTTTACATTGGAAAGAACCCGAGGACGTGCAGACCCAGGACATCATATCCTGGCTGACCAGGGGATCTCCACGAGTTTAATCAGATCCGACGTCAACTCCCTTAGATCCTTCTATGGTTGTTTGCATAAGGAAGAGGTAATAACGAACAATCCCATGGAGGGCGTTCCCACAGTCAAGCGAAGAAGGAAGAAACAGAAGCCCGTCCCGCAGGCGGCTGTTGATCGGAGATTGAACCATGTTGATTCCCGGGTGCGGCTCCTGATCAGGCTGTTCTGTGAAGCGGGGCTGCGAAGATCCGAGGCCATAGCCGCCAGGACGGGTGACCTCATGGAGGACCTGGCCGGTATGAGTCTGCTGGTCCATGGCAAGGGCGGCAATGACAGGATGCTGCCCCTGAGTGATGGGCTGGCCCGGGAGCTGTCAGCTCCTTCATGCGGGTAATTCTTTCCGGGCGGGCATAAAGGCCATATCTGCTCCGACACGGCCTACGCGCTGGTCAAGAAGGGAACAGGGTGGCCGCCTCACTTCTTCAGACGACGGTTCGACACGGACTTGTGGGAGGCTACGGGGGATGTGGTCAAGGTGCAGTCGCTCCTTGGCCACGAGTCTCTGGCGACGACATAGGCCTATGTCTATGACAGCACCGACGATCTCAGGCAGGCGGTCGATGACATGCTCTCATACCGGAGCCATAAAGGGGGCGCGTGTGGTGCAGCCCGAGAAGATCCTGGAGGTCTATGGGCTGCCCATACCCCTGATCGACAGGATACTGGCAGGAGAGAATAACGAATACTTGCAGGACCCGCTATTCTGCTGACTAGGGCAGTTCCAGCTTGGTCAAAGGTTATGGCCGGCTTGGAGGCCGGAGGTCGAGTACCTGGTCTCCAGATCTTTCACTGTGCTTTCGCTTGCCCCATAGCGGATGGAGGCCAGGTCCTCCCGGATCTGCTTGTGCAGGCTTGCGAGGCGTTTCCTCTCCGGATCGGGCAGCTCCGGGTGGGACTCCTGGTCGATGACCGCATCGAGGCGTTCGTGCAAGGTCAGGGTCAGTCTCTCCTGACGATTTTTCGCGGCCGACACATAAGAGGGGCGGGAGCCGGGAATCTGGCTGACGTCGTCGGGGATGTGCATGCCTTGGATGATAGGGTGCGGTCAGATCCTTCGGGTGCATATTTTTCCACGGCGTAGGGTTGGTCGGCTTTCTGAAGGGAGGAGAAAACGCACCAGGAATATTCGCTTGGCTGCAAGACCGGGGGCTTCCACGCCTATGGGACTGTTTGCAGCATATATTTGCAGCACACTTTGATCATGGTCAGAATACTGCGGAGCACCTTGAAGCACAGGGTCGAACCCGAGGAGCTGGCATACGCCATCGTCCTGGAGCAGGACTACATCGAGGTGTTTGCCGACACCGCAGCAAACGGGGAGGCCGTCATCTTCCATGCGATGACGGCCCAGGACCCGTGGAGGATCTAAGACACATACCTAAGGAGCAACCTATGAGCGAGCTGAAGGTGGGCCGGCCCTGCAGAGGGGGGGGCGTTCGGACAATGACGACCTGGAGGGTCCGCACACCCGAGGACCTGGATGAGCGCGCCAAGGCCCAGGCCACGAAGGAGCATCTTCCGCTGTCGGTCTTGGTCCGGAAGGCCATGAATGCCTACCTGCAGCAGTCCGCCGCCTGACACCCACACCAACACCTGGCCCTGCAAGCGACCCTGCTGTGGCTCGTGGACGAAACGGACAGGTACAGCAAAGGGCCGTCCGCGCCTTACAGGACGACCCGTGGAACCGGACGGTCCAACTCATGCTCAAAGCAACCTCGGTTAGGGCCGACGGCGCCATGATGATGTGCTACCTTGCGTTGTCGCTATGCAAACGGGCCGCCACCGTCTTGCGTCCACCCGGTACGCGGCCCACACTTGCTGCACATTCTCGGTTGATTCGCGCTAGGCTATCAGGCAGGCACGAACCCTGTGGCCGCCTCCTCCTTGTGCTTCAACTCTTCACCCAATCGTTCTAGGCCTTCGATAGTTTCATGCTTCTCTTTCTGGGAATTTCCCGGTTGCACCCCGTTTTCCGCTCATACAGGGCGAACCTGTAGCTGACAGGAAACGAGGGTGACAATGATTCCCGTAGGAACGGGGTGCAACCGGCGGATCGGCCGCGACCAACCGGCCGACTTCGTGGCACCGGCCACGGCTATGGCCGCCGCCTTACGGGCCGTGCCCGGAGCCAGATGCCGGAGCCGACCCGTCCAGGCATTTGCTTCTCCTGGCAGCTTCATTGATGATTCCCTTCCGCTGCTATGAAGGGGACGGCCATTATGGTCGCCCACAAATAACGCCGGCAGGATGGGAACCGTCCAAAGCAACCAGTCCCGCCGGCAAATTCTCAATCAATCAGCCAATACCACAAGCCTGACCCTTCTGACATTGGCTCGGTCGGCTATGTTGTTGCACCCAACTATTCCAATCGAATCCACCACTTCCTCCGCCTTGAGGTGTTGCGGGGGCAGGCGCGGAGTTGCCGCCTCTGCCGCCGGGGTTGTATGAGGGCCGGCGGGAGGGCGTGTAGCCTTGCCGCCCTCGGCTGGTGGAGGGGACCGAACGTTGCTGGGCGGGCATCGAACGCCGGGCCGGCTGCCGAGCGGCCTGGGCTTGCTGTTGGGCGGCCTGGTCGGCCTGGCTCTTCTGCTGGATGGACGCTTTCACCTGGTCCATGGCCGACTGCAGGGCGCCGGCCGCGTCCTGGTAGTCCTTGGCCCTGCCGCCCTTGGCTTGGTCGGCCTGGTCGATGGCCTGCTGCAGGCCGTCGCGGGTGGCATTGTCCGCCACCTTCCCGTCGGAATCGCTTAGGAGTTTCGACGCCTCATCCTTTTTCGCGTTCAAGGCCGCCGTTGCGTCATCCAGGCTTTTCGCATTACGGGAGGCCAGCACCGCTTCGGCAGCCTTGTTCGCGCTCCGGTACTGGTCGTCGAGTCTCTTCGCCTTGTCGGTCGTGGCCCGCAGGTCTCCTGTGGACATGGATGCCTCGCATCTGAGCGCCTGCGGCCTGACGTTCTTCATGTCCCTGACGGTCTTCTGCATGGCCGTCACGGTTCTCGCGTCCCTGACCTGATCCGCCTTCACCGCCACGGCCTGGCGGTAGTCGGAGGAGGATCCCGCGGCCTGTTTCTCAGAACCCTCCAGGGTGTGCACCTGACGCGAGCATGATGCCAGGGTCCGGTCGTGGCTCCTGCCCGAGGACACCCTCCAGGCGATCAGACCGGCTGCCACCAGCACCACCACGACGACCACCGCCGCCACGGGGATCAGCCACTTCGGGCGCGGTTTCCTCGCCGGCTCCGGATCGCCCGCGGGCTCGATGGTCGGCGGCAGACTATCCTCGTCCGGCTCCGGATGCCCCCTCTGCGGCGCTTGGTCGCCGGATTCATCGACATTGGCCAGGGTCGCCGTCTCCCGGTCATCCTCTTCCCCGCTCATTATCCACTCCTCCTGTTGACGCGTATAGGGGTTTCCGCATCACCAGCTTAAGATACCCGGTCCCTCGCCACGGGCGATCCCAGGTGACGCTCTCGGATCCGACTCCACGCCGACATGGACACGATGCGACCGCGCGGGGCCGGGTGGGGTCGTCGTCCTCCTGGGTCGGTCACGTTTACTTGTCTGAACGTATGGGAGGCTTCCGCGTAGGCCCTGAGGCGTCGTGCTGTTCTCCGGGCCCCAGGCATGAAGAGGCGCCGGCAGGGTCGAGGGGGTTGCTTTGCTGATGCCTTCATGGGCCTCCCTTGAAAATTAAAGGGGAGGAGATCGGGGAAGAATGATCGGATGACGGCTGTGGGCCGATATCAAGGCGGGGTGAACCCGCCGTCATGGTGGGTCGAAATGTCTGTGTTTTTCGCCGGTTTCCTGCGCCGGCAGCTCGCTGTCCGAATCTGTAGCGCCGTGAGGTCAGGCTGTCTATCGAAGTATGCGCCGGGGCGGCAAGGGGAAAAGAGACCGCCCCGGCTTGTCCGCCACGAGGATCCGTGACGGCGTAACAGCGGAGGAGCCGAGATGAGGGGATCAAGTCCGCTTCCCCGCGCATCATCTCGTCCGCGTCGGCCAGGATGCAGGCGGGAAGAATGAGGCATCGGCAGCGGGAAGGAGCCCGTCAGCCGACGTGTCCAGCCATCCCCGAGGTGAGGGTGGCGCCTCTGCCGGGCCGAGATAATAGAGGCAACTAGAGATAGGAGGTTACCAAAGAAGTTTGAGAAGGAAGTGCTCAAGGGTGCGCCGCGCCCTCGGCGGGCGCGGAGCGGATGCGGTCAGCGGGGCTGCTCGTACCATTGGTTGGCCTGGTTGTTGGGCATGGCTTGATTGTTGGGGTATTGGACCGGCTTGTACCGGGAGGGCCAGCACAGGATGAACAGCTGGCAGACCACGGCGGCCAGGAGCATGAACATGCCGGGGATCATGGATCCCCTGGGCTCGTCGCCTTCAATCATGGCCATGAGCGTGTTGGCCAGGAGGATCAGGGCCAGGATATTGAACAGGTAGGGCACGACCACCAGCCAGCCGGGTAGGAGCAGGTCGTGCAGCCGCCGCATCTCCAGGGCGATGGAGGGGATGATGCACGCCAGGCCCCACAACAGGGGGATGATGGTCAGGGCGCCGCTGTGGAACAGGCCGCCCAGGCAGCCGGACATGAAGGCGTACCAGATGTTGAACACCCAGATCTCCTTGCGGCTGGCCCGCCCCCGGGCGCGCGCGTACAGGCGGAACGGCCGTTGCAGGCATTCACGCAGGGTCGCGTCGGGCATGGCGTCCTCGCCGCGCATCAGGTCCGTCCGGGCGGGGCGGTTCTCGAACAATGCAATCATGATTGATATGGTCCTTTCATGCGGACCTTCTGTTGGGCCGCGAACAGTTGTTGTTGGAATAGGGGACGGAGCGGGCGGCGGCCTGATGAAGGGGCAGAAGGCCGCCGGGCTTCCGCCGGGCCCGTCCGGGAGAGGGAAGAGGAAGAGCCCCGGGCGGGAGGAATCAGGGGGTCCGCGCCCTTTCAAGGGCGCGGATCATGCATGCTCAGCGGGGCTACCCGTACCGCCGGCCGTCGGGGTCGTCCTGATCCTCGCCAAGGGCGTGGGTCCGGACGGGTTGGGCGTAGGCGGCATACAGGTCTTCGCGTCCCTGGGCGTCCCGGCGGATCATCCAGAGCATGAGGCCGCCTGCCAGCAACCGGTCCCGCCGGCACATTCTCAATCAATCAGCCAATACCACATACTCCAGCCGAATTACAGGCTTCTCCATATGGTTTTTGGTTCTTGAGTCTCTCGCGCCAGTTTGAAGTGTCTTCTTGTGTTGCTGGCGCGGGTGCTGCGGGGGCTGGCGCGGATCCGCTGCCATGGTTGTATGCGGGCTGGTGGGAGGGCGTGTAGCTTTGCCGCACCCGACTAGTAGAGGGGGCCGGGCGTTGCTGGGCGGGCGCCGGACGCCGGGCCGGCTGCTGGGCGGCCGGAGCCGCCTGGGCTGGCGGGGCGGCCTGGCCGGCTTGGTTTTTCTGTTGGATGGACGTGTTCACCTGGTCCATGGCCGACTGCAGGGCTGCGGCCGCGTCCTGATAGTCCCTGGCTTTGTTGCCTTTGATGCTGCCGGCTTGGCTGATGGCCTGCTGCAGGCTGTCGCGGACGGCGTTGTCCGCCACTTTCCCGTCGGAGTCGCTCAAAAGCTTTGACGCCTCGTCCTTCTTCGCGTTCAAGGCCGTCTTCGCGTCCTCCAGGCTTTTCGCATCACGGGAGGCCAGCACCGCCTTCGCGGCCTTGTCCAGGCTGCGGTAGACGTCCTCGGTCATTTCCGCCTTGCCGGCCATGGCCTGCAGGTCGCCTGCGGGCATGGACGCCTGGCATGTGAAGGCCTGGACTTGGGTGTGCTTGGCCTTCCCGACGGCCTTGGCCAGGTCCTTCACGGTCTTCGTGTCCTTGACTTGCTCCTCTTTCACGGCGAAGGCCTGGAGGTAGGTGGAGGCGGCCGCTTCGGCCTGCTGCTCCGAATCTTTCACGGCGCGCACCTGCCGGGAGCACTGCGCCAGGGCCTGGTCGTGGCTCCTGTTCGAGGACGCCTTCCAAACGGCCAGGCCGGCCACGGCCAGCACGGCCACGACCACCAGGATGATCGCCGGCGCCAGCCACTTGGGGCGGGGCCTGCCTGCCGGGCCCGAACCGCCCCCAGGCTCTATGGCCGGAGGCAGGCCATCACCACCCGGCTGCGGATCATCCTCCTGCGGAGGCCGGCCGCCGGATCCGCCGGCATCAGCCGGACCCCTGGTCTCCTGGTTGTCCTCGTCCCTGCCCATGATTCTCTCTTCCTGTCGAATACATAGGGTTTCCTATATCACCAGCTTAAATACCAAGACCCGTGCTACAGCAAGCCGCGTGCATGTTCAAATATTCTTGCCTCAATGAGGCAGCTTTTCCGGTGATAAAACTTGGCTGTTGGTCGCCGGTCTCCACTGGTCCTGAATATGCGCGCCCCGGCTGGACCGCCGTTGGCGACATCTCATCTGCTCTGTGCCTCCTCTTCCACGCCGACCTGGACTCTGTTGGCTCATTCAGCATCCACAAGCCCTGTGAGTGTTTGCGTCATTGCCGGTTGCAATACAAGCTTCGGCCGCAACCGCTAAGGCTTCTCCAGGAGAGAATACACCAAAATTCTAAATTTTTACAAATCCTTTAATTAACTATGCTTGAATTCTGGTATTCCAGAAGGAACCAGACATTTTTCCTAGCTTATCGAAGAAGGGCCCGAAACGTGATCGTCACTGTCCGAAAAGGGCTTGACTGTACCGTAAACTGGTTTTTGATGAAATCTAGCAGATGCATCAAGCCAATCAAGCCAATAAGGAGTCGGTTGTTCTGATCAAGAGCTGGCTTCATGAAACGGGTTCCGTCACCTCAATCACTGACCTGGCGGAGCTTTTAGGCTTTTCTGCCGCAAAATGTACAGCGTCATGCATATGACCGGTGTTCCGCTGACCATAGCGGAATTCGCCATGGTCTGCGCGCACTTCGGCAAGGATCCGACGGAGCAGTGCATGAACATCTTCTCCAAATGCGGCTATGACCTGAAGCCGCCACATGAGCACCTGCTGAAGGAGGCCGATGGGGGCAGGCGCTTGAGCGAACGCATACAGGATGCCCTGAACATCTACCGGCAGGAAACGAATCGTCAACGAGAAGAGTCCTTCTGCGGCAGGGCGGATAAGCGAGATGAACATCAGGGTTGACCCCCCCCCCCCGACGGACCACGCACGCCATGTGAGCAGGATATTATGTTTCTGGCCTATGCTTGCCTACTGATAATGCCGTCTTTATTGCAGCCGGGGCAGAAGCTGTACCGGGAAGACCACAATGGTGGCGAATCGTCCACAACTGGCCAATCTGATCCGCACCTTCCGTACGTTGATGTCTTTCATCTCTCGGGCGTGAATATAAAAACCGCAGCCATGTGTAATCCTATATAGAAGCAAGCGTCCCAGAGCCGCCTAATAGTTGCTGAGTGAATTAAGGGGAAGCTGCCGATCCGAGACTCCGATTCCAAGCGGGCTGATTCACAGTGTCCGCAGGTCGGCTGTGTGGTGATCGAACGATAATCACTGCTGGGGCTGGCTAGGCTCAGGCAGTGTGAAGCGGCAGATTGCCATGGGGGTGAAGGCCTTGATGATTTCGGCTGTGTTTATATATATATTGTGATTTCGACTTGGTAAACATCCACGCAGCGTTTTTGGCCTGGCCGCTTCTGATCCCTCCCAACAGGCCTCCGAAGCGTTGACTACTCCGTGGCATGAGCAGGAGAGCGGCATGACTGGGTTGGCCAGTGATTCCGAGCATGAGCAATCAATCAATGACGGCATGTTCCCGGATGCGGGGCGGGGCCCCGGGCGGAAGCACGGAGTGAATGACTTCGTCCTCATGGACCCATCCAGGGCGGATGTGGTTCAGGTTGCCCTTGCCTTGGGCGTGCAGGGCATGGCCAGGCACCATGCCATCGTCAAGAAGCTCGGCTCGGTTGAGACTCTGGGGTAGGCATCGGTGATCTGTTTTGATAAGACGGGGACGCTGACCCGCAACGAGATGACCATTGAGCTGGTGGTCGGTTCCCTCGGGGCAGGTCAGGCTCACTGGCACCGGGTACGCTCCGGAGGGAACCATGCAGCCGGTCGAGGCCAGCGGGTCGAATGATCAACAGCTGGCGGATGCTATTGGCTCATCCCCGGCTGAGGCAGTGGAAGAGACCCTGATGGCCGGGATTATCGCCAAGGACGGAGGCCTTCATTGGCAGGTGGGCGTGACCGTGCCGCTGCTGGCCGCCCAGCTGTTCAACGCGCTGGCCTCACTGGTCTTGGTCGCCTCGGAGATGCGCAAACTAGCCATGTGGGCAGTCAAACAACTGCGAGCATAATCGCTTTTCTCGATGTGATAATTGGAATTGACATTGTCGCATCGGGGTTTGTTCTCTCCCTCTTCTCTCTCTATGGCCTCATCTGTCGCTCGAGCCTGTACCTGCACCTGTCCCCGCTTATCCGCATACTGGCAGGTATGGGGAACGATGAGCAACAGCATGCGATGGATGTTTTGTCATATTGGTGCGCGGTTGAACTGTTCTCGCCACAAAATTGGAGGGATAACCAGCTTATTGCTTTATCCTCCACCGACAACGACGGCCACAAAGTAAGCGTTTCGGAACAGGAACGGCTTCCTTGGGATCAGATTCATGCCGATCTTCTCATCGGGCCGGTTGACAATGAGCGTCGTTCATATACAAACCTCTATAACGATCTGCAGAGCAGGAAAATATACCGGCTGCAGACAGACATGAACGCTCGGCTGATCAAACCCTTCTCATTCGCAGAGGATACCGAGAACTGGCTGCGGGCGCAGGCGGTCAAATCAGGGCTCGACGAACAGACTATAACCGGTCTGCTTGGGGAGATGAACAAGTTATGGCTAGAGGTGGCCAAGCGGCCCGACCCTCTGCCGGCGGGTACCGAGCTGACGGATTCCATGGTTTCGCGCCTGCTGCAGGTGGTGGGAGAGCTGTCAGCAAAGGCCAATCGGTCTGGCTCAGCCTGTGCTGTTTACCGCAAGGACTATGACCGTCGATTTGCGCGTCGCCCCGTCCACCAGGCAGTGAAACCTGGCGAGAACTCGGAGCAGCAAGAATTAGAAGGGCAAAGTAGGTGGCTTAAACATGAACGTTTTCGAATAGCAGCCGGGCTCTCCCAGCGTGTAGTCACGAATGCGCTAATGAAGGCCGCCAAGCTTGTTCGAGAACTCTCGCCAGCCGAGGAGACTGCTCAGGACGAGGTGTTGCAGGAGCTTGCCCATCGGCAGAGCAAACGCACTGGCGCTTCTTCTGCCGTGGCTTCCCTTATGGAGTTCTGCGTAGGGGATGATGGCTGTTTGGTTCCAAGATCGTTGATGCTCTCTCAATATGCCAAGGCGGTTTCCTGCCTGTTCAATCATGAGGGCTGGCCCGATTGTCCGGCTGGGTGGCCGCATATCGAAGTATTTGACGAGACGGAAAGCAAACTCAAATCCGAATTCAATCATCTAGCTGGGGAAGGCTCTGAAGACCAGACAGGTCCGGTCGGCAGATACAAGATCGAAAGCCTTATTGTGCACGTAGCGGAAGGGATGGGGCTGGATGACCGCGCGGTGAGCAGCTCTCCTCTTTTCGCTCGTGCTGACGGCTCGCCTCTGATCAGGGATTATGTCAATTGCCATCTGGAAGCCGCTTCAGAATCATTGAATGGCGAAATGATGGATTCGTTCTTCCTGGAAGATCTTGAGGACCTTTATCAAAATGGGCCTGACATTTTTTCTGAGCCGATCAGACAATATCTATCGATTGGTCATCCTCAACGGTTCAATCTGCAGAAGGACTCCGAAGGGCATCTGGTCGGCGACTTGACGGAACCTGCCAGCATGCCGTTCGGGCGATGGCCGAGTGCTTCCAATCAATTTCAGTCAACAGGCCAGCAGCTGGCGATCAATCAAATACGGGCGGCCTTGGAAGGCTACGGCAGCTCATCGCTTCTAGGTGTCAATGGCCCTCCTGGAACTGGCAAGACCACCCTGCTCAAGGATGTGGTGGCCGAGATTATTGTGGCCAGGGCTCGGCGATTGGCAGGATTCTCCCGTCCTCAGGATATTTTCATATCCCGGAGGCTGGCCAAAGCAACCTCGGACGAGGACAAGGACTATGTCTACTGGACGCTTGATCCGTCGGTGACCGGCTTTGAGATTGTCGTTGCTTCCAGTAACAACAAGGCTGTTGAAAACGTCAGCCAGGACCTGCCCAGCGCCGATGCTATAGACGCCGAGTGGGAATCCTATATTGGCAGTGAATTCAAGCAGGTTCCCTGTGGATTCGCTTTTCGAGACTTTGCCGGACAAATTGCCGATCATAAGAATCAGGATAAGCAGAGCAGACCATCGAATACCTCCTCCGCTTGGGCCCTTATGTCGGCGGTCTTGGGGAACATGAGCAATAAAAACCGATTCCTCTGGCCCTTCAAAAACGAATTTATCTATAAGTCATTGAAATACATGCCAGGTGAAAGAGGCGGCAGGAGCAATTGGATAAACGCTAGGAATGATTTTAATGCTGCGCTGAAGAAAGAAGAGAGCATTCGCGCCAGGAAAATTGCCCAATACAATCTTGTGCGTTCTTATTCAGGCCTGTGCAATCAGCGATCCGATCTGTCAGCCGAGCTGAAAAACCTCAATGAACAACTTCATGGCATGCAGGCAAGCCGCTCAAGATATGTCAGACAGGTTCAATCAATGGAACGGCAGATGTCGGATGCTGGCCAGGCTGCCAATAATGTCCGAGCGGTTTGGGAGCAGGCTGATAGCATTTGTCAGGTTCACTTGTCTTACTGGAAGGCGCATCCTCTAAGGTCATTTTTCCGCAGCTACGAAAGGCAGCAGGATGAGCTTAAGGTACGTACTGATCTGGAGCAGGCACGTCGTGCAAAACAGCATTTTGATGAGCAGGCCAGCACGGTCCATCAGCGGTTGCAGTCCTTCTATGGAGGGTTGGAAGTCGGTGATCAGAAGTTAGGGGAATGCCAAACACAGATTGCGACTTTGACCAGGCAACTTGCTGCCATTGAGCAGCAGATTGCCGAGGCCGAACAGACCCAGTGGCCCAGGCCCGACATTGGCGATGACCACGTTGCGTGGATGGATCAGGAATGGAGCAAGGCGCGGACGGAGGTCTACATCAAGGCGCTGGCTCTTCACCAGCAGGCTGTTATGGGCGCTTCCCACCAGTTTATGTGCAATCTGTCCCTGGCCTGCGCTGTGATGCAGTCGAATGGTTTTACGGATGACGAGAGACTGGTGGCTTGGCAAACCTTCTTCCTGGTGATTCCGGTCGTCTCCTCGTCCTTTGCATCAATATCCAGAATGTTTTTGGGGATAGGCAAGGAGGCGCTTGGCTGGGCGATTGTGGATGAGGCCGGACAAGCCCTGCCCCAGGCCGCTGCTGGTCTGCTGCAACGTGTGAAGCATGCGGTTGCGGTCGGGGACCCTATGCAGCTCCAGCCCGTGGATACCATGCCCAAGCCGATGCGTGAACTCCTGGCGAGCACCCATCACCTCCAGCGCCTGGGACTGGAGTCCGAAAACATGCAGGCCTTGGTCGATTACCAGACTCCTTGCGGCTTGTTGGACGAAACTGATGACCACTGGCTGGGGATGCCTCTGGTGGTGCATCGGCGCTGCGATGAGCCCATGTTTTCCATATGCAACGACATGGCCTACTCCGGCAGGATGGTTCGCGTAGGGCCGGAGCATCAGCCCTGTGCCTATCCGTCCGGGCCTCATGCGGGAAATGAGTTGCCGGACTCCTGTTGGTACGACGTGCCGCCGAACTCCGGCGAAACTGGGAGAACGCAATGGAGGCCGCAGGAGAGCTATGAACTTCACAGGCGTCTGTGCGGACTCTTCCAAGGCGGGATCGACCCCACCAATATTCTGGTCATCGCTCCGTTCAGGGCTGTGGCTAACCGGGTGCGTGACACCTTTGCGGATGCCTTGCAGCAATGCACCGGTTGCAACAGCAGTGAGGCGAACCGGCTGGCATCAAGCCAGGCCGGAACCGTGCATACCTCCCAGGGGCGGGAGGCCGATGTGGTCTTCATTGTCCTTGGCAGCAGGGCCGGCAGGCGTGGAGAAGGTTCCCGTTCATGGGTTAACGGGTCGCCCAATCTGCTCAACGTCGCTGTGTCGCGAGCCAAGCGACGTGTCTACGTGGTCGGCAATCTCGCTGATTGGAAGAATGGAACCTATACGTCCAGGATCGCCAAGGACCTGCCGGTGGAGGCGAGTATGAGAGCCTGATCGGAGCAGGAAAGGTACGGCCAGAATTCCTTACTGATGGCGTGCTGGCAACTGCTGGCGCGGACCGATGAGGCTTGTGCTGGTTCCCACCGGTGCTTTCGCGAGATATTCGAAGCGCATGGCCCGCAGGCACGTCCGTTAAAGCCGGTCCAGGGGGTGCTTGACCTGATAGCAGAGAATTTCGAAGCATCGGTCGGTATTTTGAAGGCGCGTCAACGGATGCATATGCTGCAAGGTTATGCAGCTGTATATGAGTGCCATGTAAGGCAATGCAGAAGATCTGCTATTGGCATGGCATGCGGAGGGCGGTGCCGCCTATATACTGCGACTCGGTTCCCATGATCAGGTGCCGAGCCGGCTCGGTAGATGCTGAGCCTCAGCAAACGGATCAAGGCTATATACCAGGTGCCTGGCCCACCCCTGCACAGGTTGATGGTCTGGATGAATGCTGTATCAGGGTTGTAGTACTTGGGTATTGCGGCAGATACCTGAGTTTTCGCGGGAGGAATTTTTTACGAAGCACAGTAGCCGGTATTAAATAATAGACAACCAAAGTGCCCCCCGTGGGACTCGAACCCACAACCCACGACTTAAAAGGACGCTGCTCTAACCATTGAGCCAGAGGGGCAACATAGCACAGTATACCTCATACTCGGCCGACGGCACATCGCGGCGGCCTGTCCATCGGATGGCCCTATCGGGCCGGGCCCCCACCGTCCCCGCCCTTCCGATTGCCGGATTCGCCGTAGCCTGAAGTCCGGTCCGCTTCTTTGCTAGGGTGATGCAGGAGTACACCGCGTTGAATGACCATCACGGGACTTCGGGGGAAGGTTGAAGCCTCTGCCGACGGAGCGCAAGACAAGGAAGACAAGCACCATGCTTACACATCACCCATCCACATTCACCCCTCTTGAGGGGAGTTGGACCATGGCAGCCCTCAATCCCCAGGTGGCGCCGGAGGATCTCCGCAACCGCCTGGCCAATGGGGTCGAGGCCCGAGTGCCGGGGGAGGCGACTATTGACCTCCTCCGCGCCGGCCTGATCGGTGACCCTTATGACGGGGACAACGAACAGGCCCAGCAGTGGATCGGCGATGTTGACTGGCGGTTCACCTGCCAGTTCGACTGGCATGACGACGGATCGCAGCGTCACGACCTGGTGGCCTACGGACTGGATACGGTTGCCGCACTGGAACTCAACGGCCGACCGGTTGGCAGCACCCAGAACGCCTACCGCTCCTACCGGTGGGATGTGCGCAATCTCCTCAAAGAAGGCGGGAACACCCTGGTCGTCTCCTTCACCTCCCCCGTCCGCGAGGGGGAGAGAAGACAGACGATTCTGGGTTACTACCCTCATGACAACCATCCCTTCAACCAGCTCCGGAAGGCGGCCTCGTCGTTCGGATGGGACTGGGGTATCGACGTGGCCAACGCCGGAATCTGGCAGCCCATCGGCATTGATTCTTGGTCCGGTGTCAGAATTGCCCAGGTCCGCCCGTTGGTGGGCGTCGACGACCAAGGTGGGGGTCTGCTCACCGTGGATGTGGATCTGGAACGCGCTGGTGGCCGTGGAAGGTCCGGTACCGATGAGAAGGCACGGCCTGGCACCCAGTCCGGGGGGATACCCGTGCGGGTCCATCTAGGCGGCAACAGTGCCGACGCCCAGGCCTGCTCCTGCCTCAATGCCGGAGCGGACACGGTCCGTCTGGTTCTCAGGGTACCGGATGTGCAGCTTTGGTGGCCCCGGGGCTACGGTGATCACCCCCTCTACACGGTCGATGTCATGGCAGGCCAGGAGGGGGCAAACGCCGGATCGGATGAATCCCGTCCCCAGGCCGTGTGGACAGGCCGGGTGGGTTTCCGCACGGTCAGCGTGGACACAGCGGCCGACGAGGACGGCCGCCCCTTCCGCATATCCGTCAACGGGGTACCGGTGCATGCCCACGGTTACAACTGGATTCCCGACGATGCCTTCATTACCCGGATGAACAAGGATCGCTACCAACGACGGATGGAGGACTTGGTCGAGTCCAATTCCAACATGGTCAGGATCTGGGGAGGTGGATACTACGAGTCCGACGACCTCTATGACCTGGCGGACGAGGAGGGGGTGATGGTCTGGCAGGACTTCATGTTCGCTTGCGCCGCTTACCCGGAGGACCCGGGCAACTGGTCGGAGGTTGAGGCGGAGGCCCGGGAGCAGATCGGTCGGCTCTCCCCGCACCCCAGCCTGGTCGTATGGAATGGATCCAACGAGAATTACACGGCCTATGCCGACTGGGGCGGGTTCAAGAACGCTCTGGTCGATCCCGCCGCCGTCCCCAACATGTACGGTTACGGTGAACGCCCTTGGGGCGATGGATATTATTCTGATCTTTTTCCCCGCCTCTTCGCACAACTGGACCCGACCAGGATCTATCTGCCGAGTTCTCCGATGAGTTTCACCAAGTACACCTCGCCCAACAAGGACAACGACGGGACCGTGCACATCTGGGATGTGTGGAACAGCAAGGACTACAAGGCCTACAGGGATTACAGGCCCCGATTCGCCGACGAGTTCGGATACCAGGCGCCTCCTGCCTGGAGCACCCTGACCCGGGTGGTGCATGACAGCCCCTTGGACCCCTTTGGCACCCAGATGCTGGTCCACCAGAAGGCCATCGACGGCAACATCAAGCTCTCCCGAGGCATGCGTTCCCACCTGACTCCGGGCGACTTCTATGACATCAGTTACGGCGGCGTGGTAAACGGCCGTCGTTCGGATGGGCCGCACTCCTGGCTGATTCCCAGTGACCGCTGGGAGGATATTGAGGACTGGCACTGGGCTTGTCAGTTGCAACAGGCACAGGCCGTCCGATTCGGGGTGGAGTACATGCGCTCGCTGGAGCCGGTGAATGCCGGCACGCTGGTCTGGCAGCTCAATGACGACTGGCCGGTGATCTCCTGGGCGGCGGTGGACTATGACGGGCACCGCAAGCCCCTCTGGTTCGCCTCCCGCGACTTCTTCGCTCCCCGCCTAGCCTCTATTCAGCCCGGGGTTTCAGAGGCCTATCGGGCTGAGCACAGTTGGGCTGGCATGCCTGTCACCCCTGACCAGCTGGTTCTGGTCATGGTCAACGACACCCGTCAGGCCTGGGAGGGCCAGTGGCGGGTGGAGCGCCGCCGCTTGGATGGGACTGTCTTGGCCGATCAGATCGCTCGGGTCTCGATACCGGCAGGGAGACAGGCCCAGGTGGTTCTGGAGGCATCCGTGGCTGCCTTCGGTGACCCTGCCCAGGAGATCCTCGTGGCCGGTCCCGACCGGCCGGGTTTTGCCAGGGTCATCTACAATCCGGCTGAGGTTGTGGACCAAGCCCTCCGGCCCGACCCCCTCGAAGCCTCTATTGCGGTCGAGGACCGCGGATACCGGCTGACCCTGACTGCTCGGGCCTATGCCCGCGATGCCTTCTGCATGGTGGATAAGGTGGATCCTGCCGCCTCAATCGACGGCGGCATGGCCACCCTCTTGCCTGGAGAGTCGGTCGTCTGGCACATCACCTCGGCCCCTGCGGGCGATCCTGAGACCTTTTTGTCCCCTAGGGTGCTGCGGACAGCCAACGATTTGCACCGTCAGACCTTGTGAGCCTCCTTCTGGGGCGAGGCGAAGGGTGTCTCTTCCCGTTCCTGCTCTTGGGCCGAGGTGGTCGGCGTCTGTCTGCACAGCACTTTCCATCTTCCTTCTGGCTGCCGAACTGGCAGCCCTCATTCATGCCTCATGCGTGTCTCTGCCAGGTTGATGTATATCAATTCCTTTCGTGGAAATTGTGCGGTAAGTTAATCAATTGGGTCCCGGTCGCCCGATGGAGTATGAGCAGACTACAGATAAAGAAGTGCAAAGAGTCGCCAAGAGACCGAAGACCCAGACAACCCATGGACAAACGAATTCCAAGGAAGGATTCCGATGAATCTGGATTATCTGGCCAATATCAAGCCGTCTCGCCGGCAGCTTGATTGGCAGCGCATGGAGATGTATGCCTTCATGCACTTTGGCATGAACACGATGACCGACCGCGAATGGGGCCTAGGCCACGAGGATCCCGCCCTCTTCAATCCGTCGGACCTGGACTGCGACCAGTGGATGCAGACCTTCAAAGCGGCCGGTATGACGGGGGTGATCCTCACCTGCAAGCACCACGACGGCTTCTGCCTTTGGCCCAGCGCCTACACCGAGCACAGCGTGGCCAGATCTCCTTGGAGGGGAGGGAAGGGCGACGTGGTCTGTGAGGTCTCCCGGGCCGCTCGCCGTCACGGTCTCAAGTTTGGCGTCTACCTGTCCCCCTGGGACAGGACTGAGGCCGCTTACGGGCAGGGCAAGGCCTATGACGACTACTATGTCAACCAGCTGATAGAACTCCTTACCCACTACGGACCCATCTTCAGTGTCTGGATGGACGGAGCCAACGGCGAGGGGCCCAACGGCAAGACCCAGGCCTATGACTGGCAACGTTATTTCAATGTGATCAGAGCCCTGCAGCCGGAAGCGGTCATCAGTATCTGTGGGCCAGATGTCCGCTGGTGCGGCAACGAGGCCGGCAAGGCACGCGAGAACGAGTGGAGCGTGGTTCCGGCATCCCTCCGCCATGCAGAGTGGAAGATGGGCAAGGGGGAGCTGGACCATCTCTCCAACCCCGATTGGGCCGTGCGCTCTGAAGATGAGGACCTGGGCAGCCGCAGGGTCCTTGAACAGTACGGCGGCCCCCTTGCCTGGTACCCGGCCGAGGTCGATACCTCCATCCGGCCCGGCTGGTTCCACCATGCCAGCGAGGACGACAAGGTGCGCACGATTGACGAACTTTTCGACATCTGGTCCGCCACTGTCGGCGGGAACGCCAATCTCCTGCTCAACGTGCCGCCGAACGCCCAAGGGAAGATCAGCCAGCCCGATGTGGAGTCTCTGACCGGTTTGGGCCGCAGGATTCGGGAATTCTGGGAGGGAGCCGTCACCGAGGACGTTAAGGTATCCGTCTCTTCCAAGGCATGCGGAAGCGACCCCCGGAACCTCCTGTCCATCGGTGCGGGCTCTGGCTGCTGGCTGGCCGGTGCGGATGATGATCATCCCACCATTACCATTGATTTCGACCGCCCTCGACAGGTGGATGGGCTCGTCCTTCGTGAACACATCGAGGTCGGCCAGCGGGTGGAGCAGGTCGTCATCAGTGCCCAACTTGACGGGGAACTCCATCAGGTGGCAGAGGTGGGGGCTGTTGGGTATCAGCGCTTCGCACAGGTCGGTCCACTGACCACCAGCCACCTGGAGATCAGTGTGACCAGGTCACGTGGCCCCGTGGCCTTGGACGCCTGCCTGATCCACGAGGAGGGCAGGCGATGAGCTGGCCGGCGTCGGCGGTGGGGAGGATTTACACCTCCTTGGGCCAGGCGGAATGTTGCTGGATCGCCGACTGTCTGGGACGGGTCCGTGGGTATGGTCTGGACCGTGTATTGATTACCTGTTCCTCCACCAATAAGGGCAGCCGCAGGATCGTCACGGCAACCGGGTCCCATCCGGGGGCGTATGCGAAGACGCCTTATGTCCGACTAATCAATCAATTTAATTGATAAAATAGGCCGGGCATGGATCCCGCCTGTTCCAGGGCGCGTGGGTGTTCAGCCGCAAAGTCAGGCCCTCAAGGATGTGACGGCCAAAGAAGAATGGACGGTGGCCGCAGGCGGCAGGTCTGGGGGTCTTTGGGTTTGTCTTCGATTTCATCAAGGCCCCGTGCAACGGGAGGCTCTCTGGAAAATGCCACTCGGATAGCCCGCACCGCCGTCAGGTCGGGCGCGGCCAAGGACTCTGCCTACCTGGCGGCCGCCCCTTCGCCCGACAGATAACCGACTCGCTCAGGTTCACTCGCTTCGGCCCTAGCGTGATGGTCTGTCTAAGGTCTCCTTCGAAACCCAGAAGGCCACAGAGAAGGCGATCGCGGGGGCCTTCACCGTCAGGGAAGCCGCTAATTCATGCGATTGGGCGGTAAGGGTGCTGGCGGAGAGGGCCAGGTTGAGACTCAGCCTTGACTGGGTGAGGGAGACTTGCAATCTCCAAATAAATCATTTAAATTGATTAAATCGGTCCTATTGAAGGATGAGAAGTCGAAGATGCCATATTCCAAGGTAGGGCCGCACAAATGCAAAGGAGCAAGATGGGCAAGAAAATGAAGAAGTCGGTGGGTCTGACGGCCCTGGTGGTAGCTGTGTCGCTCTGTCTGTCCGCCTGTGGGGGGTCGTCCTCTTCCGCGGGGGGGGGGGGGGATTCCATAAAAGTCATCTATCAGAAGACTGATCAGTTCACCCAGTTTGATACACAGGTAAAAAAGGCGAAGAAAATATTCGAAAAGGAGCACCCGGGCAAGAAAGTCGACCTGCAGCCTATTTCGGCGCAGGAATCCGATTACAAGACCAAACTTTCCTTGGCACAGCGGTCGCCCGCGACCGCACCGGATGTTCTCTACCAGGATTCCGACAGTCTGCAGGCTGATGCTGACGCCGGCTACCTCTACAACATCAAGCCCTTCGCGGACAAGTGGGCGGACTGGAACAAGAACTACATCGAGACCGCCAAGAAGATCGGCACAGGCCGTGACGGTGTTTACGGGGTCCCCGCCGACACGGACACCAGGGTCATTTGGTACAACAAGCACGTCTTCGAAAAGGCGGGTATCCCTATCCCCTGGCAGCCGCACACCTGGCAGGATCTGCTGGACGCGGCAGCTACGATCAAGGCCAAGGTGCCGGGCGTGGTCCCCATGAACATGTTCGCCGGGACGGCCATCGGCGAGGGGACCTCCATGCAGAGCTTCTACCAATTGCTGTACGGGACCAAGCAAGGGAACAAGGCCCTGATGGACGTCAAGACTGGGAAGTGGACTATCGGCTCCCAGGGGTTCAAGGATTCGCTGAACTTCCTCAAGACCATATACGACAAGGGCTATGCCCCCACCCCAGCCCAGGCGCAGGATGTGAATATCGGCGGGACCATCAGTATGGATTGGCTTCCCAATGACAAGATTGGCTTCACCTTGGATGGCAGCTGGCTGCCCTCCACATGGATTAAGGGCGGGTCCAAGGAGTGGCCGGATTACGAGAAGACTCTGGGGGCTGCCCTCTTCCCTAGCAAGAACGGTGCGGAACCGCAGTACGTCACCTCTTCCGGCGGGTGGACCCTGGCTGTTGGCGGCAAGTCCAAGAACCCAGAGCTGGCTTTCGAGTTCATCAAGCTCCTGGGCAACAGGGAGTTTTCATTGGAGAAGGATATCAAGGAAGCCAAAATCGCAGTTAGGTCCGACGTGGCCAAGGACCCCAAGTATCTGGCCACCAACGCCTTCACCGAGATCACCACCAAGGCCCTGGCTTACACACATGTCCGCCCCAGCGTGAGCGAATACCCCAAGGTCTCGGCTGAAATCCAGAAGGCCACGGAGCAGGTGGTGACCGGTGCAATGTCAGTCGACGAGGCCGCCAAGGCTTACGACCAAGGGGTGACAGGTATCGTCGGCCAGGACAAGGTTGCCATCAGGGAATAGGGTCCGGTGATCGGTCGGGCGCGGCCGACCCCTTGGCCCCATCCAAATGATCTGGACCCCGTGCTCGACCTCCCGTCCTGGAAAGGATATGCCATAATGCATACTGCCAAACGGTATTGGACGGTCCTGCCTGCCATAGTCCTCATGGCCGTCTTCATGCTCGGCCCCATCATCTGGGCCTTCTACGGGTCACTGACCAACGTCTCCCTGAGCGGTCCCGCCGCCACAGCGCCCGCCTTCGTCGGCATGAAGAATTATTCACACCTCTTCACTGATCCAAGTTTCCCCAGATCCGTATGGCTGACTGTGATTTTTGTCGTAGTCAGCGCCATAATCGCTCAAAACTTCCTTGGCTTGGCACTGGCGGTCCTCCTGCAGAGGGCCAACAAAATCGCCGGCAAGTTCGTCTCCACAGCCGTCGTGGCCGCCTGGGTCATGCCGGAGATGGTTGCCGGGTTCGCCTGCTACGCCTTCTTTTCCAAAGAGGGCACCCTCAATCAGATCCTCTCCTTTTTCGGGGTGCATGGGTCGGAATGGCTCTACCTCTTTCCCATGTTCTCGGTCATATTGGCCAACATCTGGAGGGGTACGGCCTTCTCCATGATGAACTACCAGGCCGCCATCGGCGAGGTGGACCGGTCCCTGACCGAGGCCGCAGTGGTCGACGGGGCCAACGCCTGGCAGGTCTTCATCCATGTCACTGTTCCCGTTATCAAGCAGACCATAGTCACCAACCTCATGCTGATCACCCTGCAGACCATGTCTGCCTTCACTCTGATATTCGTCATGACTTCCGGTGGGCCCGGAGACAAGAGCACCACCCTGCCCGTCTTCGCCTACAAGATGGCCTTCAAATTCGGAGACATCGGCTACGGATGCGCCATCGCCGTGGTCATGCTCTTCATCGGTGCGATTTTCGGCATGGTCTATGTCAACGCTCTCAAGGACGAGAAAGGGGTAACCAATGAGTGAGGTAATCAGAGGACCGGTTACAGGCCGGCGACCGGCCCGGACGATCGGGCACAGGGGGAGGCTCAACACCCCCACCTCGCCCACCAGGCACGGCCTGGCCGCCTGTCTGTCCTACATAGCCATGGGGGTTGTCTTCGTGGCCTTCATGCTCCCCCTCCTCTGGCTCTTCTTCGCCGCCTTCGACGGGGAAGCCACCTTCCAGACCAAGATTCCCCGGCATTGGACTCTGGAGAACTTTGCGGCCATCATGACCAAGGACCAAACCTTCCTTCCCCTGTGGAACAGCTTCCTGATCTCGGCCGTCGTCACAGTGATCGTCCTGACCTGCGCCGTCTTGTGCGCTTACCCCCTCTCCCGATACCGGTCCAAGTTCAACAAGCCCTTTCTCTACACCATCCTCTTCGGCACCTGTCTGCCGATCACGTGTCTGATGGTCCCGGTCTACTCCCTCTTCGTCATGCTCCACCTCTTGGACTCAATGACGGGGACCATGCTCTTCCTGGCGGCCTCCTCCCTTCCCATGGCCATTTGGATGACCAAAAACTTCATGGACTCGGTCCCGGTCGAGTTGGAGGAGGCCGCCTGGGTGGACGGGGCCAGCATGCTTAAGTCCCTGCGATTGGTGGTGGTTCCGCTGATGAAGCCGGGACTGGCTGCCGTCAGCATCTTCATATTGATGGGGACTTGGGGGAACTTCTTCGTCCCTTACATGCTCCTCCTGTCACCTGGCAAGCAGCCGGCCTCAGTGACCATATATTCCTTCTTCGGCCAGCATGGGATGATCATCTATGGCCAATTGGCTGCCTTTTCCCTGATCTATTCCCTGCCAGTGGTGATCATGTATGTCATCGCCAACCGCTTCCTGGGGACATACTCCTTGGCCGGAGGTGTGAAGGGGTGAAAGGGCGGTTGCGGAGTCGGCGGTGGCAATTGACAAAGAAGTAAACTAAACTAATTTTTTGCATAGGCCGCAAAAGACAATGTAGATGCGGGGTTTTCCGTGACCCGCCAACAAGGAGGTTGAACATTGGGATTTATGCGTGAGGAAAAGGTCTTGTGGAGGCTGGACAGGCTTCTGGACCAGCACCTGCAGAACGCCCTGTACCGCCACACCTGCCCCGTTTCAATCGAATCCTGGGATGTCGCCGGCGAACCAGTCGACTTCCAGACGGCCAAGCAGGCCGAATACCGGCCTATGTCGGTCGGGAACCCGTGGGGGACGGCCTGGGACACTTGGTGGCTCCACGTGACCGGCCAGGTGCCGGCTGAGTGGGCACACGAGGCGGGCACCCGCCCCGAGCTGGTCGTCGATTTGGGCAGGATCGGGCTGGGTCCCGGCTTCCAGGCCGAAGGCCTGGTCCGCCGCCCGGACGGGACCGTGATCAAGGCCGTGGAGCCTTTCAACCAGTGGGTACCGGTGTCCGAGCCTGGTCAGCCTTGCGAGTTCTACATCGAGGCTGCGTCTAACCCACAGATCTCCAACGGTGGGTCCTTCCATCCAACCGAGCTGGGCAACGAAGGGGTGGGCAGGGAGCAGGGCATCTACCGTCTGCAGCGGCTTGAGCTGGGGCTGCTAGACCTCCAGGTCTGGAACCTGATCCAAGAACTCAAGGTCCTTGAGGGTCTTCTGCACGAAGTGGACCCCACCCGCACCCGCTACGCCAACATCCTGGATGCCATCGAGGCTGCACTCAACAGCATCGACCCCAACGATGTGGCAGGCAGTGCAGGCCGTGCGCGCCAGTGCCTGACGGAAGTGCTCAGCGCGCCCGCCACTAAGGGTCACACCGTCTATGCCGTAGGTCACGCGCACATCGATTCCGCCTGGCTTTGGCCCCTGAGAGAGACTCCCCGCAAGGTGGCCAGGACCTTCAGCAATGCGGTCGAGTTGGCCGACGAGTACCCAGACTTCATCTTTGCCGCCTCTTCGGCCCAGCAGTATCAGTGGCTTAAGGACAGCGAGCCCGATACCTACGAGGGGGTCAGGCGCAAGATTCGCTCCGGTCAATTCGTCCCCGTCGGGGGTATGTGGGTTGAGAGCGATGCCAACCTGCCAGGTGGCGAGTCCCTGGTCCGTCAGTTCCTCCAAGGTGGCCGCTTCTTCCAGGAGGAGTTCGGCATCACCTCGCATGTCGCCTGGCTGCCGGACAGTTTCGGCTATTCGGGTGCTTTCCCGCAGATCGCCCGCCTGGCAGGCATGGACTACTTCCTGACCCAAAAGATCTCCTGGAATGACACGGACACCTTCCCCTTCCACTCCTTCATGTGGCAAGGGATCGATGGGACGGAGATATTCACCCATTTCCCGCCGGCAGACAAGTACAACTCCGATGCTTCCCCGGCCGACGTGGCCCGCTCCGAGAAGAACTTTACCGAGAAGGGGAAGGGGGCTTCCAGTCTGCTCCTCTACGGCTGGGGTGATGGCGGTGGCGGGCCCACCCGTGAGATGGTGGTGGCGACCGAGCTCCAGGAGAACCTGGAGGGCGGCCCCCGGGTTCTGATGACCTCGCCGGAGACCTTCTTCCGCCAGGCCAGGGAGGAGATGAAAGATCCCCCCCGTTGGGTGGGTGAGCTCTACCTGGAGCTCCACCGCGGCACGGCCACCTCCCAAGCGGCGACCAAGAGCGGGAACAAACGTAGCGAGTCCCTCCTGCGACAGGCCGAATGGTGGGCCAGCCAGGCGGCCATCCTCTGCGGTGTCCCTTATCCCTATGAGGAGCTGCAGGAGATCTGGCGCAAGGTCCTTCTCTATCAGTTCCACGACATCCTTCCCGGATCGGCCATCGCCTGGGTCTATGCCGAGGTGCAGCGCTCCGACAGGAAGATTTGGGCCCAGCTGGAGGGGATCATCGACAGGTCCCTCCAGGCGCTCGTCGGCAGCGGCCCGGTCCAGCTGGAGGCCAACGCAGGGCCCCTGAGCCAGGAAGGTGTCCGTGCCGGTGCCGTGTCCGCACCCGCCAGTACCGCCGCCGGCCAGGCACGCAGGGATGGCGACGATACGGTCCTCGAAAACGACCGAGTCTCCTTCTGCATCGATCCCAAGGGCCATGTGGTCTCGGCCGTTGACAGGGCTTCCGGCCGTGAGGTGATTGACCCGGCAGTCCCAGCCAACGTCCTCCGCCTGTTCATCGACGCCCCCGCCCATTGGGATGCCTGGGATATCGACAAGACTTACCAGGACATGGAACTGCCTGGTGCCCAGGTCGAGACGACTACTTTGACCGACCAGGGGACCGTGATCGTCTCCGGGGCCATCGGCCAGTCAACCTTCAGCCAGGAGCTCAGCCTGGATGATGACACGGATGCCCTGGTGATCCGTACACACGTGGACTGGAAGGAAAGCGACAGGCTGCTCAAGCTCTCCTTCCCGACCAACCTCTACACCAAGGAGTCAGCCAACGAAATCCAGTTCGGTCATCTGACCAGGCCGATCACCGAGAATACCTCTTGGGAACAGGCCAGATTCGAGGCCGCAGCCCAGCGGTGGGTTCACATTCAGGAGGGCGACTTCGGCGTCAGCTTGGCCAACTGCACTAACTATGGCCATGACATCCACCAGTTTGCCCTGCCGGATGGCAGACCGGGCACGCGCATCCAGATCTCCCTCCTGCGGGCCCCTCACTTCCCCGATCCTCGGGCCGATCTTGGGGAGCACGACTTCACAGTGGCCCTGGGTGTGGGCACCGATATCAGGCGGGCCATCCGGATGGGCTACAGGCTCAACGTCCCGGTCCGCCGGGTGATGGGCGCCCACCAGGTAGATCCCTTGGTCGAAGTGGACGGGCAGGATGTGCTGATCGAGAGCGTAAAGTTGGCCGAGGACCGGTCGGGCGACTTGGTCGTCCGTCTTTATGAATCCGCCGGTGCCCGTTCCCGTGCTCGGCTGGCCGCCTGCTTTGATTGGTCCGGCGTCGATGAAGTGGGCCTCATGGAGGTTCCTTGCGATGCCGTCCAGCCGGCCATACGGTCCAAGGGCGAGGACGGGATTGACCTTGAGCTCCATCCCTTCCAGATCGTGACCCTGCGGTTCCGCAGGTCCTGAATCAAGTGAAAGGTGCCGCCAGGCAATCTGCCTGACGGCACCTTTCGCAACCCGCCTGTCAGATTGCCGGCCGGTCCCTCCCGGACATCCCCAGGGTCGGCCCGGGTGTCAGATCGTGGTCCAGTATGGCGCTGGCAGCCCCGATGGCGGCGATGTCACCCCCCAAGGTGGTCGACAGGACCTTGAAGTTATGGACCTGCCTGAGGACGGACCGCCGCCTGAGTACCTGGGCCACTCTATCCAGGTAGATGTCTTCCAGGAGGTGCCAGTAGGGACCCCCGAAGACCACTGTGTCCATATCCCAAAGGTCGGTCAGGATGGTCACAGCCCTGCCGATTCGCCCTGCCGACTCCAGGAGGAGGTCTCGGCAGATCCCATCACCACCGTGGGCCCGTTGACAGAGCGATCTGAAGGCCTCATCCAAGAAGGGGAGGTCAGCAGAATCGTTGAAGGCCTGCGGGTCCTGCACACGGGTAGGAGCGGGGAAGAGGCCCTCCTTCTCAGCCTGTTTGACCAGGGAGCGCGGGTCGCAGGTGACAGCCACGCACCCCCTTTGCCCACACCAGCAGGCAGGGCCCGAGGTGTCGACGACGATATGTCCCATCTCTCCCTCGTTGCCTGTCCTGCCCTGGTAGACCCGGCCCTGCCTGACCGTTCCGAAAGCGATGCCTAGGCCCATATACATGAAGAGGAAGTCCTGGCCGGTTTCCTGCCCCCTGCCCGCCCAGGTCTGGCCATGGCAGGCGGCGGTCACGTCTTTCTCCATGTAGACAGGCAGACCCGTGCTCGATTCCAAGTCGTGGGCCAGACGGACATTGCGCCAGCCGGAGAGGTTGGGTGGGTCGAGCACGGTTCCCTGCCTTGCATCTACTGGGCCGGGGATGGCTATGCCGATTCCCCCCACCCTCTTTCCGGAGATCCCGTTGCGTCCGAGCAGGAGAGAGACCGTTGAGGCTAGTGTAGCTATGGCTTGGGCGGAGTCGTCAGGCAGGTCGGGCAGGTCCCTGTCTATGATATTGCCGCCCAGATTAATCAGGATGACGGTGGTCCTGGCCGGTTCCAGATGGATTCCCACAGCGTAGCGGCCACTGGGATTCAACCTGATCGCCGTGCGGGGCTTCCCCCTGCCCACCGTCACAGTCCCCTCCTCCTGGACCAGGCCGTCGTCGATCAACTTGCGGACCATGTTGGTCACCGTTTGGCCGGTCAGACCGGTCAGGTGGGACACCTCCACCCGACTGATTTGTCCGGCTTTGCGGATGGTGTCGAGAACCACGCTGCGGTTGTAATCGCCGACGGCGGTGAGGTTGGTCCCTTGTAGGAAGGGTGACTCTGACTGATTGGAAAGGGACATTCTTGCCTCATTGGATAGATGGTTTTCGCATCCCTGGCCCGGTCCGCTCGCGGGTCCGGCGGGGGAGCTGGTTCGACCCAGCGCGGATAGATGGCCCTTTCGGCACCGGGGAGGGTTTGCGTATGCCATTGATTTTATGGGTAGGGGCTGATGACCCCGGTCCGGCCGGTTCAACCGGCGAAGTCTTCCATGGTTTCAGAGGAACTCGCAAACCATGATCGGTCTGCTTGCCGTGATGCTCTCTTCAGCCAGGGCCATGGGCAGCCTCCCGGCATGGCAGAGCAAGGCCGCACTGCCTATCGCGATTTGATGATCCCCTTCGCAGCTCTTCTCGACGCTGCTGTGTTGATTATTCTGCAAGTCTTTTCGTCGGTGGACTCCTTAAGGTCTTCGGTGCTGCCAGCTGCATACCTTGGGCATCCTCGGCATGCGGTGTGGGGGGGTGATGAAGGGCATGGCAACCAATCTATTCGAGCTGTTGGGCAATCAACGCTTGATCAGATTTGTCATGCCTCCGCTGAGCCTGGTTTATACGCCAAAGGGATCAGGCCGCATCAGGTGCCCAGGTGGCTGGGGAGTCGCATGACAGCGTGGGCCATGGCCTCACCACGATTATCGCCCTGACTCAGGGGTTCGCTGACTCAGTTGAGGTCAAGGAGCAGCTATGGCTCCAGGCTGCGCATGCTCAACGAGCTCGACACCGTGATCCCAGACAGGATAACCTCAGTTTCATTGTCAGCATGGAGGCAATCGAACACGCTCCGGCACGCCTC
Source organism: Bifidobacterium asteroides (assembly GCF_019469425.1). Classification (NCBI taxonomy): domain Bacteria; kingdom Bacillati; phylum Actinomycetota; class Actinomycetes; order Bifidobacteriales; family Bifidobacteriaceae; genus Bifidobacterium; species Bifidobacterium asteroides. The sequence goes on along the minus strand of NZ_CP048272.1, from coordinate 2,076,409 downwards.
AGGCCCGAGCACCACGTCCTCTCTCGTGACTATGAGCAGGACGGCACCCTCCGCATCAGAATCCACGACGATGGGCATGGGGGATGGGCATGGGCAAGCCTTGGACGATCGGGGACCGACCATTCATGATCATCAACACGATCATCAAGGAGTGCGCCCCGAACAGATAGGCGAGCAATGTCGACTGATGGGAGGGGTTTGAGTAGTTGACCGAGCGAAAACGGGGGATGGACGGTAGAAGCCATCCTGCCTGGTACTGGCAGGGGGGCAACGCTCATGATTGACCTGATCCTGATGGATGACCTTGTGTTCCTTCGCAAGGGGCTGGTCCCCATGATCCCGAGGCTGACCATGATCTACGAGTCGTCAGACGAGCTTCCAATGGTCAGGAGGCGGTGATTCTGCTTCGATAAATGAAAGCAGCCGCTCAGCCGTTGCCCCAGGTGATCCTTGTGGACGTTCGCATGCCCGTGATGGATGGCATCGTGAGGATGAAAGCCAGGAGGAATGATGGCTTGCGGCATGATGACTTCACCAGTGTGATGAGGTTGATGCTTGGGTTCGGGCGCCGGAACTCGCATACAAAAAGAACGCTTGTTCGATCAGTTGAATTCTCACTTTATTGAGTTTCCGCTATTCGTTTACGTGGATAATATTTCAGTCAAACAGGCTCCCTCTGGAATTCTCCGGTTCGGTTGCTTGCCGCCCGTATATGATGAGATGCAGCCGCTGTCCAGGCTGCAGTCGGACAAGGAGCGGCCACGCGATCGGCACGAGGGAGGCGGACCATGGGAATCCTTCTGGTGAGGATGGACCAGCCTGGAGCAGTGGATGCCGACCAGGTCTGGCAGTATCTGAAGGCTTGTCGCGCGCAGCCAGAGGATGAAGCGGCTGGGCTCGGCCCCTTGGAGGACTGCCGCAGCTTGGATGAGGTTCGTCGGTCAGGCCTGCCCGAGGTGGCTCGGCAGGCGCGTGGCGATGATCTGCCCCTGGGATTTGTGCCCGCCTTCCAGTTCGCTGCACTTGAATCCAGTGGCGAACTGGTGGGGATGATCCAGCTGAGGTTGCAGCTCACAAAGGCGCTGCTGCGCATGGGCGGCAACATCGGCTATTCGGTCCGTCCGGATCGTCGTCGGCAAGGCTATGCCGGGATGATGCTGGACGATTGTCTGCGACGGGCTGCCGCCCTGGGCATGAGCCGGGTCCTGATCACTTGCGCCGGATCGAATCTGGCCAGTCGGCGGGTCGTTCTTTCGCGTGGCGGGCAACTGGAGAATGTGCTTCCCGGCAGCTCTGGTCAGCCAGTAGAAAGATATTGGTTCGATTTGCCTGATCAAACGAGCAGCCCGATGAACACGCCAGTGTGAAAGAGACCGATAGATTCCTCGTGTCTTAGCGCGTCTGCGAGGTTCTTTTGAGAGAATGGCAGATATGGTCTGGCTGATTGTCCTGGTATGGGTGCTGGTGGTGATGGCATTCATTGTATTCGTCATGCGTTTGGCGCTGGGCGAGTCCCAGGACCGTGCCTTCTCTCAGTCTCTGAATGAGCGTGTGCGCAGGGCCGCGCGCCGTCGGCAGGAGCGAGAGAATAAGCTGCCGCGGATTGCAGGAGGGCATCTGTCTTTCGCCCCTGGCTCGGGCGAGGATGCGCCAACTGCTGAAGACCTTGCGCATCCCTATCCGGTTTATGTCAACTCCTTCTCTGTGGTGGAGGTTCGAGGTACGCTGGCCTCCGATTCCACGGACGAGATAAATCTGCCCCGGCCCCCAGGCGTCGATTCTGCATCGTCGGCTAGCCCGAGACAAAAGAAGAATGCCGTGCCGTCGGTCTCTGCGGCCTCGGAGCCTCCGGCCCCCAGGAACTCCGCACTACGTTCTTCCAGCCCTGAGCCCTCGCGTCCGCAGCGGAGGGAGCCTCAGCCCATCACCTTCGACGTCATGCCTTCAGTCAAGAGCGGTTCGCAGACGGAAACGAGTCATCCGAGCGAAAAGTGACCGCTGGTGATGACTGTCCGTGTCCCTTTTCGCCTTTAGGCTGGTACCTATGACAACACAGCAGCTCCTTATTCTTATTCTGGTGCTGATCGTTCTGGTGCTGGCGGTGGTCGGCATTCTGGTGGCGGTCCGCAAGCGCCGGTCCCAAGGGGATTCCGTGCGCCCCGGCAGGGCGCAAGAGCCTGGTAATGGCCACTCTTCTTTGCCCCCGAATGCGGCAGAGGGCCGAGCTGGAGGCCAACTTGGTGCCTCCCCAGCAGCTTCATCAGGTGACCAGGCTGTCCAGTCCGCATCCCCCGCATCGGCTTCTTCTACGGGTTCAGTCGATTCAGAGGCGTCCGCCCAGTCTTCCTCAGCCGACCAGGCAGCACCGCCAGCGCAGGAGGAGCCGGTTTACCCGGAGGCCTCTGCATCCCGCATGACCAGGCTCAAGGCCAGGCTGGCCAAGAGCCCCAACCCCTTCGGAAAGGCCCTCTTTACCATTTTGACCAAGGACCATCTGAGCGAATCCGACTGGGAAGATGTTGAAGACACCCTGCTCAAGGCGGATGTGGGCGCCGAGGCCAGCGAACAGCTGGTGAAACAGTTGCGCGACGATGCCCGGATTACCGGGCAGAAGGACCCCGCAGCAGTGCGTCGTGGCCTTCGTCAGCGCTTGATCGATCTGATCGACCCCAGCATGGACCGAACTCTGGTGGCTGCCCGGCCTCAGGCCAACAGGCCGTCGGTCGTCATCATGGTGGGCGTCAACGGGACAGGCAAAACCACCACGGCGGGCAAGCTGGCCAGGCTCTTCGTCGCCGATGGCAAGTCGGTGGTCATGGGTGCCGCCGACACCTTCCGCGCCGCAGCCGCTGACCAGCTGGAGACCTGGGGTGGCAAGGTGGGCGTGCCCGTGGTCCGCAGCGACCGCGACGGTGCCGACCCGGCCTCGGTGGCTTTCGAAGCCGCGGAACGAGCCAAAAATGATCAGGCGGATGTCCTCATTGTGGACACAGCCGGGCGCCTACAGAACAAGGCCAATCTGATGGATCAGCTGGGCAAAATCCGGCGGGTGATTGAGAAGAACCTGCCCGTGGACGAGGTTCTGCTGGTCCTGGATGCCACCACCGGACAGAACGGAATGATCCAGGCCCAGGTTTTCGCCCAGGCCATCGGGGTTACGGGCATCGTTCTGACCAAGCTGGACGGCTCAGCCAAGGGCGGCATCGTCGTTTCTGTCCAGCGGGAGTTGGGCGTGCCCGTCAAGCTGGTCGGGCTGGGCGAGGGACCCGACGATCTGGCCGTTTTCGATCCCGAGTCCTTTGTCGACGGCATCCTGGGAGATGAGTAGTCCAGCCGCCGGTTGGTCATAAGGCGGTTATCCAATAGTCACCCGGAGGTAATGCGGCGGTGACCTGACCGACATCCTCTTCCTGTTTGATGAATCGGGAAGTGGAAGAGAATCTGGCGTAGGCTGTCCGGAGGGAAGTCCTCTTTATTGGGGCTGTTCGCTCGGATGGGGAAAAGAGAGGTGTAGGCATGGATTCTGGAAATGCTGCCTGGATGCTGGTAGCGGCATCCATGGTTTTCCTGATGACTCCAGCGGTGGCTTTCTTCTATGGGGGTATGGTCCGAGCCAAGGCTGTACTCAACATGATGATGATGTCCACGCTGGCCATTGCCGTGACCGGGGTTGTTTGGACCTTCTGGGGATGGTCGGTTTCCTTTGCGGGCAAGGACATCGGAGGCGTCTTCGGCGACCCCATCACTGGCTTCCTGCTCAGGGACACGGTCACGGCCAAGGATGGGGTCTTCACTTCGCTTGATTCTGCAAACGCTGCCTACCCGCATACGGTGGATATCGCCTTCCAGGCCGCCTTCGCCATGATCTGCGTGGCCCTGATCTCGGGAGCCCTGGCAGAGCGAGTCAGAATCAGCACCTGGATGATCTTCGTTGTCCTCTGGGTCACCTTGGATTACGCGCCCATGGCCCACATGGTCTGGAATCACGGACTGTTGGCTGCCGATGGACCCATCTCCAACGCCATCGGGGCCCAGGCGCACGACTTTGCGGGCGGTACGGTCATCCACATCAACGCGGCAGTAGCAGCCCTGGTCATTGTGCTCATTATCGGCAGGCGAATCGGCTTCCCCAAGGAGTCCATGCGCCCCCACAATGTGCCCATGGTCATGCTGGGCGCCTTTCTGCTCTGGTTCGGCTGGTTCGGTTTCAATGCCGGATCCGCCTTCGCCGCCAACGGCACGGCTGGATATGCTTGGGTTTCCACGACCATAGCCGCCAGCGGCGCCACTCTGGGCTGGCTCTTCACTGAGCGGGTCCGCACTGGGCATTACACCGCCATGGGTGCAGCATCCGGCATGGTCGCCGGCCTGGTGGCCATCACTCCAGCGGCCGACGTGGTTTCCCCGCTTTGGGCCATGGTCATCGGACTCTTGGCTGGTTTCGTCTGCTGTCTGGCCTGCGGGCTCAAGTTCCGTTTCGCCTATGACGACTCCTTGGATGTGGTGGGCATCCACGGTGTGGGTGGTTTATTGGGCACGTTGCTGATAGGTTTCTTTGGTACCGGTACGGGCTTCCTGGCCGGCGGCAATTTCCGGCAGCTGCTGGTTCAGTTCCTGGTGGCGCTGATTGCGGTCATCTACGCAGCTGTAGTAACCGGTGTGATCGCCTTCGCACTGGAGAAGACCATTGGTTGGCGAGTCAGCAAGGATCAGGAGGTCATCGGCGTCGATCAAAGCGATCAGGGTGAGAGCGCCTACGACTTCGGGTCTATTCTGAACTGATCAGAAAGGAAGGCAGCATGAAACTCATTACCGCCATTATCCAGCCAGGGCGGCTGGATCAGATTAAACAGGCCCTGACCGAGGCCGGCGTGCACGGCATGACCGTCTCGTCAGCCCAGGGCTATGGTCGGCAGGGCGGCCATAAGGAGGTCTACCGGGGCAGCACTGTCAAGGTGGACCTGGTTCCAAAGGCGCGCCTGGAGGTGCTGACCGAGGACAGCCGGGCCGACGAGCTGGTCGACACCATCGTCCAGGCCGCCGCCACCAATACCGTGGGCGACGGCAAGGTCTGGGTGCAGTCTCTGGACTCAGTGGTCAGGGTTCGTACCGGGGAGACCGGCGTAGACGCTATCTGAGGCAGTCTTCTGCCGCCACTCTGTATGGTCGTCTTCCTGCTGACCGGTTTCGCGGGATTCCGTCGCTGTGGCTCATTTCATGGTCTAACGGTCGGGGTCCTGCTTTTTCTATGTCTGAGTTGTTGAAGATGACTCCTTAGGCTTCTTTGACCTGGCTAATCGTCCCCATCCAGATATCGGTGCGCGTTCTCAAGCCATTGCAGATGGCTCTGACGCCGATGAAGAGGACATTGAGAACGGCCCAGAGCATGGCTATCCGCCAGGTGGGTGTCCAGTTCATAGCCAGAGCCGTCATGCCCAGCAGCCCGATCAGGTAGATCACAGCCGTCAGGGAGCAGGTGGCTGCCAGGTAGCGATAGTCCCCGGCCCCGATCAGGATCCCGTCCAGGGCCCACATCCATCCGGCGACGGGCATGAAGACTCCCTGGACGATCATGCCCACGGTGATCAGCGACCTGATGGTCGGCGTTGGGCTGAACAGGGGGGCGGCGAAGAGGCCCAAGGCGATCATGACCAGCCCGACCAGCACTCCCATGGCCATGCCGGCCTTGGCTGACAGGTCGGTCATGACCCGTGCCCGTGACCGCTGTCCGGCGCCCAGTTCGGTGGCTACCAGCGACTGGCCGGCGATGCCTACGGCATCCAGCATGTTCAGTCCGAAATTCCAGGCCGAGTTGACCCCCTGGTAGGCCGCCAGCACCTGCTCGCCCAGGTGGGCTGCAGCCACCACGGTCATAAAGAGGCAGATCCGCAGGGCCAGGGTCCGCAGGAAGAGCGGGAAGCCGTCGCCCATGCTGGCCGCCATGCCTGAGAGCCTGGGCCGCAGCTGGGCGCCTTCCCGACGGGCCCAGACCAGGGCGGGGATGGTCAAAAAAAGCCCCATGGCCCACTCGGCAATCAGGGTGGCCAGGCCCGAACCCAGAATGTCCATGTGTAAGCCGAAGACCAGAAGGACCTCCAGGGCGGTGTTGAGGATGGCGCCCGACACGGCGGTCACCAGGGTGATTTTTACCTTTTGCAATCCGCGGAAGATGCCGTTGGCCGCGTAGACCAGGAGCATGGCCGGAAGGCCGAAGACCAGGGCATTCAGATAAGTCTGCGCTGCCTGCAGGACTGGCCCGCGGGCTCCCATCAGGCTGCAGATGGGCCGGCTCAAAGCCAGGAGAACGGCGCAGACGACCAGGCCGATGACGAAGGCCAGCCACATGCCGTCTACGCCGGCCTGCATCCCCTTCCGGCGCTGGCCGGCGCCCATGAGTCGGGCCACCTGGGAGGTGGTCCCGTAGGCCAGAAAAACGCACAGGCCTACGGTGGTCAGCACCACAGTAGATCCGATGGAGAGCCCGGCCAGGGCCGAGTCGCTGATGTGGCCCACGATGGCGGTGTCGATCATGACGAAGAGCGGGGAAGCGATCAGCTGGCCGAAGGTGGGTATGGCCAGCCCAGCAATGGTCCGGTAGGTCGCCCGCCGCTCTTCTGGCGTGATTGAACCGGTCTTGGTTTCGGGGATGTTCCTGTGGCTGCGCATGGACGCCATGCTAGTGCTCGGGCCTGAAGACGCAGCCCTTGGAAGCCCGTCCGTGGACGCTCTGTCGGCAGATGCATATCACCAAACAGCCCTGGGCGCAAGCTTGATTGATGATGTGGAAAGCTGTCCCCAAGTTTTGCACAGAGTTATACCCATGAGGTGGATAAGCTGCACATGTGTCCTCTAGGACACGCCTTAAATGTGGATAACTTATTTTTCTGTGCACATGCAGGAGCGGCCTTGTGCTCCGTCCAGCACGGTAGGCGCGTCCTGGTGAATGCCTTGGGTGAAATCCGCTTCTTAGGGCTGTCGAGGACGGTCCTCTTCGTAGAATCGTGGCTATGGCTTCTGAGGACTACACCGACTACACCCATCCCGAACAGCGTCCCACCGATCATGCCCAGACCGGCCGCGACATGCTTTTCGACCGGGTGCCCCCGCATGACGACGATGCGGAGATGGCCGTCCTGGGCGGCATGCTCATGAGCAAGGATGCCATCGGCGAGGTCAGCCAGATGATCGAAATATCCGACTTCTACCAGCCCAAGCACCAGACCATCTACGAGGCCATCGTCACCCTCTTTTCGGCCTCCCAGCCAGTGGACGCGGTCCTGGTGGCCAACGAACTGCTCAAGTCTGGCGACCTCGAGAAGGTGGGCGGCACTGACTATCTGCACTCCTTGGTGGCCTCGGTCCCGACAGCCGCCAACGCCACCTACTATGCGGAAATTGTCCACCAGCGGGCCATTTTGCGCAATGTGATCGCGGCCGGCACCAAGATCGCCCAACTGGGCTACTCGGCTGAGGGCTCCCAGGCCGAGGATATCGTCAACCTGGCCCAGGCCGAAGTCTACGAGATGAGCGTGGGCAGGGTCCGTCAGGATTACGAGGCCATCGGTCCGGTCGTCCATGACACCCTGGACCAGCTGGATAAACTGCAGAACGGCGACATGGAGCGGGGCGTGCCCACCGGCTTCAAGAGCATCGACGACGTGACCCAGGGCCTGCAGCCCGGGCAGATGATCGTGGTGGCCGGCCGCCCCGCCATGGGCAAGTCCACCCTGGGCATCGACTTCGCCCGCGCTGCGGCCCTCCACAACAACATGACCACGGTGGTCTTCTCCCTGGAGATGAGCAAGACCGAGCTGGCCCAGCGCATCATCTCGGCCGAGACCGACATCCCCCTGGTGGCCCTGCGTCGGGCGGACGACATCACCCCCGAACGCTGGAACACCCTGAACACCTTCTGGAGCAGACTCCAGGATGCCCCGCTCTTCCTGGATGATTCGCCCAACATGAGCCTGATGGAGATCCGCGCCAAGTGCCGTCGGCTCAAGCAGACCAACGACCTGAAACTGGTGGTCATCGACTACCTGCAGCTGATGACATCGGGCAAGCGGGTCGAGTCCCGCCAGCAGGAGGTCTCCGACTTCTCGCGCGCCCTGAAGCTGCTGGCCAAGGAGCTGGAGGTTCCGGTGGTGGCGTTGAGCCAGCTCAACCGCGGTCCCGAGATGCGCAACGACAAGAAGCCCATGCTCTCCGACCTGCGCGAGTCGGGATCCATCGAGCAGGATGCCGATGTGGTCTTTCTGGTCCACCGGCCGGACTTCTACGACAAGGAGGACCGTCCCGGCGAGGCCGACATCATCCTGGCCAAGCACCGCAACGGCCCCACCGACACCTTTAAGCTGGCCTTCCTAGGCGAGAAGTCCAAGTTCAAGGACATGCCCCAGGACTACCAGCAGGGAGGGGTCTGATCATGCGCTCAACGGCTTCCAAGACGCAGCCTGCCGATCAGCCGGGTCGTTCTTCCCGACGCTGGCGTTCGCTTCTGGCCCTTCTGGTTGGCAAGGCTGTGCGCCTCGTTTCGCGTCTGTCCCATCACGGCGGTTCGGCGCTGCCTGGCAAGGTGGTCGAGCGGATCGACCCGGGCTTCCTGGCCAGGACCTTGTCGGGGCTGCCCCGTGGTGTGGTCCTGGTCTCGGGGACCAACGGCAAGACCACCACCACCAGGATGGTGGCCTCCATGCTGGAATCCCTGGGTCTCAAAGTCTTCACCAACCCGACCGGGTCCAACTTCACCCGCGGCGTGGTCTCGGCCTTGGTTTCTGCACTGGGGCTGTCCGGCCGGCTGCATGCTGATATTGCCGTTCTGGAGCTGGACGAGGCCTATGCGGTTCACTTTGTGCGACAGGTCAAGCCCCGCTACGCCCTCCTGCTCAATGTCATGCGTGATCAGCTGGACCGGTTTGGGGAAATCGATACTACTGCCCGGCTGCTGGGCCAGGTGGCTCAGGCCACCACGGGCACGGTGGTCCTCAACCGTGAGGATCCGCGCATCGCTAGGTTGGCCGCTCAGACACCGGCCCAGACCGGCGTGGCCTACTTCGGTCTGTCAGACGATCTGCTGACCTATTTCCCCACTGATGACGACATGCATGCCTCGGATCGGGAGTCTGACGGTGCCGGTGCGGACAATGCTTCCCGTTCGTTCCGTCCCGGTCATCGGTTGCCGGCCGAGGCGACCCTGGAGCGAGTCATGGAACACAGGGCCGCCTTCCGCCTGGATGGTCGGCTTCTGGAGACCGATTTGCGTCTGGAGGGCGTCTACAACCTCTACAATGCGGCCGCTGCTCTGGCGTTGGTGAGGGTCGTGCTGGAAGACAGGGAGCCTGATGATGCAGCGCTCATGGATGCCCTGTCCAAGGTGACGCCCGCCTTCGGGCGTGGAGAGGTCATCACCTACCAGGGCGCGCCGGTCGAGCTGGTCCTGGTCAAAAATCCCATGGGCTTCCGTCTGGCCCTGTCCTCCTTCAACCCTGTCGGTCAGGACACCATGATCGGCATCCGTGACGAGTATGCGGACGGGCGTGACATGAGCTGGCTCTGGGATGTGGACTTCACCTCGCTCAGAGATACCGGCGTGGCCATGGTCTCCGGCACCCGGGCCTATGACATGGCCCTGCGCCTGGCCTATGACCAAGTGCCCACTGAGGCAATCGAGACCGACCTGGATCGGGCGCTGACAGCCTTCCTCAAGGCGCACCCAGGGCGTCCTAAGCGGATCTACTGCACTTACACGTCTATGCTCCGGCTTCGGTCCGCCCTCGGCAGGATCACGAGTGTGGACGATGCCGGAGTGGGCGCATGAGCGAGAGAATCAAAAGGAGCGCAGGAATGCCGCAGACACAGGATAAGGCCGAGGCTGCGGGAAACCGTCCGCCGCTGCGGATTCTTTCCCTCTACCACCGTGACATGAACATCTATGGGGATTCAGGGAACATACTCAGCGTGATCCGCAGGGCTGAGCTGTACGGGTTCCGTCCCTTGGTCCGATATTACGATCCCGGCGATGCGTGGCCGGAGGGAATCGATATGATTCTGGGCGGCGGAGGCCAGGACCATGGCCAGGAACGGATTATCGACGACCTGCATAAGCGGAGCAGGCTGCTGCGTGATCTGGCCGACCAGGATGTGCCCATGCTGATGATCTGCGGGCTCTATCAGCTTTTCGGCCACTATTTTGAGACCTCCGAGCATGAGCGTCTGGAGGGGGTCGGCATCCTTGACGCGCACACCGTTGCCCAGCCCGATCGGATGATCGGCAACCTGGTGGAGCAGGCACAGGACTTCGGCAGGGTGGTCGGCTACGAGAATCACTCGGGTCTGACCTATCTGGGGAAGGGGACCCAGCCCCTGGGCACGGTGGCCGAAGACGGGCGCGGCAACAATGGCAAGGACCACACCGAGGGAGCCCGATGGAATAAGATCATCGGCACCTACATGCATGGGTCATTGCTGCCTAAGAACCCGGCCATCACGGACTTCCTTATCAAGGGAGCAGCAGAAAGACGGTATGGTCAGGGCACCCTCGCCCAGATGCAGGCGGCCATGGACCAGAAGAGCCGGGGCGAGCTGGAGCGTCTGGACTCTTTGGCAGATCAGGCCAGCCGCATCGCTGCGTCAAGGCCCCGATGAGAGGAAGCCTGTTCCGGCGAGCTCTCGATCGAGGGTGGCAGTCAGCGCCAGTGAAAGGGCCCGGACCGTCCGTCTTGTCATAGTGTCGAGCCGGATCGGTCAAGGATATTCGTCTAGACTGTAGAAAGAGACGGCCGTTCGTCTCTCAGCGGTCAACAGGGCCCGGTACCTCGAGGGCTTATGAATGCTTGGAGGCATATCATGTCGGATTTGCATATAGGTGATGGATTGCACAAGGTGCTTCTGGCTGGCATCGGAGCGCTGGCCACAGGGGTGGAGAAGAGCCAGGAGGTCGTCGACAGTCTGGTCAAGAAGGGCGAGCTGACGGTCGAGCAGGGGCGGATTCTCAATACCGAGCTCAAACGCAACAGGCAGAACCGTCCTGCTCCGGCTCCAGCTGCTGGCGTGCCTAGGCCAGCAACTCATGTTGCCCCCTTCCGTCCTGACCAGGAGCCGCAGGCGCCAATTCCGGATCGCCGGCCCGGGTCCATCCCCATCACCTCCAATGATCCCATCGCGGGCCAGCAGGGCTGAAGGCAGCCAATCGCTGTCGGCGTCGGTCATCTGCACCAGGAGGTCCCGTGCCGGTCGGCCATGCGGGCAAAGGATGCGGGTGAGCAGTGAGCATGGATGCCATGAATGGACATGATGCCCAGGTGCAGACCATTGGCCTCTTCGGGGTTGGAACGGGAGCGCACCAAGGGGCGGCAGGAAGGATCCGGCACAGGCGTGGCAGGGTCCGCCGATTGGCGGAGATGATTCGCATCGCCAACCGGTTCGACATCATCCACGGTCTGACCCCGGTCACCATGCGTCGCATGTTCGAGGCGCTTGGGCCCACTTTCGTCAAGGTGGGCCAGATTCTCTCCATGCGTTCTGAGATCTTGCCGGAGGCCTTCTGTCGTGAGCTTTCCAAGTTGCGCGCTGACGCGGATCCCATTCCCTATTCTGTGGTGACCAGCACCCTTGCCGCCGAGTATGGCCGTCCACTCGACCAGATCTTCTCCTCGATAGACTCTGTTCCTCTTGGTTCGGCCTCCCTGGCGCAGGTGCATCGGGCGCGCCTGGTGAGCGGGGAGGACGTGGCCGTCAAGGTCCAGCGCCCGGGAATTCAAGAGACCATGGCCCAGGACATCGACATTCTGCGTAGCATGGTCAGGTGGGCCTCGCGGTTCGTCCGCAGCAGCCAGGTGGTGGACCTGCGCGGGGTGGTCGAAGAGCTCTGGGAGACCTTCCAGTCCGAGGTCGACTTCCAGCAGGAGGCTGCGAATCTGGCGGAGTTCAAGGATTTCTGCAACTCCTATGCCTATATCGACTGTCCGAAGCCCTATCCCGGGCTCTGCACCAGGCATGTGGTGGTGATGGAGTACATCGACGGGATATCCCTTTCACGGCCCGCGCAACTGGTAGCCCAGGGCTATGACCTGAGGGAGATCGGCACCAAGCTTGTCGACAACTATGCCAGCCAGATCATGGACCGGGGCTTCTTTCACGCCGATCCGCACCCTGGCAACATCATCATCCGCGATGGCTGTATTGTGCTTATCGACTTGGGGATGGTCGGCCGCCTGGACAAGGTGACCAAAGCGGCCTTGAAGGACATGATTTTCGCAGTAGGGCGCGAGGATTCACCGGCCCTGGCCCAGGGCCTGCTCCGCTTCGCCGGCACCGGAGAGGCCAGGGCCGAGGACTACCCCTATCTGCTGGCCGATCTGGATGCTGTCGTCCAGCGGTTCGGCAAGCTGGACCTGGCCGATCTTGATATCGCCGAATACGTCAATGCCGTCATGAAGCTGGCCGCCCGGCATGGCATCAAGGTGCCAGGGTCGGTCACCATGGTGGCGCGGTGCCTGGTCACCCTTGAAGGACTCCTGGATGAGTTCCTGCCCGAGGCCAATATCGTGCAGATCATAGCCGACCATGTCGCCTGCAGCCAGGGCGCAGGGTCAAGGCTCAAGGAAGAGACCCGGAAGCTGGGCGCCCAGGGCGATCTGGCCCTGCACGGCCTTCTGGGCGCCTTGGCCGAGTCTCAGACTGCAGCCAGGATGCTGACCCGGGGCCAGCTTCGGGCCAACGTGCAGCTGGTGGGGTCCGAGGAGCCCCTGCAGCAGCTGTCCGACATGGTCAACAGACTGACCATGGCCCTCATTGTCGTCGGCCTCTATGTGGGCTCTTCAATCGTCTACTTCGCCCGCATCAAACCAGTGGTCTTCGGCATTCCGGTGGTCAGTATGCTGGGATACGTGGTGGCCTTCATCCTTTCGGTCTGGATAGTCCTGGACATCCTGATCAAGCATCGGGCCCTCAAGCGTCGGCGACGCAACGGTGAAGCCTAGACTGAGAGCCCGCCCATCCTGCACAGATACAGATACTGTCTGATGCTGAATCAGTTGGCGAAGTCCTCCACGGTCTCGGGGGATTCGTGGTTCATGAAGGCGGATTTGCCGGTATCCATGGCCCGCAGCCGGTCCATCTCCTGGTCGCTGAGCTGGAAGTCCCAGATGTCAAGGTTCTCGCGCATGCGCTCGCGGTGGGTGGTCTTAGGAATAACGATGACCCCGTCCTGAACCAGGAAGCGCAGGGCCACCTGGGCCGCGGTCCGGCCGTGTGCCTGCCCGATCTCGGTGAGGGTCGGGTTGGTGAACATACCCTGGCGTCCCTCGGCGAAGGGTCCCCAGGATTCGATCCGGGTGCCGTACTTGTCCATGTAGGCACGTTCCTGGGGGCGTTGGTGGAAGACATGGGTCTCCAGCTGGTTGACGGCGGGGACGATTCTGTTGAACTTGACCAGGTCCACATAGCGGTCGGCATAGAAGTTCGAGACGCCGATGGCCCGCAGGAGACCTTGGTCATAGAGGTCCTCAAGGGCATGCCAGGCTGCGTAGTAGTCGTTGAAGGGCTGGTGGAGGAGGACCAGGTCCAGGTGGTCCGTGCCCAGCTTCTTCATGGACTCCTCGACCGAGACCTTGGTCTTGTCGTATCCGTAGTTGGTGATCCAGACCTTGGTGGTCAGAAAGACCTGGTCGCGGTCGAGGCCGCTCTGGGCCAGGGCATCTCCAACGGCCTGCTCGTTTCCATAGGCCTGGGCCGTGTCGATGGCCCGATACCCTGCCTCCAAGGCATCCATGACGGAACGCCGGCACTCGTCGTGGTCGGCGATCTGGTAGACACCGAAGCCCTCCATGGGCATGAGGACACCGTTGTTGAGCGTGACAGTCGGGATTGATGTGGATTGAGTCTCGTGCAAGGTCTGGCCTCTTCTCTGATACCGATGGGGCGGAGCGGATGATGGAACCGCTTTGCCCTTTTAGTCCACCATATGCCTGTGAAGCCACTCGAAGTCAAATTGACGACCCCGGTTTTACATTCCGATGATGCTAGCGTGGATGGTGACATACCTGACGGCGGGAGGCGATGATGAGGTCCAAGGGACATTCGATTGGCAAGGTCGCCCTGGGTTTGAGTCTCGGGGCGCTGGGGGCATGGTGCTGGGCCCTGGCACCGGGGCTTTCGGTGGTCGCGGGCAGGAGACGGCCGACGAGCCTCTCCTGCCGTCCATATGCCCATAGGGGATTGCACGATGCCGGGTCTGGTATGGATTCGGACGAGCCCGGCCCAGCGCGGACGGCGTATCTGAACCGGGTCCACGAGTGTCTGCAGGTCGAATCAGCAAGATCGGCTGGCAGGCATGCATCGTCGGGGAGGCCGGATGAGGTCGCCATGGCAGTGGCTCCGGAGAACTCCTTGCCTGCCTTCGAGGCCGCATGTGAAGCCGGCTATGGCATCGAGTTGGACGTCCACCTCAGCCGCGACGGCCAGGTGGTGGTCATCCATGACGGGGACCTAAAACGGGTGGCGGGTGTCAATTGTGCCGTGGCGGACCTGACCTATGCGCAATTGCAGCAGATTCCCCTCTACCCTAGGGAAAACGCGGCGGATGGCCCCGATGACAGGGGCCCGATGCATGCCGATCATGTCGGAGGTCGAGGCGGGCAGACAGTAGATGGGGAGGTAGGGAATCCTGAAGCCCCGCACGTACCCCTTCTGTCCGAAGTGCTTGCGCTGGTGGATGGCCGGGCGCCCCTGATCGTCGAGATCAAGATGGATGGCGGATTGGACAGGGAGCTCATGAGCAAGACCGATGCCCTCCTTTCCGCTTATCGCGGGGACTATGTCATCGAATCCTTCAATGTCCTGGCGCTTGCCTGGTATCGGGCCCACCGGCCCGAGGTGATCCGAGGGCAGTTGGTGGCCCCATACCACGGTCGGGTGGACTCCTTCGATTCGGCCCTGCGGTGGATTGCCGGCTCCCTCCTCTTCAATTGGCTGGGCCGGCCGGACTTCGTGGCCTGCGAGTGGCATGGCGGCCACTCTGTGCCCATGCGTCTCTACCGATTCCTCGGCGGGGTCCCAATCGCCTGGACCATCCGTTCCGAACAGGCCCAGGAGACCGCCGGCCCGGATTTCGACGGCATCATCTTCGAGTCCTATCTGCCCAAGAACTGAACCAGCCGTAGAGACCGGAGATCAGGGCGGCCAGGGCCATCGCGCACAAGGCCATGATGAGGAAGTAATCGTATGGCAGGGGCACCATGTCCATGTCGACCTGCTTCGACAAGGCCCTGAAGATGATTGCCAGCACACCCACCATGGCCAGGGCCGAGAGAAGGGTGGCCGAAAGGGTGTCAATCACCGATTCCCAGACGGAGGCGCGGACCAATGTTCCGCGTAAAACACCAGCGGCATGCATCCTGCGATTTTCCTGACGGCGCTCGCTGACGGCGATGGCGCAGGATTGGACCAGGAAGATGGATGTGAGGATGACGGCTCCACCCACCATCTTGGGCAGGGCCCGTTGCACCTCCTGGGACCTGCCTATGTCATACCTGATGTGCTCTTTCCTGGTGCGCGCCTTGATGTCCTTATGGTCCCATGAACCGTTGAGCCGACTGGCCAGGTCGTCCGTCTGGACTCCCGGGGCGGCCTTGACCAGGGTGGTCAGCCCCCTGGGGTCGGGTGCCAGATCAATCAGGCCGGTATCCGTACTCAGGTATTGCTCCGTCTGCCCTGTGGGGGTCATGTCAACTACGGCGGTGATGGTTACTGTGTGGCGTCGGTTGTTCTTGTCGACCAGGTCCAGCTTGTGCCCCAAGGGGTCCTGCTTGTTGTGGTACAAGGACCAATTCGGGGTGACGGCAATCCTGCCCGGGCCCAGGTCGTCAGCGGATCCCTTGACGAAGTTGGGGCTGAGTTTGTCGGTGGCATTGCCAGCCTTGTTGATGTGCATGGTCGTGATGGCGGGAAGGTTGTCCGTTGTCTCCTCATCATCGGCCGCGCTGGTTCTGTCTTCTTCCACCCTCCAGACATCCTTGCTGTAGGTGACGGCGGATTCGATGTCCGATGAAGACTGAAGTCGCCGGTCCAGGTCCCCTGTCCGTTCGCTTCCTGCACTGATCACGACATCGGCCGCGACCGGCTTGTATCGGTCGATGGCTGAGTTGGCCCAGCTCGTTCTGGCCATGCTCAGCATGCCGGTCATGATGACCAGCATCAGGATGACGGGCAGGGCTATTGCAGTGGAACTGCGGCTTTCCTTGTACGCTCTTTGCCTGGCCAGGAGACCGGAACCGTGGGAGATGAGCTGAAAGGGGATGCCTATCAGATTGTTGCAGGCAGACACCAGGACGGGGGCCAGAGCGCCGACGGCGACAAGCATGCAGCCGGTGGCAGCCAGAATCTGACTCTCCACATCCATGCTGTGGAAGTTGTGGAAGACCAGGACCAGGCCGCCGACCAGGCCTGCCAGGGCGGTCACCAGGCGCAAGGGACCGATTGGCTTGGCTCCCGCCCGGTGCTCCGAGGCCTGCATGGCCTCGATGGGAGATATGGATGTGATCCTTCTGGCGGCGAACCAGGCCCCTATCAGGCAGGCCAGAAGGATGCCGCCGAAGGAGATGAGGGCCCCCTCGGGATGGGGCCGGGCAGTCATGCTCAGCTGTTCGAGACCCGAGTTGATGAGGGACTTGGCGAAGAAGGGAACCAGGGAGCAGCCTGCCGCACTGCCGATCAGGTCGGCCAGGCCCAAAGGAATGATGAACTCCAGCAGACAGATCAGTCGCACCAGCCTGGGGGAGGCTCCGGAAAGACGCATCATGGCATACTCGCGCCGGCGACGTTCAATCAGGAATCCTACGGAGGTGATGACCAGGAAGATCGAGATGAACCCACAGACACAAGCGGCCATGATGGACAGCTGTTTGGCAGCTTCCTGTGCGCTCTGTGCCATTGTGCGGTCGAAGACGCTCAGGGTCTGCATGTCCGGCATCCCGTCGCCCATCCGCGCGGCCAAGGCGACCTGGACCCAGGCGCTGGTCAGCGCAGATGAGGCAATGACCGCCAGGACCATGACCGTGTAAGAGGCTCGATGCTCATGGAGGAGGGATGAGACCAAAGAAAGCAGATCAGGCCTCCTGACGGTTCCGGTTCTGGTTCCGGCATTTGGGTATGGTGCCCTGTTCGTCCTCGTCGTCTGCATAGCCGGAGTCCCTCCATCCGATTTCCATGGGTCCGTCTCATCGGGGGCATCCCGATTGTTCGGATACCACCATTCGAGCACAGAAAGGACTGCCCCTCAGGGTGTTTTCGGGGTCGGATCAGTGATGAATCAGGGTACCTGATTACAGCAGGAAATACGGCATGGAGATGCCGGGCATGCTCGGATGGGCAAAATCTGTCAGCTAAGGCCGTTCGCGGGTTGGCTCTTGGAAGGCTGGGACTCTGGGTCGCTCGGTCGGTACATGGAAACGAATCGGAGAGGAACTGGCAGGGACGGCATTCGTACTATCCCGAGACTGGCTATTGGGGATCCTGATTGTGCTCATCTGAGTGGAAGAGGTGGGTTATTCTCTTTTTCAGATTGGCGTTATGCAGAATTTCCGACGACTGGCGGGAGACGGAGCCGGCTATCCTGCCACCGAGCTCCTTGGCCTGGTTCAGGGCCTGGTCACCAAGGTCGCGGGCATTGTCCACACCTCCCTTGGTCCGGTCAAGGGCCTGGCCGCTCAGATCCCAAGCGGTGCTTACGCCTTTCAGGGTCTTTCCTAGAACCTGCCCGCCGATGTTGCGTGCGGTATCGACGCCCTCCCTGCTTGTTTCCATGATCTGGGACGTGGTATCACGGGCTGCATCCAGCCAGGGTCGGGAGGTGAGGGGGTCGCTGTTCCGGTCCAGTCCGATGCCCTGGCCGAATTCCGCCATGTCCTGCTTGATCAGGTTGCAGTAATCAACTATTCGTGGCGACTGTTGGGGATGGAGCAGAACCTCCTTGTTGGCTTTTTCTGCTGTCTGATCAAGTTGCTTGAGTAGATGGTCGGCATTCTCTGAAATGACACGGACACGGTGTTCACGCGCGGTCTTCACCGCCTGGCGGTGTTGGTCGAGTTCATCGGGTTCCACCTGGGCGACCCGGTCCAGTTCCAGGATCGTGCTGGCATCCTGCAGTTGGAGTGATCTGGCCAGGACGGCCAGCCACTCATTGATCTGATCCCGGTAATTCCCCATGTCGGTGCCCAGGTCATGGACCCCTGATCCATCACCTATCTTCTCGGTGATGACATTGATTTGGCGGATTGCGTAAGCCTGCGTCTGGGCGATGGCCAACGACGTGGCCTGCACCTTGTCCCAGGTGGTCTGTGAAACGTGCCCGATCTGGTTGCGCGCGGCCAGGGCATCTTCGATGACCAGGTTGACCCCGACCATGTTGGTCAGGACCGTGTCCCGCTGGGCGCGCAGGATGTCGTCCACATGCTTGTCGATTCTCCGCAGGTACTCCACCATGGCCTGCATGGTCTGTTGAAGCTCATACTGGGTTATAAGGGCACCGATGTTGGTCAGCATGACCGGAGAAAGGGCGGATTTCCAACCGTCCAGGAACCGCTGCCCACCCTGGACCTCCTCGCCATCCTTCACCAGGACCGTGCCTGCGGACAGGCCCGTGCGCTGGTCCCGGTGCAGGTCATATTGGCTGAGGGCTTTGGGGACCTTCCCGTCTTGCCTGACCCATTTGCCGGATAAAGCCCTATCGCCAAGGACCTGAGCGACCATTCCCGATAGGTACCCTCGGTCGGTATGGGGATTGATGGGCTCGGCCAATGATTGCAGATGGTGCGACTGCAGGAACCCGTCGATGGCTTCGAGGTCCCCCAGTATTGCCATGCTGTCGCCGTCGTCGATGACCTGTATTGATTCAACCATGATCGGCCTCTCCCCGGGCAATCGTGACTATTCGACCCCTAGGGGAAGCCTATCATCGCAAGTCGGGAAAAAGGGGAGATTGAACGGCGTTCTGTCTACTTATAAAAAACGGTGGGGATCGTCAATGCGCGACGATCCCCACCGAAGAAAGAACAGAATCAGTCGATGACGCCGTAAAGGCGGTCGCCGGCATCGCCCAGGCCGGGCACGATGTAGGCGTGCTCGTTCAGCTTCTGATCGACTGCGCAGACCACCACTTTGAGGTTGATGGAGGGGTCCATCTCCTCCTTGAGTCGGTTCAGGCCCTCGGGAGCGGCCAGAATGTTGATGGAGGTCACGTCCTTGGCGCCGCGCTCGGCCAGGTATTTGGTGGCGGCGATCAGGGTGCCGCCGGTGGCCAGCATGGGATCCAGCAGGAAGCACTGACGGCCGGAGAGGTCCTCAGGCAGGCGGTTGGCGTAGGTGATGATGTCCAGGGTGTTCTCGTCGCGCTTGAGACCGAGGAATCCGACCTCAGCGGTAGGCAACAGACGGGTCATTCCGTCAAGCATGCCCAGCCCGGCACGCAGGATGGGAACAACCATGGGGCGCGGGGAGCAGAGCTTCTTGCCCACCATGGGAGCGACAGGGGTCTCGATGGGGTGATCCTCTATGTCCAGATTGCGGGTGGCTTCGTAGGCCTCAAGCATGACCAGTTCGCTGATCAGCTCGCGGAAAGTGTTGGAAGGGGTGTTTTTGTCCCGCAGTACGGTCAGCTTATGCTCGATCAACGGGTGTTCCAGTACGTGAAGTTCCATACCTCTCAGCGTAGCCCAGCGGGTCGGCTTCTGGTAGCGACCGGCAAGCCATGCTGTTTTCGATTCGGGAATGGAAATGAAAACGCCGAACCATGTAAGCGCCTGTCGGCGCAAACGCCGCTCGCAGCGGCAACAAACGGAGCCCGGGGCTTAGCCATGGTCCGACGCAGTCTCCATTGTAGGGCATGCCAGGGTCTGATCCTTGTTCACGGCAGGCTTACGCTTCCGGCGTGAAGGGTGACTGATTCTACTCCAGCCGTCCCCGCCGCCAGAGCGAGGCGCCCCGCATGAAGTCACGGGCCGTCTGATTAAGGGAGTTGACGGTGCGCTGTGCCGCATCCACCTCCTCGGCCTCCTGGCCGTCCAGCTGCCGGCTCTGGGCATCCCGAATGGCGGTCTTAATACCGCGAGCGATCACGTCGCAGAAGGCTCCGGCCCGTTCCAGAGCTATGGCGAAGTCGCCGGTGAAGGCTCCGGAGAGGATGGAGTCGGCGGTTCGGATGATGTCATCGGCTTCCGGGGCCTGATCCACCCCGGCTATAGCTGATGCGGCAGTGTCGGTGGGCTCGCCCAGCCGCCACAGACGACTGATTCCATCAGCGTCCTTACGCATCCAGCTGCGAAGCATGTAGAGCCGCCAAAGAATGCCCGGCAGAGAGTCGGGGTCGCTGTCACTCCAGAGCTCGGCCACGACATCCACACCCTCGCGGTCTACCAGGGTCAGAACCCGTTTTACGATGTCCGGGTCGGCGCTGTGGTGGACTCGGTCCAGCAGGGAGGCTGCCGACACGTGGCTCATCTCGCTGATCTGCTGCGGGTCCATGCCTCCGGAGAGCTGGTCGGCGATGGCTGGGTCCAGCTGGCCTGGGCGTGAGGGCCGGGATGCTCCGGTGCCGGATGCCACAAATCCCGTGCGGGAGGATCGGATTGAGGATGAGCCGATTCTGGAGTTGCTGTCAGTAGACAATGGGAGTCACCTTCTGTATGTCGATGATGGTCGGATGATTGGGGTCGCCGGTCAGACTGAGGACGACGGCGTTGCCGGTGGGCATGAAGGGGGAGTCATCGGGCAGCCGTTTGGACAGCGATCCGCTGGAGCACAGCCCGCGCAGCTTTTCAAAGATACCTCCCAGGACCGGGCGATGCATGCAGATCATGGTCGTTCTGTTGCCTGTCAGCAGGTCGGCCATCTGCCTGTCCAACCAGCTGTGGGCCTGTTCGGGGCGGCGGTGGTAGGAGGACTCCGTCAGGCAGGCCACCATCTCCAAGGGCAGACCTACCTCATCGGCGTAGGGTCGCAATGTCTGCACACAGCGGATCCAGGGGGAGGACAGGAGGCGGTCGGGCGCGAAGCAGGCCAGCTCCCGAGCCAGGGCGTAGGAGGTGCCAGCGCCCCTGGGGGTCAGAGGACGATTCGCGTCCTTGCCTGTCCACTCCTTCCGGGCAATTGCCTTGCCGTGACGCACGATGATCAGCTGACGAGCCCGGATGCCGCCCTGCTCCACCCGGTCCACGAAGGCATCCAGTATGGTTCTGTCACTGGGGTGGGTCAATAGTTTGCGGGCTTCAGAGGCCCCGACCCATCGTATCTGGTCGACTTCCCTGGAATCAGGCCGGTGGATGGGACCTAGAAGTGCGCTCTGACCGGCGGCGTGTTCCGAGTCGGTCGGTGTCGCCATCCAATAGCAGATATGTTTGAGCCTGCCGCCCTTGCCGCCCCGGCGCCGGCCCTCGTTATTCAGGGGATATTCGGCATCTCCCAGGTATGGCCCAAGGTGGACAAGACAGCCTGTCTCCTCACCGACCTCGCGCACGGCCGCCCGCAGGTGGGTCTCACGGTTCTCCAGCTTGCCCTTTGGCCAGCTCCAGTCGTCGTACTTGGGGCGATGGACCAGGCAGAGCTCCAGCTCATCAAGGTCGGATCGGGGGCTGGCTCCTGGGGCTGCCCGGCCGTCGTCGCTGAATTTCATCCATCCCTGGAAGCTTGTGCGCCACCGGTAGGGGATGGCTCCGGCTGCCTCGACCGTCCTGCTCATGGCCGGGTGCCATCCCGATCGCCCACCTCGGCGGCGGACCCGCCGACCTGGAGGCGCATCATCATCGCCTGGCCCTGGGGGTTCGGGCATGACGGTCGATCAGGTACTCCTGTGAGTCGACCAGAGGTCGGCCCTGATCATCGCGACTGTGGCGCACATAGGTGCCGTCGGGCTGCATGTGCCAAGAGCTAGTGGTTTCAGCCATCTGCAGATCCACATAGTCAATGAGCCCTTGCACCTGTTCGGGCGCAGTGATCCGGACCAGCGCCTCCACACGGCGATCCAGGTTGCGGTGCATGAGGTCAGCAGAACCTATCCAGACCTCTGGTCCTGCCAGGGGCCCCTCGCCGATCTGGGGGCCTTGGGAGTTGGCGAAGGCGAAGATGCGGCTGTGCTCCAGGAACCGTCCCAGGATGGAGTGGACCCGGATGTTCTCGCTCAGCCCGGGCACGCCTGGCTTCAGAGAGCAGATGCCGCGCTCCACGATGTCGATGCGGACCCCCGCTTGGCTGGCCCGGTAGAGGGCGTCGATGATCTTTTCGTCCACCAGGGAGTTGACCTTGATCCGTATCCACGCAGGCTTGCCGTTCAGAGCGGTCTCTTCCTCGCGGGCGATCCGCTGCAGCAGCCCGGAACGGACCGTGCGCGGAGCTACCAGCAGACGGTGGAAGGAGGACTTAGGCGCATAGCCTGACAACTGGTTGAAGAGCCGGGTCAGGTCCTGCCCCACCACTGGGTCGCAGGTAAGCAGGCCCAGATCGGTGTACTGGCGAGCGGTCTTGGGGTTGTAGTTGCCGGTGCCTACGTGGCAGTAACGACGCAGGCCGTCCTGCTCCTGACGGACCACCAGGGAGAGCTTGCAGTGGGTCTTGAGCCCTACGATTCCGTAGACCACATGGACGCCAGCCCGTTCCAACTGACGGGCCCAGGCGATGTTGGCCTCCTCATCGAATCGGGCCTTGATTTCGACTAAAGCCAGGACCTGCTTGCCGGCGTGCGCAGCATCCACCAGAGCATCGATGATGGGCGAGTTGCCCGAAGTCCGGTAGAGGGTCTGTTTGATGGCCAGCACCCGCGGATCGGCTGCCGCCTGCTCCAGGAAAGCCTGAACCGAGGTGGAGAAGGAGTCATAGGGGTGGTGAAGGAGGATGTCATGCTCGCGGATTGCAGCAAAGATATCCTGGGCCTGGCTGGATTCCACCTCGGCTATCTGCCGGTTGGTTGTGGGAATGAAGGGGCGAAACTTGAGGTCGGCCCGGTCGATGGACTGCAACTCGAACAGGACCGTGCAGTCCAAGGGAGCGGGCAGCCGATAGACCTCCTCCTGATTGACTCGGAGCTTGCTGGCCAGCAGCTGGGAGAGGAAGGGGGAGGCAGAGTCGGAAATCTCCAGGCGGATGGGCGGTCCGAACCGCCGCTGAAGCAGCTCCTTCTCCATGGCGTTGAGCAGGTTCTCTGCGTCGTCCTCCTCTACGTCAATGTCTTCGTTGCGTGTGACGCGGAAGGAGCGGGCTTCCTTGATAATCATGCCCGGGAAGAGGTATTCCAAGTGGGCGATGATCAGGTTCTCCATGGTGATGAACCCATAGCGCTCCTCCCGACCCTCTTCGTCGGTCAGATCGTCCACGGGAACCAGACGGGAGAGATTGTCGGGAATTTTGACGCGGGCGAAGTGGGTCTTGCCCGAGGTGGGGTTCTCCACCAGGACCGCCAGGTTCAGGGAGTTGCCTGAGATATAGGGGAAGGGGTGGGCCGGGTCGACTGCCAGCGGAGTCAGCACCGGAAAGACCTGGTTGCGGAAGAACTTGGTGAGTCGTTCCTGCTCCTGGCTGCTCAGTTGTGGCCAGCTCAGCAGAATGATGCTTTCTGCGGCCAGATCCGGCAGGATGTGGTCGATGACATAGTGGGCATGCTCATCCTGAAGCTTGTGTGCCTGCTCGGAGATGGCCCTCAGCTGCTGACGAGGGCTCATTCCGCTGGCTGCCGTCATAGCGATGCCGGTGTCCACGCGACGCTTCAGACCTGCCACGCGGACCATGAAGAACTCATCAAGATTGCTGGCGAAGATTGCAGCGAAATTGGCGCGCTCCAACAGGGGCACGCTCTCGTCTTCGGCCAGTTCAAGCACGCGTTTGTTAAACTTGAGCCAGCTCAGCTCCCGGTCGAAATAACGGTCCTCAGGCAAGGGCGAGACCGGGTGATCCGAGCGCCTCGATACATGCCGTGCCTGGCCGTCGGTCTCGGCAATATGCTCCGCGATCTGGCTGCGTAGCAAGGCCTTGGAGGGTGCGTCAAATTTCTGAACCATACCATAGCACTTTATTCGCAGGTGCCGTCCTCTGCAATCGTTGATAAAGCCTGTGGATAAATAGGAGCGGCCCCCGCGGGAGGCCGCTCCCACAAGGTCGGTCCAGATGGAATCTCTGCACAACATCATCGTTGCAACGGTCAAGTCTTACGCACCCGTTCAACGTATCGGTCCTAGTGGCCATACACTTTGTGGGCTTCCGTGCTCTTGAACCGTCCTTGTATATGCCATTATGCCAGTTTCGAGGCCGATGGCAAGCATGCCGATCGGTCGAAGTGCAGGAGGTTATCGGCTTGATCTTTTGTGCGATTGTGTGCATTGCGGCAAGCTGAATACAGCAGGTTTGCAGGAATCTGTTGCTTCCATGCGAACATCTGTAGCCTTTCATGGGCATGGACTCAAAAAATGCTGTAATTCGAGGCGTGTCGTGATGTTGACGCATTTGTGCACAGCGAGGGTGAAGCGATGTGGAAACATAAGGTCATTCGACCACATCACCTCCAGGGACTGGTGCTGATCACATGAGCCGGATGTACTGGTAGCCATGACTGGAATGAGCATAGGCAGACCGCCGACGATGGTAAAAGGCCGCATGAAAGGGCGGGAGCCTGAATGGGCTCCTCGCTCCTTTAATGCCGTCGGGTTGACTCCGGAACGCCGACCAGGGAGGGTGGCGGGCGAAGATACCGGCATCGGGCGGAGTGACACAGGAGTCAAATACGGGTCCGCTGTGACGGGGCTGGTCTTTCTTTCGGCCTCGGGAGGCATTGGGCTGACGACCATGACGGCTCTGATGGCCAAACAGCTTCGGAACATGGCCCTGTCATGCGCTCTGGTGGATCTGGACCTGGATGGTGGAGGGATGGATGTCCTGGTCGGCATCGAGGGGGCACCTGGCATGCGGCTGGGACGGATCCGCGCTCCCTTGGGCCGGGTGGATCCTCAGGCTCTCCGTGAAGAGCTGCCAATCTGGGATGGCATCCCGTTGCTCAGCAACGATCCCTGGACTGCTCTGCCACAGGGCTGGTGGGATGTGGACGCAGCCGTCAGCGCAATGGCTGGATCTGCTGATCTCCTACTGATCGATGCCGGTCGAGGCCAGAGCCTGGGTAATCTGCGCTCGCTGAGGGGACTGCCTTCGCTGTTGATGGTGGACATGACTGTGCTGGGCCTTGCACGGGCAAAGGCACTTCTTCATGCCCTGAAAGGCCGCAGGGACGCTGGCGATCGAGACCAAGACAGTCCATTGATCTCATGTAGGCCCCCCATGGCTCTGATTGGGATGATGCCCACCCAGCACCGGGTCAGCCATGGTGTCGACCCGGAACAGGCGGAGGAGTTTCTGGGCCAATCGGTGGACGTGGTTCTCAAGCCGCAGCCGAAGCTGTCGGCATCCGTTCTGGATGGTCGTGGCCTGGAACGGGTGCCACGTGCGTACGCCCGGGCCCTTCAACCCCTGGTGGAGCGGATCGCGGGGATGGTCGTCGTCAGCGGGGGAAAGGAAGAGCGGGTCTCTTCTCGCAGGTTGGCTCGGTCTGAGGCTGCCAAATGATCAGGGGGAGGGAAGAAAGCCTTGAAGGTTCATTCCCTGATGACGATTCGGACCAGCCGCCTACTTTCGGCTATTTGGATGGGTTGGTGAGCCATCCTGCGGTGACTGACATCGCGGTGACCGGTCAGGGTGATGTCTGGATCGACCGGGGCTCGGGTATGGAGGAGGTTCTGCTTCGGCCTGGGTTCACAGGCCCTCGGGCAGTGAGGGACTTCGCTGTGCAGTTATGCGCTCAGCTGGGGCGTCGCCTGGATGATGCTCGTCCCATGGCCGACGCTTCCAGCAAGGAGGGGATCAGAGTCCACGCCGTGCTGGCCCCGCTCGTTTCCGAGGGCGCCGCCATTTCCATCAGGCTGCCCAACAGACACCCACCCAGTCTGGAGGAGCTGGCCGCCGCCGGGCTGTGTCCCTCTAGTTGGCTCTTCATCCTTCGGGCGCTGGTGATCAATCGGGCCAGCATTCTGGTGACCGGTGGCACGGGTGCCGGCAAGACCACACTTCTGCGGGCCTTGCTAGGCATGTGTCCGCAGGAGCAGCGGCTGGTCGTCGTGGAGGAAGTCCGTGAGCTGGGCCGTATTGCCGGCCACAGGAATATGGTTTCCCTGGCTGTCAGAGAGTCCAATGTTGAAGGGGTGGGGGCCGTGGGGCTGGTCGATCTGGTCAAGGCCACACTGCGCATGCGGCCCGATCGGATCATCCTGGGTGAGTGCCGGGGCGAGGAGATAGCTGATCTGCTGCGGGCTTTCAATTCTGGTCATCGGGGCGGCATGGCAACTCTTCATGCTGACAGTGTTGAACGCGTTCCTGCCAGGCTGGCGACTCTGGGGCTGCTGGCGGGGCTGCAGCCGAAGGCACTGGCGGCTCTGGCCCAAGGAGCGTTCGACGCTGTTATCCATCTCGAACGTTCCGGCGGTCATAGGCATATAGCTCAGATTGGCCGACTGACAACGGCCGCCGACGGTCGGCTTCTTGGGGAGGCTGTCTGTGCTTGGACGGGCCGAGGGGCCGCTGCATATGGGACGGCCTGGTCGAAGTTCGCTAGGCGGTGGGGCATTGTGACCAGCGCCTCGGCGAGCGCTCCATAGTCGAGGTGGATTATGAATGACGAGACTGCAGTCTGGTTGGCTGCGATAATGGCGACTCTTGCCTGTCTGGCCCTGCCTCCTCTGAGAGGCGGCGCAGCCGCAAGACTGAAGACAATGTCAGTCAGGCCCTCCATACAGTCGAGTCAGCCCGGTCTGGCGGTGTTGATCACTTCTCTGCTTGCCTATGTCGACAATGGAGGCGGTCTGATAGAGGCTTTTGAAGAGGCATCCGGGCGGCGGTTCGCCACCCGGGAGGTCACGACGGAACGTGTCATGGCCATGCTGGAGAACCGATGTTTGCCCCAGGAACGGGGGCCGACTCTGACGATTATGGCCCAGGCTCTGATGGCTTGCTACGGGCTCAGCGCCACCCTGGGGTGCCGGGCTTCGGATGGTCTGCGGACCGTGGCAGCCATGCAGAGGCGGAGGGCGGCTCTGGATGAGGCCCGGGAAAAAGCCTTTGCTGTGCCCAAGGCCACGATCCGTCTGCTGTCGACCTTGCCAGTGTTGACCATCATCATGGGAGAGTTCATGGGTGCGCGACCACTCGCCTTCTTATGCCACCCAGGCCCGGGAACCGTCTGCCTAGTCCTTGGAGCGGCCTTCTATGTTCTTGGTCTGGTTTGGATGCATCTGCTGATGAGCGATCTGGGCAGGGGGGATTCATGGATCTGAAACCACTGATCGCCGCTCTGTCGACTATATTGGCGCTCCTGCTCATGCAATTCGACGTCCTGGGTGAGCGATTAGCCGACGAGCAGGTCTCCCCGCCGCCCTTGAGCCTGGTGCTGGCTTTGCTGGGAGTCGCTGTTCGTCAGGGGGCCTCCCTGCCCAGGGCCCTGGGTGTGGTTGGCGGGCTGCTGCCAGGCCCTTATGGGCTTCGGGTGGTTCGCGTGGCTCACCTGCTCGGACGTGGCAACGGATGGAATCTGTCCTGGTCGGGAGCCATCGGCGATCCTTATTGCGGGCAGTCCATGCAGGTTCTAGCTGACTGTCTGGAGCCGTCCTGGCGTTTGGGATCATCGCCTCTGACGCGCATCGAGACGACCATGCGCCAACTGGATCGACACGCCCGCAGCGTGCTGGCCCGGGCCACGGCGACGATCACCGTCAGGCTGCTCGTGCCGACAGGGCTGTGCATTCTGCCGGCTTTCGTGCTGATCGGAGTCATACCGTGCATTGCGGCCTTTGCGGGTGGGATGTCCTGAGGGCATGAAGTCCATGCGGGCGCAGTTGTCCACAGGCTGCCGATGCAGGTTCGCTTGTCCACATGTATCGGACAAGTCGACCGAAACGGACTGGAACAGGCAGAGTGAAAGGTAGCGGCTGCCGATCCCCTGAGGAACGGTCATTCGCCAGGGCGGGGAAGGCAAGGAAAGGCAAAGGTGAGAACAATGACATATTCGCAGGAGGTTGCGACGGTCTTCCATTCACAGAACAGGCAGGCAAGAGGCCAATTGGTCCCGGCTGCGACATGGCCTGCTGCAGGTGCCGGATCCGGGTGGTTGCAAAGAATGAGGCAGCGTTCCAACCGGTTCATGACTGCTTTTTATGTTCGCGTCAGCCAGGCTATGGATTCTGGAGTGCGTGCACTGCATCGGCGGTTGAGCGTGGTGTTGGCCAGGCCTGAATCGGGGGCCATCACTGCTGAATACGCCGTGATCATGGTGGCGGCCGCCACGCTGGCTGGCGTACTGCTGGCCATTGTCAAATCTTCTTCCACGCGTACTTTGCTAATGGGGCTGGTGAAGAAGGCGCTCAGTGCCGTCGGATGAAAGACGGTCCGAGCGGAGACGACGGTGGCGATCCGATAACGGTACGGTAACGGCCGAGTTCGCCATCGTTCTTCCCGCGGTCATGGTTCTGGCTCTCATACTGCTGACGTTGACCCAGACGATCCGGATTGGCATGGTCTGTCAGGATGCGGCCAACGCTGCTGCCAGAGACCTGATCGTCACCCAAGGCAAGGGCGATTCCCAAGAGCTGGTGCACCGGATGGCCGGTCCGCATGCCCAGGTGAGGTTGAGTCCATCGGCCGGGCAGATGGCGGTCAGGGTGTCATGCCCAGTGGTTTCCGGCCCCATGGGCGTGCTGCCTGCACAGGTCCATGGCGATGCCATGGCCATATTGGAGGAATGAGTCATGCCCGGACATGCCAGAAAGACGCGCGTAGAGCATACCGGTTCATGGATAGGGGGTTCGGATCCGGGCTCCGGCACGGTTCTGGGCATCATGCTGATGACTCTAGTTAGCCTGGGTCTGGTTCTGGCAGCGCTACTGGGCAATCTCATGATCTGCCGGACACGTGCACGCACTGGCGCCGATGTTTCGGCTCTCGCTGCAGCTTCTGCCCTGGACGAAGGACAGACGAAGCCCTGTACTCTGGCTTCCCGGGCTGCACGTCTCAACCGTGGTGTCCTGACGGACTGTCAGGTAGATGGAGACGACGTGAAGGTCTCGGTGGGAGTAGACACCGGAGTCCCGATGATGCCCCGCTTGGTCCAGTCAGCCCGGGCAGGCCCCGAGCCCTGTGGGTGAGAGGAGGAAGCAGGATGAAAGCCTCAGGAAGGAAAGCGAACGTGTCTAAAGAAATGGATAGCCTTGAATTATGGCACTAGCACTCTATCGGCGGTATCGGCCTGACACTTTTGACGGCATCATCGGTCAGAAGCAGGTCACGGTGCCTCTCACCCGAGCTCTGGATGAGAACCGGCTGACCCATGCCTACCTCTTCTCCGGTCCCAGGGGTTGTGGAAAGACCAGCAGTGCCAGGATTTTCGCCCGCTGCGTTAACTGCGCAAAGGGGCCGACCAGCCATCCCTGCGGCGAGTGCGACAGCTGCAGGGATCTGGCCACCGGAGGCCCTGGTTCCATTGACGTGGTGGAGATCGACGCCGCCAGCCACAATGGCGTTGACGATGCTAGGGAACTCAGGGAGCGAGCAGGCTTCGCCCCCGTGCGTGACCGCTACAAGATCTTCATTCTGGACGAGGCTCATATGGTCACCCAGCAAGGATTCAATGCCCTGCTGAAGATCGTCGAGGAGCCGCCGGAACACGTTATGTTCATCTTCGCCACTACAGAGCCGGAGAAGGTGATCGGCACCATTCGCTCCCGCACCCACCATTATCCCTTCCGTCTGGTGCCCCAGGAAGTCATGGGGCCCTACCTAGAAGGGATTTGCGAAAAAGAGGGCATCAAGGCCGAACCTGGCGTGCTTAAGCTGTCCATGCGGGCTGGAGGCGGATCGGTGCGTGACACCCTTTCCGTGCTGGACCAGCTCATGGTAGGCGCTGACGAGCACACCATCACCTATGATGCGGCTGTAGCTCTGCTGGGGTTCACTCCTGCCGCGCTGATCGGCGAAGCTGTGGACGCACTGATCGCCCACGATGGGGCTGGCCTCTATGGGGTCATTCAAAAGGTGGTCGTCGGCGGGTTCGAGCCCCAGCGTTTCGTTGAGGACCTGCTGGCTCATGTCCGCGACTTGCTGGTTCTCAAACTGGCGGGCGACCGGGCTGAAAGCGTGCTTAGCGAGGATGCGGACGACGACCAGGTGGCCGATCTGCATCGTCAGGCGAATGCTTTGGATCTGCAGGTCCTGACCAGGATAGCCGACATCATCAATGATGCGCTGGCGGGAATGAACGGGGCCACCTCGCCCAGGATGCGCTTGGAGCTGCTGGCCGCCAGGCTGCTGGCAATTGGCTGCGAGTCTATGGAGCAGGCACCGGTTGAAGCGGCGGCTTCCGCCGCTGGCACGGCCCCTGCGCCCGCCCGCAGCGGGTTCATTGGCGCTGACAGGTCTCAGCAGAACGGTCGGCCGTCCAGAGCATCCCAATCTGGCCGTGCTGACGGGGCTGATCGCCGCGAACAGCCTGGCAGGACAGGCTCGCCGTCTGCTGCAGCACCTGCCACCTTTGCAGAGCCGCGGATCACGGCAGATTCTCATTCCGATTCCTATGCTCAAGGACAGCAAGAGGGCGAAGGACGGCCCACCTATTCCGGTTCAGGCTCTGCCCAGCCTGAACGCAAGGAAGTCCCCTCCTCGACGACTCGACAGCCGACGGGGCAGACCGGATCACCCAATTCTGCCGGACCCGTCCAATCCGCTGAATCGCCTCGGTCAGCCCAACATAAGGTTACGCAGGGGCAGACAAACGAGGTGCCGACTGGTACGGAACTGGATAAGCGCTGGGATGCCTTAGTGGCTGCCCTACCGGATGAGGTACGCCAGTATGTGGTGCGGGACCGGGTGCCTACCGTGGCCATGAGTGCAGACCCTTCCGGTCGCAAGCGACTGTCTATGACTTTTGACCGTCCACTCAGCCAGCATGCCTTCGCCATGGCCGTGTCTGCGCAGTCGGTTGACGGGGAGACCAAGGTGCCGCGTATCGTCATGGTCCGCGCTCGTCAGGAGTTTGGACAGGCCACCATGATCGCCCCATCGGGGACGGCTGCCAACGGCGAGACGGTAGAGTCCGTCAACAGGATGTCTCCGCAGCGTCGGGCAGAGGTCAAGAAGGAAGTGGCTCTAGCCCGGGCCGGCTTGGCCACCATGAACCTTGGAGCAGCTGTCATGCCTCATGCAGCCACGGAGCAGGGGCATGCCCCTAGGGAGATGACGGCTTCGGCTGGTCATCGAGGTGAGGCTGGAGCATCAGCATCGAAGGGAAGGTCCACTCCTGGAGAAGCTGCCGACGACGGGAACTCCGACGACGTCCACCACCCGGTCGGCGGTCTGGTTCAAACATCTTCGGAACCGCTGCCGGCGGCGGGCTTTGGCTCAACTGCTTCAACGGTATTGCCGGATGATGATCCCTGGGCTCACCCCATGCCAGCGACTCTCGCGCCGCAAAAGGTCCGGCAGCCCGGTGAGGGCGACGACGGATCCTATGGCCAGAAAGACCATGAGTCCAAAAAGGTAGCTCTGCCGGACATGAGCGATGACACGGATCCCTGGGCTGTGCCCGATTCCGGGATCAGCGCCGCAGCCTCTGCAGAGTCCTCCAACAGTCAGGGCCGTGAGGCTTCGGATCAAGGGCTTGCAGTCTCGGAGTCAGCTGATTCGTCTGGCCAGGGAAGCGTCTCGGGTGCAGCCCCGGATTCGGCATTGGGGACCGGACCGGTCCCCAATGAAGGGGCCATGGCGGCTGGCATCCCAACTCCGTCGGTGCAGAGCGACGGTCACGGTTCCGATGCTGCTGGCGGTTTGGATGGTCCCCAGACGATGGCAAAGGTCTCTGGAGCTGAGGGCAGGAGAATGCCTGCAGGCTTCGCTAGTTCGGCCCAGAGCGGTTCCGATCGGGATGGAGCATCGTCTGCTGCAGTCTCCTCCCAAGCCTCGGGGCCTTCCGTGGATCCCGAGAACGATGTCTATTCCATGGACGATGCCAGGCTCGGGGCGGACAATGCCATGAACCAGGATGAACTGACCAAATTGTTTGATGTGACCAAGGTGGAGGATTTTGCTGCTGACGACCCCCAGAATCCGATCAACGTCCAAAAGCGCCGGCAGGAACAGGCACAGCGACAGGGAGGTGAATGATGACTGCTACCTATGATGGAGCCATTCAAGAGCTGATTGACGCTTTCGCTCAACTGCCGGGCATTGGTCCCAAGGGGGCGCAGCGCATCGCCTTCTATATTCTGGGAGCCGATCGGCGCAGCGCTCAGGATCTGGCCGATGCTATTGTCGCCGCCAAGGAGAAGGTTCGGTTTTGCGAGATCTGCGGCAATGTTTGCGAGACCAGCCCATGCCCCATCTGCCAGGATCCACGGCGTGACCGCAGCATCATCTGCGTAGTCGAGGAGCCCAAGGACGTCATGAGCATCGAGCGTACCGGAGAGTACCGGGGTTTATATCATGTGCTGGACGGGGCCATCGATCCTATGTCCAACGTCGGGCCAGGTGATCTGCGCATTCCCGAGCTCTTGAAGCGGTTGGGCACCGATCAGGTCAAGGAGGTCATGCTGGCCCTGGACCCCAACATCGAAGGCGAGGCCACCACCACCTACCTAGGACGGCTGCTGGGTCCCCTGGACCTGCGGGTCACCAGGCTGGCCAGCGGTCTGCCTGTCGGCAGTGATCTGGAATATGCTGACGAGATCACCCTTGGCCGGGCAATATCCGGCCGTCGCGATCTGTAAGGCCTGCAGCCATTGTTTCGCATGTTGGTGGAGAGGGTCTGATAGAACGGTGTCGTTCATATAATCCATATAATCAACATGTTGCAGATGATGGTCTAGTGGCTTAACCGTCGCGGGATGGAACAGCAGTGGCACTTATCGTTCAGAAGTATGGCGGGTCTTCGGTGGCGGACTCGGACTCCATCAAGCGTGTGGCCAAGCGCATCATTGATACCAAGCGCGCTGGCAATGACATCGCAGTGGTGGTTTCCGCCATGGGGGACACCACTGACGATCTGATCGATCAGGCCATGGATGTGGATTCCAATCCACCGGCCCGTGAGATGGACATGCTCATGACGGCGGGGGAGCGCATCTCCATGAGCCTGCTGGCCATGAGCATCCATGCACAAGGCGAGCGCGCCCATTCCTTCACCGGTTCGCAGGCGGGATTCATGACTGATGCACGCTACGGCGCAGCCCACATCCGCCATGTCCGACCCCAGCGAGTCATGAAGGCTCTGGACCGAGGCGAAGTGGGTATTGTGGCAGGCTTTCAGGGAGTTAACGCCGACGGCGATGCCACTACCCTGGGACGCGGCGGCTCGGATACCTCGGCTGTGGCTCTGGCTGTGGCGCTCAATGCGGATGTCTGCGAAATCTATACCGACGTAGACGGCGTTTTTACCGCCGATCCGCGCATTGTCCCCACTGCCCGAAGAATTGCTCGCATCTCGTACGAGGAGATGCTGGAGATGGCGGCCGGCGGCTCCAAGGTA
The DNA here is from genome assembly GCF_019469425.1 of Bifidobacterium asteroides. Taxonomy (NCBI): domain Bacteria; kingdom Bacillati; phylum Actinomycetota; class Actinomycetes; order Bifidobacteriales; family Bifidobacteriaceae; genus Bifidobacterium; species Bifidobacterium asteroides. Next base: position 2,042,826 of record NZ_CP048272.1, on the reverse strand, counting down.
TTGGCTCTGCGCTGCGTGGAGTATGCACAGCGCTTCCGCATGCCTATCCATGTGCGCAGTTCATTTTCCCATCGTCGAGGCACGCTGATCATGCCCGACGATGTCGATGTCGTCAAGATTCCCAATCTGGAGACCGGCCAGTTGCCGGATTCCCCCGCTGCGCACGCTGACAGGCAACGGGATATGACGGAAGGAAGGTCATGACCAACGGCGAATCCATGGGTGACTTGTTTCCGGACCTGAACGGCCCCGAGTCACCCATCATCTCAGGGGTTGCCCACGACCGCAGCGAGACCCAGGTCAGCCTGCGGGCCGTACCCGATCGACCTGGCGTGGCCGCGCGGCTCTTCACCATCCTTGCCGAGGGCGGCATCAACATCGACATGATCGTCCAGGCTGGGGCGGCTACCGGAACCGTGGACATCTCCTTCACCCTGCCATCCGCTCAGGCTGATCAGGTGGTCCCCATGCTGGATGACTCCCGCGAGCAACTGGGGTTCCGCTCGGTCGACATCAATCCCGAGGTGGGCAAGGTGACCCTGGTAGGGGTGGGCATGAAGACCCACTCGGGCATTACCGCCACCTTCTTCCGGGCCTTGAGCGACCGGCATATCAACGTGCTCATGATCTCGACCTCCGAGATTCGAATCTCCGCCCTGGTGCCCATTCAGGACTTGGACGAGGCGGTACGGGCCATCCATACGGCCTTCCATTTGGACGCCGATCAGGTCGAGGCGGTCGTTTATGGCGGCACAGGTCGTTGAGCGGAGAGGAGAGAGCGATGACAGACAAGGCCGATTTGACGAACAACGGTCGCCGTGGCATCAATGTTGCCGTTCTGGGTGCCACCGGCCAGGTAGGCATGGTCATGCGCCGCATGCTGGACGAACGGGACTTTCCTGTGTCCGACCTGCGATTCATGGCCTCCTCCCGGTCTGCTGGAGAGCAGCTGCGCTGGCGTGACAGGACCATCACAGTCGAGGATGTGGAGCAGGCCGACCTTAGCGGAATTGATCTGGCCATCTTTTCCGCCGGCGGCTCGACCTCAGGAACCTGGGCCCCTCGCTTCGCCGAGGCCGGAGCCTACGTGGTCGACAACTCCTCCCATTGGCGGATGGATCCCGAGGTCCCCCTGGTGGTGGCTGAGGTCAACCCCGAGGACCTGGATCTTATCCCCCGGCGGATCGTGGCCAATCCCAACTGCACCACCATGGCCTGCATGCCGGTGCTGAGTCCCTTGGCCAAGGCCTACGGTCTGCGCCGTCTGATCGTCTCCTCCTACCAGGCCGTGTCGGGGGCTGGGCGTGCCGGCGTCCTCCAGCTGCGCGACGAGGCCAAAACCGCCGTTGAGCAGGGTGCTGATCGTCTGGTCTTCGACGGATCGGCCATCGAGTTCCCCCCGCCCACCAAGGTGGTGCGCACCATCGCCTTCAACGCCGTTCCTTTTATAGGCGACTTGGTCGATGACGGCAGCGGGGAGACCGACGAGGAGCAGAAGCTGCGCAATGAGAGCCGCAAAATCCTGCACCTGCCTGATCTGGCCGCCTCCTGCACCTGCGTGCGGGTAGGAGTCTTCACAGCCCATGGCATGAGCATCAATGCCGAGTTCGAGCACGATGTCACCCCTGACCAAGCCCGCGAGCTGCTGTCCAAGGCCCCCGGAGTGAGTCTGGCGGAAATACCAACTCCTCTGGATGCAGCCGGCAAGGACCCAAGCTTTGTGGGCCGCATCCGCCAGGACCAAGCCGTGGAAGGCAAGAGGGGATTGTCCATGTTCGTGGCCAATGACAACCTGCGCAAGGGAGCCGCCCTCAACGCCGTGCAGATCGCCGAGCTGATCGCCCGCAAGCACTTCGCCGACAGGATCTGAGATGACCGGTTCGCCTATGCGGCACCGATTAGACTAGAGACCATGACCAGATCTTCCCAAGAAGTGCAGCGGCAACTGGATCGGATCGTGGCCTTGGGCTATCCGGATGTGGCGGACATCAGCGCCGCCGCTTTCAGAGCCTTGGCCCAGCCCCTGATCTCTGCGCTGGAGTCCACTGAGCTGGGCGAGCAGATCCTGCTTATCCCCACCAGGGAGCTGGTCTCGCCCGAATCGCTGATCGCCCGGACCAGCATCAATCGCATGGCGGGCTTTACCACCATGCCGCCGCGCGACATCGCCAGCTTCCTGCCTCAGAACGGGTTTGAACCGCCTGAGGGGCCCTTTTACATTGTCTTGGAGCCGCATACCGGCACCTGCTACACCAACCGAGAACCGGACGTGGCTCGCAAGCTGATCGACTCCGACGACCGGCTCCCTCTGACCTTGGAGGAGGGTCTGGCCATCGCCACCCAGCATCCCGACTGGCTGGCAGTCAAGAATGGTTTCAACCTGCTGGGTTCCCACAGCGCCGATGGGCGCGTGCCCAGCATCTGGATGAGCCAGAACGCCCCCCGCCTGGGTTCGGTCTGGCCCAACTCGCGTCACACCTGGCTGGGCAACGCCTACTGCGAGGGGCGTCGCGGCGTCTCCCTCTTCCAGTGAGTCATTTGCAATGAACCTTATCCAGTGAGCACTCTTCGGTGTTTGCGCCGTGTGGTGTTTGCAATGCGGGCAACTGCGCAGATCATGCCGGTCCCTGTGTGTTCGCCTTCCTCTGCGTCGGAATGCGGACCTGGACCGCATATCCCGGCTCTCCTCCGGTAAAATAATGGCACCCCCGGCACGGTTTCGGCCTGCCCGAATACCTATTGCCGGGTGACATTGTGGTTTCCGACGAACGAAAGAAGGAGGAGAGATGGATCAGGATCGTGCATCCGTGTTTGATCTTGCGGCCCAGGCTGCGGCGTCCAATGGAGGGAACAACGACCTGTTGCTGCCTTCCCCCAGGTTCGTGGGTTCGCCGCAGAAGCCCAGCGCCATGCCCTACAACAAATATGTGGCCTACAAGAAGCAGGTCCCCTTTGACTATCCGCAGCGTACCTGGCCGGGCAAGACCCTGAAGCGGGCGCCTCGTTGGTGCTCGGTCGATCTTCGTGACGGCAACCAGGCCCTGGTCGACCCCATGGATTCCGAGCGCAAGCTGAGATTCTGGAATCTGCTGATTTCCATGGGCTTCAAGGAGATCGAGGTGGGCTTCCCCTCGGCTTCGGAGACCGATTATGACTTCATCCGCTTGCTGATAGAGCGCGAGCTGATTCCCGACGATGTGACCATCGTGGTCCTGACCCAGGCCCGCGAGCACCTGATTCGCCGTACCTATGAGGCCCTGCGTGGCGCCAAGCGAGCCGTAGTCCACTTCTACAACTCGGTTTCGGTCCTGCAGCGGGAGGTCGTCTTCCATAAGGACAAGGCCGGCATTAAGAAGCTGGCCACCGACGCCGCCGAGCTCTGCCGCTCCCTGGAGGCCGATGCCGGGGGCGCTGATCTTTCCTATGAGTACTCGCCCGAGTCCTTCTCCGGCGCAGAGCCCGAGTATTCTCTGGAGGTCTGCAACGCGGTCATCGACGTGATCCGGCCCACACCGGAGCATCCCATGATCATCAACCTGCCCAATACCGTGGAGATGACCACCCCCAACGTCTTCGCCGACGAGGTGGAGTACATATCCACCAACCTCAAAGATCGGGATGCGGTGGTGCTTTCCCTGCACCCTCACAACGACGAGGGCATGGCTGTGGCCGCCACCGAGCTCAGCCTGCTGGCCGGGGCCGACCGGGTGGAGGGCTGTCTGCTGGGCAATGGAGAGCGTACCGGCAATGTTGACATTTGCACGGTGGGGCTGAACCTGCTGGTCCAGGGGATCGATCCCCAGCTGGACTTCTCCGACATGCCCGGCATCCGTCGGACGGTGGAGTACTGCAATCAGATCGCCGTCTCCGAGCGGCACCCCTATGCGGGCAGCTTCGTCTTCACAGCCTTCTCCGGCTCTCATCAGGATGCCATCAAGAAGGGACTGGATGCCCGGCAGCAGGCGGCTCTGCGTGCCAACGCCAACCCCGATGACTTCCTCTGGCTGGTGCCCTACCTGCCCATCGACCCCAAGGATGTGGGCGGCAACTATGAGGCCATCATCCGGGTCAACTCCCAGTCGGGCAAGGGCGGCATGGCCTATCTGCTCAAGGCCAACCATCATCTGGATCTGCCCAAGCGTCTTCAGGTGGAGTTCGAACGGCTGGTCCAGAGCTATGCCGACAGGACCAAGCGCGAGGTCAAGGATGCCGACATCTGGCGGCTCTTCAAGGATGAATATCTGCCCGTGGAGGCCGGCGGAAGCGTGGTCGGCGGCGAATCCATGGCCGATCAGCGCGACGAGACCCTGCGCCAGTGGGGACGATTCAAGCTGCTGAATGTGGCGGTCACCTCCGGCGAGGACGGCTCCGACACCGTGCTGGATGCCACCCTGCTGGACCGAGGACTTGCCCCAGGCGATCCTGAGGAACGTCGTCGTGTTCATGGGCATGGGAACGGTCCTATTGCGGCCTTCCTGAATGCACTCAAGTCTTTGGACCAGACCGTCTCGGTCCTGGATTACGCCGAGCACGCCATGACCGCCGGCACGGACGCTCTGGCGGCTTCCTACGTGGAGTGCCAAGTGGGCGAACCGGCCAGGTCCCGGGTGATCTGGGGTGTGGGTATCGACTCGTCCATCTCCACCAGCTCTCTCAAGGCCATCATCTCGGCGCTCAACCGCTTCCAGCGCGGCTGAAGGCCAGAAAATCCAATACCGGTCCTTCAGATCCGATCCGGACGCACAACTACGCCCGGATCGGAACAAATTATCTGAACTGGTTTACATCTGGCTGGTTTACTGCTGGGTTGACTCGGCCCCTGAGTTGCCCTGAGTGCTGCCTTCGTTGTCGCCCTCACTGCTGCCGCTGCTGTCTTCATTCTCCGTTCCGCCTCCAGTGCCAGCGCCCGAACCACTGCCGGACCCGGACTGCCCCTGCTCGGAGTTCTGGCGCTGGGAGCGCTGCTGGGGCGCGTATGAGTATTCACGGTTGCGCGTGGATGAACTGCTCTGCCGGGATCCGGTGCCCCAATTGCCTTCTGGGCCACCGACCTTGCCGTGGTCCACAGCATCCGGGAAACGCTCCACTGGACTGTTGCCCAGGGCCGACTTCATATATTGGGTGAAGAGCTGAACCGCATAGAAGCCGTCGTGATAGTGATCCGGTACCTTCAGGGCTCCGCCGTCCTGACCCTGGTTCCAGACAGCGAAAGTGGTCAGAAGCGAGGGGGTGAATCCGATGAAGGAGATGGCGGTCTGGTCATTGGCTGTGCCGGTCTTGCCGGCGATGGGCCGCCCCAGGGAACGGGCATAGGATGCAGTGCCGCGCTGGACCGTCGTGGTCATAGCCTTTTGCAGCAGAGCCACTTGATCGGCGTTGAAGACCTGATCCGACTGGGTTGTAGCCGTGTAGAGCTCCTGATCCTTGGCGTCCTTGACCTGGGCGACCAGGTGCAGCTTGGGTCGTTGTCCCCCGTTGGCCAGAGTGGCGTAGCCCTGGGTCACGTCATAGACCGAGAGAGCGTCTACACCCAGAGTGTCGAAGGTGGTCGTATCGTCGATTTTCCCGGTGATGCCGGCTGTGTGGGCCACCTGGGCGATTTTGCGTGAGGTCACGTGCTCGCCCAAGTCCATGAAGACTGTGTTGACCGAGTTGGCGAATGCCGAGTATAGGTTGATGTACCCGTAGCTGACATTCCCGGCGTTAGCGACGGACTTGCCCACGCTGGAGAAGGTACGCGGCGAATTGCCGTTGAAGACCGTGTTTAGGCTGACCCCATCCTGGATGGCGCCCAGGAGCGTGTAGGCCTTCATGGTCGAACCGACCTGGAAGGTCGCCTGATCCACGTTGTTGAGCTGGTGGGTCAGGTAGTCGTCACCGGCGTACAGGGAGATGACGGCACCGGTCTTGGGGTCGACCGAGAGCCCCCCAATTTGCAGAGTGGGCGGCAGATGCTTGTTCCCTGTGGACGGACTGGCCACTTGGAACATCAGATCCTGTTTGTCCTTTTGGATGGTGGTGATGATCCGGTAGCCTCCAGTGTCCAGGTCGTCCGCGGTAAAGGGGGCCTTTTTGCCGGAGGACAGCTCGTTGCGGACCATGCGCAGCAGGTAGCCGTTGGGTCCCTGGTAGACGTTCTGCGGCATGTATTTGATGGTCTGCGGCATTTGGGCGCTGGCCCGGTCCTGATGGCTGATGTAGTGGTCCTCCTCCATGATGGCCAGCACGCGGCGGAAGCGCGACTCGGCCTGCTTGGGGTTGACTGCCGGGTCCCAGGAGGCAGGGGCCGGGATGATGCCGGCCAGCATGGCCGACTCGGGCATGGTCAGGTCCTTGGCGTCCTTGCCGAAGTAGTTTTGGGCGGCGGCCTGGATCCCGTAAGCGCCACGGCCGAAGTAGATGGTGTTCAGATAGTTGCAAAGGACGGTGTTCTTATCCTCTGTTCTGGAAATCTTCAAGGAGAGAATGGCCTCGCGCAGCTTGCCCTTATAGGATGTGGTCTCGCCCAGATAGTAGCGCTCGGCATACTGCTGGGTGATGGTGGATCCGCCTTGTCGGGTGCCCTTGGTCACGTTGTTGAAGAGCGCTCGGCTGATGCCTTTGAGGTCGATGCCGTTGTCTTTGTAAAAGGTGCGGTTCTCCGAGGCGACGACCGCATTGCCCACATACTTGGGCAGGACAGCGCAATCGATAATCTCTCGGTTCTGATTGGCATAGGTTCCGATGGGGGTGGTGCCGTCCGCATAATAGACCGTGGTCTTTTGCGCCAGGGCCTGCTTCTCAGGCGGGATGATTTCAGTGGTCAGATACAGGTATGCGAAGGCCGCCGCCCCGGCGACTAGCACCAGTCCCAGCAGGGCCAGGGTCCACTTAAGCACGCGATGCGACTTGTGGGGCCGTCTGCGGCGAGGTCCGCCGCCCCGGGTATTCCGGTCGGCGTGCCGCGAGGTGAGCCTGTCGGCGCGATTCCTGCTGACGCGCGTTCCGGACTGAGTCCTGCGTGTGAGCGAGGTCGAACTGACTGAACGAGTCTGATTGGCCATGCCAACCACGCTATCCGGCGGGGCTGAAAACTGTTCGACCTAAGGCTGAACGTTCATCATTTTCGTACGTTTGCGCCCTGCTTGGGGGTCTGTCCTGCCAGGGGGCAGGCATACGAAGTTCTATTCCACCATGCCATCCGCCGGGAGAAGGTATGCTTAAAGTGGAAATAACCCAGTAAATCAGAGGAGTTTGTATGAGCATCCGTGTAGCTGTAGCGGGCGTGGGCAACTGCGCTTCCTCGCTGGTACAGGGAGTCGAGTATTACAAGGACGCCAAGGATGATGACAAGATCCCCGGCATCATGCACGCCAACTTCGGTGGCTACCGCATTCGTGACGTGGAGTTCGTGACCGCCTTCGATGTGGACTCCCTCAAGGTCGGCAAGGACCTGAGTGAGGCCATTTTCGCCTCGCAGAACAACACCTACAAGTTCTGCGACGTTCCCAACATGGGCGTGGAGGTCCTGCGCGGGCCGACCGGCGACGGGCTGGGCGAGTACTACAGCAAGATGATCACCGAGTCGGACGCCGAGCCTGTTGATGTGGCCCAGGTTCTGCGCGACAAGAAGGTCGATGTGCTGGTCTCCTACCTGCCCGTCGGCTCTGAGCAGGCCGACAAGGCCTACGCCGCCGCTGCCATCGAGGCCGGGTGCGCTTTCGTCAACTGCCTGCCTGTCTTCATCGCCTCCGACCCCGAGTGGGCCCAGAAGTTCCGCGATGCCGGCCTGCCCATCGTGGGCGACGACATCAAGAGCCAGGTGGGCGCCACTATCACCCACAGGGTCATGGCCCGCCTCTTCGAGGATCGCGGCGTGCGTCTGGACCGCACCTACCAGCTGAACGTGGGGGGCAACATGGACTTCATGAACATGCTGCAGCGCTCCCGTCTGGAATCCAAGAAGGTTTCCAAGACCCGTGCCGTCACCTCCATTGTTCCTCATGACATGGATCCCCACAACGTCCACATCGGTCCCTCTGACTACGTGGCCTGGCTGGATGACCGCAAGCTGGCCTTTGTGCGTCTGGAAGGAACCACCTTCGGCGACGTTCCTCTGAATCTGGAGTACAGGCTGGAAGTCTGGGATTCACCCAACTCGGCCGGCATCGTCATCGACGCCCTGCGTGCCGCCAAGATCGCCCTGGACCGTCACCTGGCCGGCCCGGTGCTGGCACCCAGCTCCTATTTCATGAAGTCCCCCGCCGTCCAGCATGAGGACAACGAGGCTCGTCAGCTGGTCGAGGATTACATCGTCGGCAAGGTGGAGAGCGACGAGAGCGCCCTGGATGCCGATGTCAAGGCCGCCAAGGAGAACGGCAAGGACGTCTGGCACGCCTGAGCCCGCAGATTCTGCCTGGTTGATTTCTGAGGCGCCTGTTCGAAGGGCTGCCTTGGAGGTTTGAATGGCAGATGCCTGATCTAAAAAAGGCCGGCCACTTTCGTGAGTGGCCGGCCTTCTTGCATTCGGATTGGAATAGCCGCTTTGGATTGGCTGGCTTCGCCTGATATTGAGCTCTTCAGCCTCATGCTCCCCTCCAAGGATTGCCTCTGAAGGGGCGATAGTGATTCGGTTCCGGCTTCAGCCCTTGGCGTGGCCTACCAGGGGAGCGATCCGCCTGTTCCAGGCATCCAGGGCTGAATTGATGACCTGGTGCATGTCGTAGTAAGCGTAGGTGCCCAGGCGCCCGCCGAAGACCACCTTCGGCTGTTGGATGGCCAGCTGCTTGTACTGGGTGTAGAGCGCCCGATCGCCACCCGTGTTGATGGGGTAGTAGGGCTCGTCGCCCTTGCCGGCGAAGCGGCTGTATTCCTCCCAGACCACGGTGCGTTCATGGTTCTGCCGGTCGTAGCGTTCGGGGTTGAAGTTCTTGAACTCGATGGCGCGGGTGTATGGCACGTCAGGATCGGAGAAGTTCATGACCGGGCAGCCGAAGTGGTCGTCCTCGTCGTAGCGGCGCTCCTTGAAGTCCACGGTCCGCCACTTGAGCTCGCCCAAGTGGTAGCCGAAGTAGCGGTCGACCGGGCCGGTATAGACAACGGGGACCTGTCCTACCAGAGCATCCCGGTTCCAGGGCTGGGAGTTGTCGAAGAAGTCGGTTTTCAGGCTCACCTGGATGCGCGGATCGTCGATCATCCTATCGAACCAGGCTGTGTAGCCGTCCTTGGGCAGGCCTTCCCATGTGTCCTTGAAGTAGTGGTTATCGTAGTTGAACCGCACCGGAAGCCGCTTGATGATCGAGGCGGGCAGTTGGGAGGGGTCGGTCTGCCACTGCTTGGCCGTGTAGTTCTTGATGAAGGCCTCATACAGGGGGCGGCCGATCAGAGAGATGCCCTGATCGTTCAGGTTGCCCGGGTCGGTCCCGGCCAGCTCGCCGGCCTGCTCCCGGATCAGTTCTCGGGCCTGCTGGGGGGTGTAGTGGGCGTGGAAGAACTGGTTGATGGTCCCCAAGTTGATGGGCAGGGGGTAGACCTCGCCCTTGTGGGTGGTGTAGACCCTGTGGGTGTAGTCGGTGAATTCGGTGAAGCGATTGACATACTCCCAGACCTTGCGGTTGGAGGTGTGGAAGAGGTGGGCCCCATACTTGTGGATTTCGGCCCCGGTTTCCTCGTCCATATAGGAGTAGGCGTTGCCGCCGATGTGGTCGCGCACATCGATGATCCGCACCCGGGCCCCGCTGTGCTCGACCGCCTGCTGGGCCACAGTCAGACCGAATAGGCCAGCGCCCACAATCACCAAATCAGCATCCATGTCAGCCATTCGTCTTCAGCCATCCATCCCTTGTCGCTGTTGATGCCGGGCTGCCTACTGTCCGTTGCCAGGGTCCGGCATGATCCGTGATCAACCGCTGGAGTACGGCGATCCTGTTGCCTACATGCTAGCGGACAGGTCTGGTCAGGGAAGCAACGGGCGGCAATATCGACCGAATACGCACCTGGCATGGATGGATCAGTGCTTTCCAGTGGACAAGTGCAGCATGTCTGCTATGATGGTGACTTGCTCTCACGTGGCGTTATGTCACCCAATCCCCCCAGGGCAGGAATGCAGCAAGGGTAAGTGGCCTCTGGCGGGTGCGTGGGAGTTTTCCATAGATGCTCGCCGGATGAGGTGATCGTCTAAGTGCTGTACCGGGAATTGGTGCATGTGTGTGCATGAGCAATGCTGCTGATTGGGTCCTATTCTCAGTTCTCATCCCGCTCTCGGCAGTTGAGCTTTTTTTGTTTGATGTTTACATCCTGTGATTGAATAATGAAGAGTTTGCTCTAGGCTGATTAGCAGCCTGGGAGGGGAAATCAGAGGAGAGTGACAAAACATGAAGAAATGTACTTCATGCCAGGCCAAAAATCAGGATAGCGCAAAATTCTGCAGAAAGTGCGGTAAATCCTTTGCAAAGCAGGAGCAGGATGCATCTGCCCCGGGTGCTACTCCTGATTCGACTGAGCAATCGGAGGCTCAGCAAAAGCCTGGTGAGCAGACGGAGGCTCAGACCGAGGACGGATTGGCCACTGATGCTAGCGTGCCAAGTAATCCTTCTCCTGGTCTTTTCCAGCCGGTCTCTAACCCGGCTGAGAAATCAGGCCAGCCTGGCCGTACTTCTGGTGCCCATCCGACACCAGTTCCGGGCGCTCGGCCACTACAGAGTATCAATACACAATCGCAATCGCCACTGGGACAGCCTACTTCAGATGCCCGCTATTCCGCGGAGCAGCCGACACAGCCATTCCTACAGGCTAAGCCGACTCAGTCGAGCCAGCCGACCCAGCAGTTCCAGCAAGCTCAGGCCACCCCGCCGCCTTCCCAACAGCCTGTCTCCGGCGCAGCTCCTGGGATCGCCCCAGTTCAGCAGGCTCTACCAACTCAGTCTAGACTCTTCTTCAATTGGCTGCTTGCTGCCTTGAAGAAGCCTAGCCTACGTATGATCAAGCCAGCCTGGTACGCATGCGTGCCCTTATTTGTAGAAGCCATGATCATTTCTTTGTTGGTCACGATTTGGGAATCGCGGACTGTCTCTGCTGTATCGCACGCATTTAGCCCCGCGACATCGATATTCGGCTATTCGCCCTCGTCAGCTTCAACCAGCTCTTCGGGTAACTTCGGGTTCTTCTTCCGCGGCTTCATTGCTGTGGCTTTTGTGCTCTACGTCATGACCTTGTCTATATTTATAGGCAAGAAAATATATGGTGACCCCGACGGTTTTCGGCAGGTACATGACGCCTTCGCGCAGATTATTATTCCTTTCGCAATCCTCCATCTTGTCTTGGTCCTGCTTTCTCTGATGGGCGCTTCGATTATGGCAGCTGTCATTTTCCTATTGAGTGTCGGCCTCATGTCCGCGGCTCCCTCCTATCTGATTGCTACATCCAGGAACACGCGCAAGCTGGATTCCTTCTGGCTTTGGCTCATTTTCTCGGTTGTTGCCTTCCTCATCTTCTTGCTGGTGATGATTATCTTCATTAGCATTGCCGGAGCCACGTTCATAAGCGCCATTTTCTCCTTGGTCTGACAGCAGTCGTAACAGGCACAAGAACAGCGCAGAAAAGTGAGGACGATTATGTTTTGCACAAATTGCGGAGCTAAGAATGAGCCTGATGCCCAGTTCTGCACGTCGTGTGGACACCCGATAACGTCGGCTGACAATCACAACATGACTCTGGATTCTGATGACGAAAAAACAGAGGGTAAAGAAAACGCTTCAACACCTAACTTCGCTCACGCCAGTGACGAGGTTTCTGAGGCAGATGCTGATACCGAAGCAGAGGATTCTTCCAAGGAGGCGGAACTTGCTTCCGAGGGTTCGGAGCCTTCCGGCGAAAAGGATGCTCATTCTCAGCCCGTCTCCTCAAGCGCAGAAGATACTGACGATATGACGGACGAAGAACAGTGTGCTGTAACCCTTTCACAGGACGAACAGTATATGGCCGCCGAGTCTGAGCCCTCGACTGTGGCTGATTCCCAGTTCCAAACGCAGACCATACCAAATGTTACAGCATCAGTGGAGCAGCCTGTTGCTGTCCCGGACATACGTAAGGTGCAGCGAAAGACTTTCATCACCTGGGGGATCCTTTTTGGTGCGGCGGTTATACTGATCGGCGCATATTTCATACTCAAGAATATGGTCTTCACGCCTTCAGAGCAGATCAGAACGTACGTTTCCGCCGTGTCCAGCGGCAATTACAAGCGTGCCAATCAATTGGTCGATCCTGGTGTGGCCAACGACTCGCGCATCCTGTTGACAAACGACTACGCCAAGAATGCAGATTCGCGCATCAAGAACGTCGAGGTTGGCCCCCTGGTCCGAAACACACGAGGCTCAGGCTATCAGGTGCGAATTTCCTATACGGTCAACGGTGCCAAGCAGTCCAAGCCGCTGGATATACAGACCTCTGGCAAGCAATTTTTGATCTTCGACTCCTGGAGGATTGCCACACCCCTGACTACCACCATCAAGGTGGCTGCCCCAAAGACTGTGGACAGCCTTGTGGTTAACGGCATCAATGTCAAGCTGGCAGAAGTCGGCATGAACAAAGAGGTTGTTACTCCTCCCTCTGATTCGTCCTCATCCGACAACAGCGACGAGATGCATTACAGTTCGATGGATCAATACACCTTACCGGTCTACCCAGGTGTGGCCAAGGTGGAGTTGCCTAATTCCAAGTACATTCAAGCCCAGCAGGTTAAGCTTGACAATTCCAGTAAGGTCGCTTACATCTCCCCCCAGGCCACTGACGCATTGGAAAAAGGAATCCTGGACCAGGTCCAGCAGCGCATCAATGACTGCACTGCCTCCACCGAGACGAGTAAGATTGGTTGCTCCTTCTCCAACGGCACTTTCGAGGATTATGACGGTCCAAGCTATACCAACATCAAACGGACTGTCACTAGCCAGCCTTCATTGAGCGAGTTGGATTTGAGCAACGGCGAGTTCAAAACCAGCTTGATTCAGACCAATATCACTTACCAATATCGTTTTGATTCAGACTCCGAGTGGGAGGATGGCAGATCTTCGGCATCTGACTACCTGACTGGTACGTTCGTAATCAAAAATGGTGAACTGGCCGTCAAGATTGACGATTCTGGCAAAAACTACTACTGATCAGCCGATAAGCTATAGGGGGTTCCCGTCGTCGCTGCATTGGCGAAGACGGGAACCCCTTGCTTTTGCTATTTTCCATGGCCAGTTAGCCAAGGGCTCAGTTTTTATCTTTCACGAAGATGATGCCCTCTGCTGTGATTGCGTCATCGTCCAAGGTTGAAGTGTGGGCTAGGCAGCAATTCGTTACAGCAACCTGCATTTTTTCATCCATGTTCGGTATGGCCTGGCCAGCGGGCACGAAAGTGTAGGTCGTCTTCGTCAAACCTGACCATTCGCGCAAGGAATCCGAAACACCCTTGATTGACTTGGGGTCCAGAGTCAAAGTCTTGGTGCCGGCAGAATTGTTGGTAATCTTGGAAAAATGGCCGCTGTAGTTATCGGTGTCGCCATCCATGAATTTGGGCCGGTCGGTACGCTTAAAAGTAGAGCCAGTGAAACTGCCATCTGACTGAATGGTCATTTGGCTGATCAGAGAACCATCGCCGGATTCGGACCAGATCCACTTGCCTACTAAGGCATGAAAGTCTTGGCTAGCCCTGTTGTCGGGATTCGACGCCTCGCTTTGGGTTACGGTGTTGCCACCCATGGTTCTCCAATCGATCGGATTCTCCACCAGGTAGTAGACATTCTTCTTGTTCGGTGCTTCCTGGAATGGCTCGGCTTTGCCATACTGGGTGGGCGCGTAAGGGTTCTTGTCCCTGTTGCCATCAGCTGAGCGGTCTGGATACTTGCTGTTGTCGCGCTTGATCAGGTAGGGGCGATCCGCATCGGGCTTGAAGCCGGGCCTGCCTGCGAAGTATTCGTCCGATTCCAGTTGGTCGAGCTTAGCGCCTAGCGGCATGTAGACGAAGAAGTCCTTGGCCTTCCACCTCAAGCCGGAGTTTTTGAATCCCGTGTCTTCGCCCAAGGGCACAAATTTGGGAGTGCCGTTGTCGCAGAAGGCAGCGTCAGCAGGCATTGTACCGCAGTTGGGCAAACCTGCGCCTGCGTAGAGTTCGAAGGCTCCGCTGGGGCCGGAGATCAGGTGGTTCTTCATGTATCCCGCCCCTTCGTACAGGTCGGTATTGGAGGGAATGCAACCGGATGGGTCTTGGGAGAAGGTGCATAGGCTCAAGTAATCATGCCAATCTTCGTTTGGGATTGTTTCGCCGCGTACTTTTAGATACTGCGATGAAAAACCGAATTGGCTACCGGCCTCATCCTTGCTGATTGCATCCAAGTTCAGACAATCATCGTCTTCGGTGCAGTATTGCCCAGCCAAGTTCGCCTCTTTGTTCAGGATATAGACAGATTGGGGGAAGTCGTCTTCTTTGGTGGCGAGCACGTCGAGTTTTTTGCTGGCATCTACGCCGTAGTAGAGTGTGGCGGTTTTGGCGTCGGTGGGTTGGCCGATGGAGGGGTTGGCGCCGACGATCTTGCCCAGGTTCTTCCGACTGGAGAAGCGGGGCTGCATGGTGATGCTGTAGCCTTTGGCTTTGAGCTGGCTTTGAGCCTGGTCCTTATCCATGCCGGCGATCTCGATGGGGATGCCTGCCTTGTCAGTGGCAATACCCACATGGATGCCGTCTTTGGGGTCAAGCACAGGCTGTCCGTCGGAAGGAGAGGATGCTGCGACCTGGCCGACATCGGTCTTGGATGAGACTACGTCAGCCACCGTGAGAGGCACCTCCATGCTTTTGAGCGTTTGCACAGCCTTGGCTTTTCTTTGTCCGACGGTGCCTTTGGGTACGCCAGGACCAGCGGACTCAGTGACGGTGACGTGAGCATTCTTGGACAGGTGACCGGACTTGTCAGCGCCAGACAGGCGGATGAAGGAGCCCTTGCGTTTGGGGCTGAATTGGAGTTGGGTCTTGGCGGGAATGCCGGCCCTCTTGAGCTGTTCGACGGCTTCTGCGGCGGTTTTGGCCTGTACATGGGGCATGGCTTTGGGCGACAGTTGCCGGTAAGCAACAAAACCGCACGTAATTACTAGGACCAGCGCTACAAAGGCTGCCATCGAGATATAAAGCCGCTTACGGGAAGCAACCACGCTGGCAGGGGCTGAGCCTGATGCTGAGCCCTGTCCCGGGATGACGGACAGGGGGACGGCTTCCGTATCGCCCGGTTTTGCGCCGGTTTTATCGACATCAATTGCATCGGTCGCTTGATTTGAGTCTCCAGACTCAGTATTAACGGCAGAGGTTTCGGCTGTGTCTGAGATGCCGGTGCCGCTCGATAATTGATCTGATTCATCTTCGCTGAGCTGGCGTTTATCGGTCTGTTCAGCGTCCTGGATTTGGTCGGGGGATTGATCATCAGTTTTTATAGATACATCAAGTGGTTGTCCGCATTGGTTACAAAACTGATCGTCGTCCTCGTTGGCCGCCCCGCATTGGGTACAGTATTTCATCCTCTTCTTCCCTTCTCCCCGCTTCTGCAGCAGTTCAGTTATTCATCTCTTTCAAAGATGATGCTGGAACCGTTTACGTCTCGCGTCCGACCTGGTTGGTGATTAGCCGTAAGTTCGCGGTAACCCTTCTGCCTTTATGCTAGCGGATGGTCTAGGTCGAAGGTGTTGCAGGTGCCTATATTGGTAATTATAGAGGGTTTTGTGTTTTCAAGGGCAGACTGAGCTGTCCTGTAGCGCAGTGATTCACTTTCACGTGGCGTAATGCAGCAAGGGTAAGTGGCCTCTGGCGGGTGCGTGGGAGTTTTCCATATTTGCCCTGACCAGGCTGGATGGAGTCGTGAAAACAATGCGTTTGTCGGACAGGGTGTCGGCTGTCGACCCAGGGGTTGGATAGAGTCTTGAGGTATGACCAACAAGCGCGAGCAGGGCGAAGCACAGCAGACCTGGTACCGGGACCCGAATGAGCAGACCGAGGAGGACGACAGTCACGTTGACCGTGACCCTTTGACGTCCCGACCCCGGATTTCATCCCTGGTCCTGTGCCTGGTCGCCGGCCTGGCCTGTCTGGGTCTGGCTGCTTTGGTCTGGTGGGCGGCTGTCTGGACTGTTCCCGGGCAGACCTATGACGATATGGCCCTGGCCAACTTCCGCGGTTTCCTTGACCAGGCGCCCCTGGTCAAGGCTTACTTGGTGCTGTTCACCATCCCTTATGTGACTGTGGTGATCTGCATGGTGCTGGGTCTTACAGCCCTGGCGGTCGTTCTGGCGCGACGCCGGTGGTGGCTGCTCGGCCAGGTTGCCGTATATGCTCTGGTGGTCTTCGGGGTGGCCCGCATTCTCAAACGCTTCCTGCCTCGCCCCGTGCTTATCCATGCCCAGGCCTCCGCAGCCAACTCAACTCCATCCGGGCATACCGTCCTGGCTCTGGCGGTGGTCCTGGCCCTGCTCTGTGTGGTGCCGCGCGTTTGGAGGGCTCCGGTCGCCTTGGTGGGGTTCGCCTTTGACCTGTCCGTGGGCTGCTCGCTGGTGCAGGGTGGCTGGCATCGCCCCTCGGACGTGATCATGGGCATTCTTATTCCGGGCGGCCTCTGTCTTATTGCTCTGGCTGCTACTCGGGGAACCGGGATGGATGTTCCTGGGACCAGGATGTCATCGGCTTCGATTCAGATTGTCTCCACCCTGATGCTGGCTGCGGGGTTCCTAGGGATTCTCTACGCCTGCTATGTCATCTGGCAGGTCAGCCCTGGACTGGAGATCGGAGCCCGGTGGACGGCCTACGGGGTCCATTGCTCGGCCGTCATAATGATGGCATCCGTTCTGTCACTGACCCTGGGACTGGTTCTGGCGATGAGGCAGATCACGGCCTCGCCTCTGACAAGGATGGGCCTTGTCGGTCGGCCTCCGGCTCCGCCCCAGAACGACTGAGGTCGTTCTCTGGGCGTACTGAACGTCTCTGATTCATCCACCATCGGACTCAGGGATCCACACCCGTGCACATGACCTCTTGATTTGCATGGTGACGGAACCGCGTGAGTAAGATGGCGTGCGAAAGACCACAATATAAGGAGAGGCCATGGCATCCGGCAATAAGCTCGTCATTGTTGAGTCGCCAACCAAGGCAAAGAAGATCGGCGGGTACCTGGGCAAGGGCTACACGGTCATGGCTTCAGTGGGCCATATCCGCGACCTGGCCCAGCCATCGCAGATCCCGGCCTCCCAGAAGAAGGCCTACGGCAAGTTCGGCGTAGACGTGGACGATGGCTTCAAGCCCTATTACATCGTGGACGATAAGAAGAAACACACGGTGTCCGAGCTCAAGAAGGCGCTGAAGAACGCCGACGAGCTCTATCTGGCCACTGATGAGGATCGGGAAGGGGAGGCCATCGCCTGGCACTTGGTCCAGACCCTCAAACCCAAGGTGCCGGTAAAGCGCATGGTCTTTCATGAGATCACCCCAGAGGCCATCAAGAATTCGCTCAAGCACACCAGGGACGTGGATGCCCACATGGTTGATGCCCAGGAGACCCGTAGGGTCCTGGATCGGCTCTATGGCTACGAGCTCTCACCGGTGCTCTGGCGCAAGGTAGGTCCGGGGCTGAGCGCCGGGCGTGTTCAGTCTGTGGCGACTCGGCTGATCGTGGAGCGTGAGCGTGAGCGTATGGCCTTCGTCAAGGCCTCCTACTGGGATCTGTTGGCGCGTTTGGTGCAGAAGGATGCCGGGGAATCGGCGCCGTCGAGTGGTTTTCAGGCACGAATGATCGGTCTGGGGGAGCAGCGGCTGGCGGTCTCCAAGGACTTCACATCCAAGGGTCAGCTGACGGAAACGGCCACCAAGGAGCAAGTCCTGCAGCTGGACGAGCAGCATGCCCGGAACCTTGCTGAGGCGCTGAAGGAGCAGGACTTCACAGTGACGGGTATGGAGACCAAGCCATATCGGCGGCGTCCTCAGCCCCCCTTCACTACATCTACCCTGCAGCAGACGGCTGGCAACCGGCTGGGCATGAGTTCACGGGCCACCATGCGCGCTGCCCAGGGGCTCTATGAGAACGGGTTCATCACTTACATGCGTACGGATTCGGTCACCCTCTCCCAGGAGGCCATTGCCGCTGCCCGCAAGGGGGTCGAGCGTGAGTACGGCGCCGAATACCTTTCGGCTGAGTCCAAGCAGTATGTAACCAAGACCGCCGGCGCCCAGGAGGCCCACGAGTGCATCCGGCCCGCCGGTTCCACCTTTCACAGGCCTCAGGATCTGGCCGACCGTCTGGCTCCCGACCAGCTCAAGCTCTACACCCTGATCTGGCGGCGCACCCTGGCTTCGCAGATGGCCGACGCCACCGGGTCTACAGCCACCATCCGCCTGTCGGCGCAGGCGGGCAAAGAGGGTACGGCCCTCTTCCAGGCTTCAGGCACCGTCATCAAGTTCCCCGGCTTCCTCAAGGCCATGAGTGCAGGCTCTGAGCAGACCGATGAGGGTTCATCCCTGCCTCCGGTCCAGCAGGGGGACGTGCTTCGTGCCGTCTCCGTCGATCCCGAGGGCCATGAGACCCAGCCGCCGGCCCGTTACACTGAGGCATCTCTGGTCAAGACCCTAGAGGCCAAGGAAATAGGCAGGCCCTCCACCTATGCCAGCATCATCTCGACCATCATCGATCGTGGATATGTCTATGAGCGCGGCCGTGCACTGATTCCCTCCTGGCTGGCATTTTCGGTAATCAGATTGTTGGAGACCAATTTCCCCAGGTATGTGGATTACCAATTCACGGCGCAGATGGAGAACGGCCTGGATATGATTGCCCATGGCAAGGAGCGGGGCAAGGACTGGCTGACACGGTTCTACTTCGGCTCAGGCCCGGGTGCCGCCCAAAACGCTGATCAGGCTCATCAGGGCTTGCAGGAGCAGGTGGCCCAGCTAGGAGACATAGACGCCCGCAAGATCAACACCATCGAGATTGGCGATGGCCTGCAGGTGAGGGTTGGCCGCTATGGTCCCTATCTTGAGGATACGGCCGACCTGGATGCCGACGGCAACCCCAAGCGGGCCTCGTTGCCGCCCACCATGGCTCCGGACGAGCTGACCGTGGCGGCGGGCCATGAACTGATTGCCGCCAATGCCGGCGGTCCCCGTCAGCTGGGCAAGGATCCGCAGACCGGCGGTCGGGTTGAGGTGCGTAAGGGTAGATTCGGCCCCTATGTGGCTCTGATCAGCCCCGAGGAGGAAGCGGCCGAGCAGAAAAAGCCGACCGGCAAGACTGCACGGACAGCCAAGCAGGCCGGTCCCAAGCCCAAGATGGCCTCGCTCTTCAAAACAATGGATCCAGACACGGTCACCTTGGAGGATGCTTTGAAACTGCTCAGCCTGCCTAGGACGGTGGGCGACATCGAGCTGACCGATGCCAAGACGGGAGAAACCGACCAGGCCACCGTCACGGCCAGCAACGGCCGTTATGGCCCCTATTTGACGGCCACTAAGACTGACGGCGGCACCGAGACGCGTTCGCTGACCGACGAGGGGCAGATTTTCACCATCGATCAGGCCGGGGCCAAGGCCCTCTTCGACCAGCCCAAGTACGGACGGCGTTCCCGGAGCGCGGCCAAGCCCCCTCTTCGTGAGCTGGGTACGGACCCGGACAGCGGCAAACCCGTCACCATCAAGGACGGGTTCTACGGTGTCTACATCACCGACGGGCAGACCAACAGGACCCTGCCCAAGCAGTACACGGCCCAGTCCATCGAGCCGGAGGTGGCCTTCCGCCTGCTGGCAGAGAAGCGCGCGGCCGGGCCTGTCAAGCGACGCGGCCGGACCGCCCGCAAGTCGACTGCGCGAAAGTCCGCCGTCCGCAAGTCGGCGTCCAGCAAATCTACAGCTGGCAAGTCGGTCACTCGCGCTCGTAAAACCACAAAGAAGGCCAAAACCGCCAAGACTTCCAAGAGTAT
This sequence comes from Bifidobacterium asteroides, assembly GCF_019469425.1. NCBI lineage: Bacteria > Bacillati > Actinomycetota > Actinomycetes > Bifidobacteriales > Bifidobacteriaceae > Bifidobacterium > Bifidobacterium asteroides. Next base: position 2,022,870 of record NZ_CP048272.1, on the reverse strand, counting down.
GGAGCATAAGGCATGAGCGATGGTTTGTTCATTTCCTTCGAGGGCGTGGATGGTGCAGGCAAAACCACCCAGGTTCAACGAGCACATAACTATCTGCAGGAGTGCGGCCTGCGATCCCTGGTTACCCGCGAGCCAGGCGGCACCCCTGTCGGATTGACCATTCGGGAACTCGTCCTCCACGGCTTGGCCGCTTTTCCCTCGGTCGCCGTGACCGGAGGTACCGACGTGGTTGACGCCTCCGACGATCTGGCCCCCAGGACCGAGGCTCTGCTCTATGCGGCGGATCGGGCTGAGCATGTGGCCCAGGTGGTGCGTCCGGCTCTGGATCGCGGAGACATTGTGCTCTGCGACCGTTACCTGGATTCCTCAGTGGCCTATCAGGCCGGAGGCCGTGATCTGTCGGTGGGTGTGATTCGTCGGCTGAGTCTGTGGGCCAGTCAGGGCCTTCTGCCCAGGCGCACCTACCTGCTGGACGCGGATCCGTCTCAGTCCAAGTCGCGTCTGGACCATGAGCCCGATCGGCTGGAGTCGGCTGGCGACGACTTTCAGCAGCATGTGCGTCAGGCATTCCTGCAGCTGGCCCAGAGGGAGCCCGACCGGTTCCTGGTTATCGACGCCACCCAATCCATCGACCAGGTCTGGCAGATCATCCAGGACGATTTGGACAAGTTGGTCGAAGGGCGCGAGCCAGATCTGCCGCAGGTCGATGATGAGAATGACGACACTGATGCTCAGGACGATGCCGACGAGGATGAATCGACGGCGGGGTATGAGGATGATGAGCAGGGTGCCGAGTCGGACTGGACCGAGGCTGCGGATACGTCCGCTCAGGCACCGGAGGCTGATGCTGACCAGGATGACCAGCCCATGGAGGCAGGGACAGTCGGCGGTGACGCTGACGATGATTCGGCTCCTGCAGGTTCTCGCGCTCGCTGGTTGCTCCGGTCCCGGCTCCTACGGAAGACCCGATGAGCGTCTGGGACGCCATTGTGGGCCAGCAGCCCACGGTCGAGCTGCTCAAGCGGACGGTGGCCGCTCAGGCGCGGGGTCATGACGAGGTGGCACAGTCCTGGTTGATCTGCGGCCCTCCTGGATCAGGGCGATCCAATCTGGCCCGGGCTTTTGCGGCAGCTCTGATCAGTCCGGATCAGGGACTGAGCGACCAGCCTACTCGCGTCACTCAGCAGGTTCTGGCCGGAACCCATCCGGATGTGTCCATACTGTCCACCAACAAGGTCACCATCGGCATCGACGAGGTCAGGGAGCTGATCATGACCTCGGAGCAGATGCCCTCAACTTCGCGCTGGCGGGTCATCATCATCGAAGACGTGGATCGGATGCTGGAGCGGACCACCAATGTGCTGCTCAAGGAGATCGAGGAGCCAGCCGAGCATACGATTTGGCTTCTGTGCGCACCCAGCGCCCAGGATGTGCTGCCCACCATCCGCTCACGGACCAGGGTGCTCAACTTGGCGGTGCCATCCAACACCGCAGTGGTTGATTTCCTGACTGACCAGGTGGGGGTGGACCAGCCCCTGGCTGCTAAGGCCGCCCGTCTGGCCCAGGGGCACATCGGCATCGCTCGCCTCTACGCCACAAGGGATCAGGTTCTGGCCGACCGTGATGAGCTGGTCGTGGGCCTGCTGGGCCTTAGACGCGCTTCGGATGCTGTGGTCCTGGCTGGCCGGGTGGTGGATGCGGCCCGCGATCAGGCCACTGCCACCGTGGACGATGAGGTGGCCAGGAACGAGCGGGAGTTTCGGCAGATAAACGGTCTTAGGGATAAGGAACGCATTCCCCGGCAGCTCCGTGGGGCCTATCATGCCTTGGGCGGCAAGGATCAGGTCCGTCGGCGGGTCACCAGACTGACCCGGGATGTGCTGGACCGCAACCTGAGCACCCTGGCCAGCGTTTACCGGGATGTGGGCGTCCTGCAAAACGGCGCCGAGGAGAAGGCGGGCCTGGTCAATTTGGAGAATCGGGCGGCAATTGCCGATCTGTCTGTCAGGCTCTCCAGGCAGGGGGCCACCGACCGCATTCAGCTGATCGCCCGGGCTCGCAGGAGGCTGGCTGCCAACGGTTCGCCGATCCTGGTCTTCGAGGCCCTCTTCTGCACCCTGCTGGTCTGAGCACAGGCTTAAGGGGCATCAGGCGAAAGTGCCCGGCGAGGTCATGTCGCTGCTGCCGATTCTTGGCGACCAGGTCGATTCCCTGCACTCCAGCGCTGGCGGCAGAGCCACATGGGAGGGCAGAATGGACTGTCCCTTGGTATCGACCAGCCGCAGCGCCTCTTGGACGATGCCTTTCAAAGGAGTCTTGACTGCGGTCAAGGTCGGACTGCTGATCAGACAGGCTGGGCTGTCCACGAAGGCGGCCACCTTGACTTGGTCGGGAACCTGGAAGCCCAGTTGGCCACAGGCCATCAGAGCGCCCAGGGCCAGCGAGTCGTCCCCGCAGATGATGGCATCGGGACGGTCGTTTCCTTCGGCGAGCATGGTCATGACGGCATCGTGGCCGCGGCGCATGCTGCAGGGTCCAAACTGGATCCAGTCCGGCTGAGGTGTCATGCCTAGGGTGTTGGTCAGGGTGGAGAAGGTCGTGAAGAGCTCAGTGGCCTCACTGGTGTTCAGTTCGCGGCTTAGGTAGGCCACCGAATGCGCGTTCTGCTCGGCCAGGTGGGCAATGATCAGCCGCATGGAGGCCGCCTGGTCCATGCCGACCCAGCTGGTGTGGTAGGAAAGCGGTCTGCCGCCGACCTGGACGATGGGCAGCCCGGACGGCAGGTCTACGGGCATGCCGACCGGATCGTCGTCCGGCGAAGGAACGATGATAATTCCTTCGACCTGCCGGGCGGCCATGGACCTGATGGCCGCCTCTCGCTCCTGATCGCCCCTGACGGATATGACCAGCAAGTAGCGGCTCTGTTCGGTCAGCCTCCTGCTGAGCAAATCCAGGATGGACCCGTCTATGCCTGTGGAGGTGCCGCATAGGATCAGCCCTATGGTCCTGCTGCGGTCCGAGCGGAGGGTGCTGGCAGCGAAGTTGGCCGAGTAATTGAGCTTTTCGGCTGCAGCTCTGACCTTGCGGCTGATGTCGTCGTTCTTGTGTCTATGGCCGGAAAGGACGCGGGACACAGTCGCCGTCGAAACTCCGGCCAGGGCTGCGACGTTGGCAATGGAAGGTTTATTGTCCGCCGTGTGTCCCATCGTTTCCCTCGAAGGCCCTTTCCTTTGATGCCGGCTGCACTTGGCGGCGGGTTACTCAGCCCGGGTCAGCCTGGCGACCAGGGAGTCGGCTACGGACTCGGCCTCATCGCCTTCGACAGTCACGGTGACCTTGTCGCCCTTAGCGATGCCCAGGCTCATGACCATCAGAATGCTGCTGGCGTCTACGGGGTTGCCTTCGTCCTTGGCTATGGTGACTTTGCAACCGCTGGATGCGGCGGCCTGCGAGAATTCTGAAGCGGGCCTGGCATGAATGCCGACCGGGTCGGTGATGATGGTAGAACGTTGCGCTGTTGCCATGATGACCAGCTTTCCTGAATATATGGTCGGTCTTGTTGAACCGGTATGTCGAGTAGTGAGTACGCTGGTCATCTTACCACTGCAAAAGAAGAATTACAGAAAACGATTACCGTTGAAAAACAAATGAATTTGTGTATACTGAACATCGTTGCTTGAAGAACGTTTCCACCGCCGTTGCGGAGTTGGCCCCAGGGGCGGCTCACGAGCAGTGGGCAGGCACTAAGGAGTGCGACATGGAGATCCAAGGCGTAGGCATTGGCCGCGGCGTTGCCATTGGCCCGGTCATTCATATGGCGGCCGGACTGGATGTGCCCGGCGATGAGGCGAGGCCTGAGAATCTGATGGCGGATGCTGAATTCGACAGGGTCGAATCCGCTCTGACCTCGGTCAACAAGGACCTGCTTGCGCGTGCCAAGGCCGCCCAGGATGGGCAGGGGGCCAAGGATGCTGCACCGATTCTGACCGCCTTGGCCCAAATGGCCCAGGACCCGGCCCTGAAGACCTCGATCCGATCCCTGCTGGAGGGTGGCAAAACCGCCGAACGGTCCGTTTATGAGGCCTTTGCCGACTTCGAAGAAAAGCTCCGGGCCATCGGCGGCTACATGGGGGAGCGTGCCAACGATCTGCATGATGTAGGCCAGCGTGTTATCGCCCATCTGCTCGGCGTCCCGGCGCCGGGCGTGCCAGAAAGCGACAAGCCATTCGTCCTGGTCGCCCCTGATCTGTCTCCGGCCGACACTTCCAGCTTGGACATGACCAAGGTTCTGGCCATTGTCACCATTGAGGGCGGTCCGACCAGCCATACCGCCATTCTGGCTCGGTCCCGAGGGATTGTCGCCGTCGTAGGCGCTCAGGACGCAGCTGGGCTGTGCGACGGGCAGACAGTCATTGTCGATGCCGCTGCCGGCAAGGTGACAGCCGATCCTACCGATGAACAGATTGAGAAAGCTGAGCAGGCCCGCCGCGATGCGGATCAGGCCAAGGCTTTGCGGGGTCGCCCGGGCCAGCTCAAGGATGGAACCAGAATCCCTCTCCTGGCCAATGTCGGCAAGCCTGCGGATGCCGATCCAGCCCTGGAGTATGGAGCTGAGGGGGTTGGGCTCTTCCGTTCGGAGTTCCTCTTCCTTGGCAACGAGCAGGCGCCCGGTGTCGAGGAGCAGGCTAAGGCCTACCGTGCTCTTCTTGAACGCTTCCCTGGCCGCAAGGTGGTCATCCGTCTGCTGGATGCCGGCGCTGACAAGCCTTTGCCCTTCCTGACCCAGGCCGACGAGCCAAATCCGGCCCTGGGACTGCGTGGCCTGCGCACGCTCAAGGTCCACAGCCAGGTCCTGGAGGATCAGCTGGAGGCCCTGGCCCGGGCTGATGCCGAGACTGATGCAGATCTGTGGGTCATGGCGCCCATGGTTGCTGATGAGCACGAGGCCGATTATTTCGTCCGTATGGGCAAGAGCAAGGGGCTCAAGCGCGTGGGCGTCATGGCTGAGGTTCCTTCAATCGCCCTGATGGCCGACAAGGTAGCCAAGGTGGCCGACTTCGTCAGCATCGGCACCAACGATCTGACCCAGTACACGCTGGCCGCCGACCGCACGCTGGGCTCGGTCGCCTCCTATCAGACCGCCTGGCACCCTGCCGTCCTCAGGGCCATCAAGCTCATCGCTGATGCCGGTCAAGCCAATGACATGCCTGTCGGAGTTTGCGGCGAGGCTGCTGCGGATCCGGACCTGGCCGTGGTTTTGGCCGGAATCGGCGTGACCAGCCTGTCCATGACTCCGGTCGCCCTGGATGATGTCCGCGCCGAACTGGCCAAGCACACCATGGATGAGGCCAAGGCGCTCGCCGCCAAGGCTCTGGACGGAGAGTTCTATCATCCCCAGGGGTGGTGAGCAGCCGACCGGATTTGTGCAAATCCATCGGATCCGGTGCAGTCGATCAAGTCAAACAGCACGAGCAAGGAGCAGACATGACAGATTTCCAAGCCTTCCTTCCCGATACATCCTTCGCCTTGGATGTGCCGGCGACTGATTGGCGGGATGCCATTCGCAAGGCGGGCGACAGACTGGTGGCCTCCGGGTTCGCCACCGATGCCTACACGGACCAGATGATCGAGACTGTTGAGAAGATGGGTCCCTACATCGTCATCGCCCCCGGTTTGGCTCTGGCTCATTCCCGGCCCAGCGAGGCGGTCCTGGGAACCGGCCTGAGCTGGGTAAGGCTGTCCACGCCTGTCGAGTTCGGCAACAAGGCCAACGATCCGGTCTCCCTGGTGATTGGTCTGGCCGGACGGGATGAGCAGGAGCACCTGCAAGTGATGTCTGCCATCGCCGGTGCTCTGACCGACGCGAAGAAGACCGAGCAGCTGGCCAAGGTCGGCACCCCTGACGAGGTCCGCGCCATTCTTGGATCGTGAGCAGGACCCGCTTTTGCGGATCCCAGCATGGCAAATGCAAGAAGCAGTAAGAAGTAAACAAGGAACAAAGGAGCAACTCATGGATATTCTCTGCGTATGCGGCAACGGAATTGGCACTTCGGTTCTGCTCAAGGTCAACGTGGAGCAGGTGGCATCGGAGCTGGGCATGGATGTGACTGTGACCACCTCCGACGCGGGCAGCGCCAAGGGCACGGCCAACATGAACGACCTGGTGCTGACGTCGCCTCAGCTGGCACCCGAGCTGGAGGGGACCACGACCCCAGTCGAGACCGTCCAGAATTTCATGGACAAGGACGAAATCAAGGGCATCCTGGAGCAGTACGCCGACTGATGAGTCCGGCGGACATTCATCATCGCCAGGCCGATGGAATACCCGCTCTTTAACTTGACAACAAGAGAGAAATAGTAAGGACAAACAATGAATGTCTTCCTTGCGGTGCTGAACTTCATCAGCCAGGAGATTCTGAATGTGCCCGCCTATCTGATTGGCATCGTGGCAGCCATCGGCCTGATCGCGCTGAAACGGAGTGCGGGCCAGGTCATTTCGGGTGCCCTCAAGGCGGCCATGGGCTATCTGATTCTGGGCGCCGGCGCCACTGTCGTGACCAACGCCCTGGGTCCCTTCGGCAAGCTGGTCTTCAAAGCTACCGGGGCCCACGGGGTCGTACCCACCAACGAGGTGATCGTGGCCCAGGCCTCCAGCCAGTTCGGCGCAGCCTCCGCCTACATCATCGTGCTTAGCTTCATCGTCATGATCCTGCTGGCCCGGTTCACCCCCCTCAAGTACGTCTTCTTGACCGGCCACCATATGGTCTTCATGTCCACCCTGCTGGCTCTGGTCCTTTCGATCGGGTTCGGCAAGGGCAACAACCTGCTTATCGTGCTGATCGGCGCCCTGCTCATGGGCGTAATCATGGTGGCCATGCCCGCTTTCGCCCAGCCTTACATGAACCGGGTGACCGGCAGCGACAAGCTGTCCATCGGCCACTTCAACACCTTGGGCTACGTGGTCTCGGGCGCGGTTGGCAGCGCTGTGGGCAAGAAGTCGCGTTCCACCGAGGACATCGACTTCCCCAAGGGGCTGAGCTTCCTGCGTGATTCCATGGTCTCCACCACCCTGCTCATGGTCATCCTCTATTTGGTCTTCGCCATCTGGACCGCCTTGGTGGTCCCTGCCAAAGCGGCTTTCGCCGTCTTCCCCTCTCATCCGGCCAACTGGGGAGCCTTCTTCATGGCCGCCTTCGCCCAGGCCCTGCAGTTCGGCATCGGCGTGAGCATCATCCTGTATGGTGTCCGTATCATCCTGGGTGAGCTGGTGCCCGCCTTCCAGGGCATCGCCAACAAGGTGGTTCCTGGCGCCCGTCCTGCCCTGGATATCCCCATCGTCTTCCCCTATGGTGCCAATGCATCCCTGATTGGCTTCCTGGCCTCCTTCGCCGGCGGTCTGGTGGCTCTGGTCATCATAGCCGTCTGGCTCGGGCCCGTCTGGGGTCTGGCTCTGATCCTGCCGGGCATGGTGCCCCACTTCTTCGATGGCGGCGGCGCCGGCGTCTTCGGCAACGCAACCGGCGGCCGCATCGGGGCTGTGGTCGGCGGCTTCATCAACGGTCTGCTGATCACCTTCCTGCCGGCCATCCTGATGACGGTTCTGGGCAGCTTCGGCCTGTCCAACGCCACCTTCGGGGATGCTGATTTTGCCTGGTATGGCACTGTGGTCGGCAAGCTGTCCCAGCTGGGCATTCCCGTTGGGGCCGTGGTCCTGGTGATTCTGGCGGTGGTGATCTTCGCCCTGGCCTGTGTCTGGCAGGTCAAGGTGGTCAACACTGGATGGATGCCTGCTGCCAAGCATGCTGAGTTCATCGCCAGTGTCGAGGCTGAAGAGAAGGAGGCCAAGGCTCAGGCTCGCGCAGCCGCCAAGGCCGCTCGTGCACAGGCCAAGGCCGCAAAGGCCGAATAGGCATGCACAAGTTCGCCGCATAAGCGCAAGGAGAAAGGTCTTGCTGATTCCTTTCTCCAGTCCAATTTAGAGCCGCCCGGATCATTTCCATGCGGAAGGATCCAGGCGGCACTTGCACTTTTAGCGTAGGGTGGTGGGGTTTATTGTGCTGGACGCTGTTCGCGGCTGTTTTCAAGGATGAACTTGACCTCGTCGGCTGGGCGGGCGAGAATCGAATCATGAGGATTATCACTGATTTCGGCACCATTCCCGATCGGTATGCCAAGCGCGCCCCTCAGTCCCTTACCCGCAAGGGACGTCCTGTAGTCTCCTTCCCCTTCCGCCTTGAGGACGTGCCTCAGGAGGCCCGCTGCCTGCACTGGATGCTGGTGGATCCTGACTCCGTGCCCGTGTGCGGCTTCCCTTGGATTCACTGGTCCCTGGCCAACCTGCCCATCGAGGCCTTGCTCGCCTTGCAGCCCGAGGGGACCGGAAGCTCTGTTCTGGCGATTCCCGAAGACTTCTCCAGAAATCTGTCTAACCTGATTCCCGGTGTGCCTCAAGGGCGCACCTCGGCGGCCTCGCCCCTGGTCATGGAGGAGGAGATCGCTGACGACCCCGCCGTGCTTATGCGTTACAACGGTCCTACGCCTCCGGACCGGGTTCATGACTATGTGCTGTCGGTCTGGGCCACACGAGAGGCTCTGCCGGGCCTAGAGGAGGGGTTCTGGCTGAATGCCCTGGCCCATGCCATCCATTCCGCCCAGCCGGTGGCCGCAGCAGCTCGGGCCTGGCTGCCAGCTGATGCCTGACCTGGTTGGGGCGGTCTAGCACTAGAGTGAGGCCATGCCCCAAGTGCGCAGACGGCCGTCATCCCTGCCTGCCACGCAGTCGGTTCGAAAGGCATCCACCGACATTCTGACTGGTGATGACGCTGACCGCGATCAGACAAAGGAAGACGCTCATATGCCCTGCACCACGCTTCTGATAGGCAAGAATGCCAGTTATGACGGGTCCACCATCATCGCTCGGAATGAGGACTCGTCCAACGGAGAGTTTCGTCCCAAGCGCTTCGTGTTAGTCACTCCTGACCAGCAGCCACGGCACTACCACAGTGTGATCAGCCACCTGGAGATAGACCTGCCCGAGGATCCCATGCGATATACCTCGGTGCCCGACGCTTTGCACGATCAGGGGCTCTGGGCTGCTGCAGGCGTCAACAGCGCCAACGTGGCCATGTCAGCCACCGAGACCATTACCACCAACGAACGTGTTCTGGGTGCAGATCCTCTGGTTGAGCCCACCACTGCCCAGGGCCGTCCTGGGGATAAGGACTACCTGGCCGCAGCGCCCGGAGGCATCGGCGAGGAGGATTTGGTCACCATCGTCCTGCCCTATATCCACTCGGCTCGGGAGGGCGTTCAGCGGCTGGGCTCCCTGCTGGAGCGCTACGGCACTTACGAGATGAATGGCATCGCCTTCAGCGATGTGGACGAGATCTGGTGGATGGAGACTGTGGGCGGCCATCACTGGATCGCCAAGCGTGTGCCTGATGACTCCTATGTGACCATGCCCAACCAGCTGGGCATCGACGAGTTCGATCTGGACGACGCCTTTGGAGACCAGACCGACCACCTCTGCTCGGCCGACCTGCGGGAGTTCATCGCCGACAACCACCTGGACTTGTCCGTGGAGTCGGCTTCGCCCTTCAACCCGCGTGACGCCTTTGGATCCCACAGCGATTCAGACCACGTATATAACACGCCTCGGGCCTGGTACATGCAGCGCTTCCTCAATCCCTATGACGAGATCTGGGACGGGCCGGATGCCGATCACACTCCCGCCAGCGACAACATTCCCTGGTGCCGTCAGCCTGAGCGGCTAATTACCGTGGAGGATGTCAAGTACCTGCTCAGCTCCCACTATCAGGGCACACCCTACGATCCCTATGGGCGGACCGGCGACGAGCATACCAAGGGACTTTACCGCCCCATCGGCATCAATCGCAACGACCAGCTGTCCCTGATCCAGCTGCGCCCCTACCAGCCTGAATCATGCAGGGCCATCCAGTGGATTTCATATGGGTCCAACGCCTTCAATGCCTTGGTTCCCTTCTATACCAATGTGGATCGCACACCCGACTATCTGGCCAACACCACGGGGCGGGTCTCCACCGACAGCCTCTACTGGTCCGACCGGCTGGTCGCCGCCCTGTGCGACTCGGCCTTTGCGGGCACTTCGGCGGCCGTCGAACGCTATCAGCAGAGCGTAGGCGCTGAGGGTCATCGCATGATCACCGCTGCAGACGAGCAGGTGGCCCGTTTGGAAGGCGCCGACAAGGGCACTGATAACCCAGAGGTTCGCCAAGTGCTGGAGGCTGCCAACAAGGACATGGCCGAACGTCTGCGCAAGGAGACCGACGATCTGCTGAGCCAGGTGCTTTATACGGCCAGCATGGGCATGCGCAACGGCTACCATCTGTCCGACAACTGAGCCATCCGATTGACAAGGATCATAAGGGAGGAGAGCCGCATGACGGGCTTCGGCGATTACGTCAGGCCATACGGCCTGTTTGACAAGATCGATGCCTTCGGCTACCTGAAGGATCTGCGGGATCATCCGGATATGCCGCGCAAGCATGGACGGGTGCTGTTGGTCACCGCCGACACTCCGCTGAAGGCATCGCGGGGAGAGGGCAAGACCACCACCACCATCGCCCTGATCGATGCCTTGCGCGCCCGGGGCGTGGACGCCGCTGCCGTCCTGCGTCAGCCCAGCATGGGCATTACCGCCGCAGGATCCAAGGGTGGCGCCTCCGGTGGCGGCAAATCCTCCCTGACGCATCCTGAGCTGGTGGACTGGGGTCTGTGTGGGGAGATGGCTGCCATCGAATCCGCTCAGAACCTGCTGGTCTCCTTTGCGGAGAAGGCAGTGGACGAGGGGCGGTTGGACACTGTCCTAGTGCCCCGGGTCAGCGAGGTGCCCTCGCGGTCCCTGCGGCAGATCGCCGTGGACCGAGGCAAGGGCGACCTGCCTGAGCGGACCGTGCTGACGCCCACTTGCGAGCTCATGCAGATTGTAGTGCTCTCCCGGAGCATGAAGGAGATTGAACAGCGCGTGGCCGCCATGGTCGCGGGGACCCTGGATGGCCGTCCAGTTACCTTCGGAGAGTTTGTGGACCTCTGGCGTATCACTGGCATCCTGACTGATGCGGTCAAGCCCGCTTTCACCCAGACCTTGGAGGGTTCTCCAGTCTACGTGCATGGCGGGCCATTCGCCAACGTCTCCATCGGCATTCCCAGCCTGGTGTCCGTGGAGATGGCCTGCGCCCGGCACGACGTGGTCGTTGTCGAGGCGGGCTATGGAGCCGATGCCGGCGCCCAGAAGTGGCTGGACATCGCCGCCCGCGAATATGGGGCCCAATGGCCGGCCGCCGCCGTGGTCGTCACACGTGCCACCACCTGGCGGGACGATCCTAAGCTGAGCTGGCGCTATCCCTTCCATGTGCATCGTCTGGAAGGACTGGGCATCCCCACCTTCCCGCTGATCAACCTCTGGGAGGGTGAGGACGAGCAGGTGGAATCCTTGCGGGAGACCGCCGATGGTCTGGGCTTCCGCAGGCCCATCGCCGGCAACCTCTTCCGTGACGGGGGCAAGGCCCTTGAGCCCCAGCTGGACGATCTGATCAAGGCCCTGCGGGAGACCGCGAAAGCTGAGGCGGGCACGACCAGCCTCCATGGTATGTCCGTGCCGAATCGGATTCGCTGGATCGCCCAGAGCGCCTACGGCGTGCCGGCTGATCGGGTTATTGAGCGTGAGGGCTTCCAGGGCAGCCTTCAGGCGGCCTCTGACCTTTGCAACAAGGCAGGCATTCCTCTCGAGGATCTGGTGGTGGTGGCGGTCAAGTCGCCAGCTACCATGACCGACGATGACCGGGCCGACCAGGACAGGCGCACGGTCACTCTGAAGAAGGTCGAGGCCCATACGGGTGCCGGTCTCCTGCAGGTGAACCTGACCACTTCCCTGACCACGCCCATGCCCAAGATCGTCTGAGCAGGCAATGCACGGATTCGGCAGACCTGTGACGCGCCGTGTTGCGGGCCTGCCGAAACCGTGTATAGTATCTACTTGGCTCTTGAAAGTGCCCTGCCCCTATAGCTCAGTTGGCTAGAGCAGCTGACTCTTAATCAGCGTGTCCGGGGTTCGAGCCCCCGTGGGGGCACAGAGTCAAAGCCCTGCATCCGTAAAGGTTGCGGGGCTTTTTTATGCCCGGTGTATCCGTACGAGAATCGATTCTGCGCGACATCTATGTGACAAAAGTCCTGGCAAAGGAAAAAGTTTGACGAAGCGGGGCACAAAGTCTATCTGTTTATCAGCCAGCGGGTTTCTCAAGTCCCCTGCCTATTGCTTTCCCTGCCAGCGATCTCAGCCTTAGCGCAGCTTTCCGTGCGCACGCTTGGCATAGAAGCCTGCAAAAACAGCGGTCGGTCATTCCTGACCAGAAGGAGAGTTCGTGAGTCTTGTGTTTACGAATCAAGTGGATAGATGAGTCAGCGGGGGGGGGGGGTACTTCGGTGATTTGCCGAGAGTGCGCGATCCGTCTGGGATATGGATAGCTGCGCGTGGTTCTCAATGCGCTATAATCAGCAATGGCTGGCATAAAACATTTATGCCGGTTTGAGTGCAGTCGTGTTGATGGTGACACGCGGTTGGAGCTGGTGCGATATCGGATTTCAACGGATTATTTGAATCAATGGAGATCACGAGCGCTTCTCGGCCTAGTGCCATCACCTTTTTTATTGAATGATGCCCATGCCTTGGCCCATGTATGACCGGTTGGGGTGAAGGCCCCAAGGCGGCATTGAGAGAGGAGTGAAGGGTCGAATGGAATATTCGCTCATGACCAAGTTGGCCGCTGAATGTGTCGGCACCGCCATATTGATGATCTTCGGGAACGGCGCGGTCGCCGACGTGGATCTGGAGGGTACCAAGGGCCACCATTCCGGCTGGCTCACTATTGCCATGGGATATGGTTTCGGAGTCATGTTTCCCGTGCTCATGTTCGGCGGGATATCCGGAGCCCACATCAACCCGGCCATGACTCTGGGACAAGCCGTCATCGGTATCTTCCCATGGAGCCAGGTACTGCCTTATATTCTGGCGCAGCTGGTCGGGGCGGCCCTGGGCCAGCTGGTCGTCTATGTCTGTTACTTCCCGCACTATCGGATGACCAAGGAGCCTATGCCGATTTTGGGCACCTTCTGCACCACTGACGCCGCGGGATCGCTGGTCAATTATTTTATTAATGAGTTCTTTGGCACGCTTGTGCTGGTCTTGGGAGCCCTCTGCTGTCTGCAGGGTCCATGGGGGTCTAAGGGGTTGGCTGCCGCCTCCATCGTTGTCGGCTTGATCGTCTGGGGGCTGGTCACCTCTCTGGGCGGTCCCACCGGCCCTGGTCTGAACCCCGCACGCGATCTGGTGCCGCGCTTCCTGCACTGGATTCTGCCTGTGCCCAATAAGGGGGACTCACGCTGGGGTGAGGCTTGGATTCCAGTAGTGGCGCCCATCATTGGCGCCATCGTCGGAGCCGCGATTTTCAAGGTTCTTTTCGCTGCCTGATCAGCAGCTCGGCGACGAGGTCCCGGACTTCAACTTGGGGGCTCAGGACCTTGTTTATTGCGTAGTCAAGCTTGAATGGTTCGTCCTGCCATGGATATTATTGGCCATATATGCCCGATTCCTCGCAATGAGTGCATCGGAGATGGGAAGGCAGGTACGACCATGGGGCGTCTTCAAGGCAGGAAAGAGCGCGAGCCGTTTGTGCTCGAGCATGCCAGTATCGCGACCGGTGATGAAAAAGGCACGGTCCAGAAGGATATGTCTGTTCTGGTGTCCGCGGACGGCCGGATAGAGCAGGTCTGTCCGACCCCGCTGGCCTACGTGCCTTCCGGATATCATCGCATCAACGCTACGGGCAAGTTTGTGGCACCCGGCCTCATTAATGCCCATACCCACCTCTTCGCCGACGGCAAGCCCCTATCTGGCGGCACGGAGCTGTCGCCGCGTGTGGTCGATGCTGGTTTGAAAGTGGTGCACAGCCCTGCCGGGAAAGTCCTTATGGATGCCAGGATCAAGGGCAACGTTTCCACGCTGTTGAACTCGGGAGTGACGACCATTCGTACCCTGGGTGATGTGGGGTATGAGGCGGTTCGTCTGCGCGACAGGATTGACGCCGACGAGCTGACTGGTCCACGCATGCTGGCTGCTGGCCCCCTCCTGGCGATTCCCGGAGGGCATGGTGATCCCTTCATCGCCCTGTCCTGCTCCTCACCCGAAGAGGCCAGGCGCCGGACCAGGGAGAACCTGGATCATGGGGTCAATGCCATCAAGGTGGCTGCGACCGGTGGCGTCACCGATGCTACCAAGCTTGGCGAGGCCGGCAGCCCGCAGATGACCGAGGAGGAAATGGCTGCCGTCTGCGATGAGGCCCATGAGTTTGGTGTGCTCGTCGCAGCGCACGCTCAGAGCCCGGAGGGGGTCAAGGCCGCTCTCAAGGCTGGCGTGGACACCATCGAGCATGGCAGCGCCCTTGACGACGAGATGATTGGGCTCTTCCTCGACAATCCGCGCTCGCTTCGCGGCTTCTCGGCCTTGGACCCCACCTTGTCCGCTGGCCTGCCGCTGGTCAAGGTCAGCCAGCAGGAGCTGGGGATCAGCGACATAGTTCGAGGCAATTCCGAGCTGGTAGTCGACGGCATGGTCAAGAGCGCCAAGCAGGCTCACGAGAACGGCATTGCCGTCGGCGTTGGCACCGACACCGGCATGACCTTCGTGCCCCAGTACGGCACTTGGCGTGAGCTGGATTATCTGGTGCGGTACGCTGACTTCACTCCAGCGCAGGCCTTCCACGCCGCAACTCAGGTCAATGCCCGAAACCTGGGCTTCGACAATGTCACTGGCTCGGTCGACACGGGCAAGGATGCGGATCTGATCGTCCTTGACGAGGATCCCGCCAGGAATGTACGGACCCTGGCTGATCCCAAGCTGGTCATTGTGCGCGGCAAGCCGGTATGGCGGCCTGAGGTCGAGCACTTCGAGGAGATCGATCGCCTGCTCGACAGCTTCTGACCATTTAGGGGCAGGCAATGGCCGAGCTCTCTGCTGCTTCCACGATGACCGGATGGTATGCAAGCATGTCGGTATGCAAAAGAGTGAACTGAGAGTGCGCCGAGCCGGCCAGGCCAAGGTCGTAGGAAGGTTGGCGCCTTCGCCGACTGGGCGGATGCATCTGGGCAATATCTATGCTTGTCTGGCAGCCTGGCTGGGTGTCAGGTCGCAAGGGCCTGGTGGGGTTCTGCGGCTCCGCATCGAAGATATAGATACGCCGCGAGTGGTCAAGGATGCTGATCGTTGGATCATGGATGACCTGGCCTGGCTGGGGTTGGGTTGGGACGGCGAGGCGGTCTACCAGTCCCAGCGCGCCGATATCTACAGTCAGGCATTGAAGCTGCTGGAATCCCAGCAATTGATCGGTGGGCAGCCCCTGGTTTATCCATGCTTCTGTTCGCGGGCCGATATTCGTGCAGCATCAGCGCCGAATGAAGGTGACGGGTTCATCGTCTACCCGGGCACTTGCCGAGGACTTTCCCATCAGACAATCAGTGAAAGGCTGGCCCGGGGGCAGAGGCACAGCCTCCGAATCGCGGTCCCTGATCAGTCCGACGAGCCGGATGCCACCTGTCGCTTCGACGATCTGATCTATGGCCCGCAGTCCTTCAATCTGCCCAGGCAGGTCGGCGATGTGGTCGTCAGACGTTCGGACGGCTTGGTTTCCTACCAGTTGGCAGTGACGGTGGATGACTTGGCCATGGGCGTCAATCAGATTGTGCGAGGAAGGGACCTGCTGAGGTCCACAGCCATTCAGATGTGGATTCGGCATCATCTCCAACCGCAGGCTCCTGGTGTCCAGTATGCCCATTTGCCGCTGATCGATGGCGTAGACGGCAGGAGGATGTCCAAGCGCTTTGGATCGCCGGACCTGGGGTCACTCAGAAGAGACGGCTGGTCGGCCAGGCAGGTGTTGGGAGTCTGCGGCTGGATCCTGGGTCTCTTGCAACGGCCCAGACCTGCAAGCGCACAGGAATTGCTGGATGGTTTCACGTGGAACACACTGGCTGCTGACCGCGAAGACCGACAGCTGGACCTGAGCGACCCAAACGAGCTGACCGTTTCTGATGTGAAGCCGAGTTTGTAGGTTCTTCTAACTCGAGTTTTGTCGCTTGTTCACGGCCTCCGCTTTCTCCCGGGGCTGTGTATTTGCCGGTATGAGCCACTGGCTACCATGGCCTCAGTCAAGGTTTCCGGATTTTAAGGAGGTAGCGGGTCATGGTCGCCTATATGGACCACAAGGATCTGGGCAATCGCCGGATCAGCCGGGAACGTGCCGCGCAGATCGCAGATGGGGTCAAGCGTGTGTCTGACAGGATCGCCAAAGCGGAGGGCTCCGCCGGCCGAAAAGAAGGCTCGGTGACTCTGTTGGCGGCCACCAAGACCCGCGATGTGGGCGAGATCATGGCAGCCATCGATGCCGGGGTGCAGCGGATCGGCGAGAACCGTCCCCAGGAGGTCACCGCCAAGGCCCAGGGATTGCTGGAGCTCTGTCGGGACAGGGGATTGGTCCTTGGCACCGACGCTGCGGGCAGAGATTCATCCAGCGTGGGTTTCCGTCTGATCGGGCAGCTCCAATCCAACAAGATCAATAAGATCCTGCCATATGTCGACACGGTCGAGTCGGTCGACGGGCCTTCCTTGGCTCGGAAGCTGGCCACGCGGGCACTGGCTGCGGGCAGGACCGTGGGCATACTCCTGGAGGTCAACGAGTCCGGCGAGCAGGCCAAGTCGGGATGCGCCCCCGACCAGGCCCTGGATCTGGCCTATGAGCTGGCTGCTATGGAGGGGATTCAGCTTAAGGGTCTGATGACCGTCGGTGCACATGTGGACGACGAGGCCGTCATTAGGAGCGGATTCGCCCATTTGCGTGATTTGCGCGACCGCATCAGGGATTCGGGGGAGTCTGGCACCGGCACCTGCACCATGCTGTCCATGGGGATGACCGGAGACATGGAGTATGCGGTGGCTGAGGGGTCGACCGAGGTTCGTGTAGGTACAGCCATTTTCGGCCCGCGGGCTTTTATCTGACCAGCCGCTGTCTGTTTGGGAGCCTGATTCTCTTAAGAGGCCCGGCCTGGGGCTAGACTGTGCCCTATGAGAATCGCGCGTTTTTCCTACAAGGACACCCCACGATACGCTTTCGTCCAAACCGACAAGCATGACGGCAAGGATTACCTGGTCGAGCTAAGGGGCTACCCCTTGACTGGCCAGCAGGTCGAACCCACCGGCAAGCGTTACCCCCTGGACGACGAGGATGTGCGGCTGCTGGCCCCGGTCATCCCCTCCAAGATCTACGGAGCGGCCAAGAACTACCGCGCCCACGCCGCCTACATGGCTGAGCATGGCCAGTCCTCGAACCCGGAGCCTCCGGAAAAGCTCATGCTCTTTATGAAGCCCTCCACCTCGGTCATTGGCCCTGACGACCCCATTGTCAAGCCTTCCTGCAGCAAGGACATGAACTATGAGCCAGAGGTGGCCGTCGTCATAGGCAGGATGGCCCGGAAGGTGAGCGTCAATGAGGCTATGGACCATGTGCTGGGTTACACCTGCGTCAACGATGTGACCCTGCGTGACCTGCAGAAGAACGACCCCATGTGGACCCGTTGCAAGGGCTTTGACACCGCCTGCCCTCTTGGGCCCTGGATCGAGACCGACCTGGACTACCGGGATGCGAAGGTCTCTTTCAAGCTCAACGGGGAAGAGGTGCCTGAGGCCAGGGGCACCACCGCTAACCTGATCCACTCCATCCCTGAGCAGATCGCCTTCATCTCCAGCTTCGCGACCCTACTGCCCGGCGATGTCATCATGACCGGTACCCCTAACGCCACAGGTTCGTTGAAAAACCGCGACGAGGCTACTGTCCAGGTGGAGGGAATCGGCTACCTGCGCAATGTGGTCATCGACGAGTAGCAAATAACAGGAGAACAAGCGACATAAAAACTTGAGTCATTTAGGCTCAAGTTTGGGAATAGGTGTCCTCCTTTCGCTGTTGTAGAAGACAGATGAACCCGTGACGGGGTCTGGTCGAGTGATTCGGCTGGTCCCGCCGAAGAATGTTGGAGGATGCTCTATGAACGAAAACTTCACCACCATGGCTCAGCAGGCCATCGGCGATGCTATCCAGTCGGCCTCGGCGGCCGGCAACCCCCAGGTGGATGTGCTCCATCTGTTGGACTCTCTGCTGCGTCAGCAGTCCGGCGTGGTGCCTGGGCTGATCCAAGCGGCCGGTGGTGACAGCCAACGGGTCGGAGCCGAGGTCCGTCAGGCCTTGGTGGCTCTGCCATCGGCCAGCGGATCTACGGCCTCGCAACCCGATGCCAGCCGTCAGCTCAGCATGGCTTTGGCCCAGGCTGAGAAGGAAATGCAGGCCATGGGGGATGAATACGTCTCCACCGAGCACCTGCTTATCGCCATCGCCCAGGGTCCCTCGCAGGCCGCCGATATTCTGAACCGGAACGGGTTGCAGGCTGATACCCTGCGCAAGGCCGTGCCCCAGGTGCGCGGCGGCGCCAAGGTGACCAGCCCGGATGCCGAGGGCACCTACAAGGCCCTGGAGAAGTACTCTACCGATCTGACCGCACAGGCCAAGGAGGGCAAGCTGGATCCAGTCATCGGCAGGGACCAGGAGATTCGTCGTGTCATGCAGATCCTTTCCCGGCGTACCAAGAACAACCCTGTCCTCATCGGAGAGCCCGGCGTGGGCAAGACCGCTGTGGTCGAGGGCCTGGCTGAGCGTATCGTGGCGGGCGACGTACCCACCACCCTGCAAGGTAAGAAGCTGATCTCCCTGGATCTGAGCTCCATGGTGGCTGGCAGCAAGTACCGTGGCGAATTCGAGGAACGACTCAAGGCCGTCCTCAATGAGATCAAGAGCGCCAACGGCCAGGTCATCACCTTCATTGACGAGATCCACACCATCGTCGGTGCTGGTGCCGCCGAGGGATCCATGGATGCGGGCAACATGCTCAAGCCCATGCTGGCCAGGGGCGAACTGCGCCTGATCGGCGCCACCACCTTGGACGAATACCGTGAAAACATCGAGAAGGATCCGGCTCTGGAGCGCCGCTTCCAGCAGGTCTTCGTGGGCGAGCCCTCCGTGGAGGACACCGTGGCCATCCTGCGTGGTCTCAAGCAGCGTTATGAGGCCCACCACAAGGTGACCATCGGGGATGATGCCCTGGTGGCTGCGGCCACCCTTTCCAACCGGTATATCTCGGGTCGTCAGCTGCCAGACAAGGCCATCGACCTGGTTGACGAGGCCGCTGCACATCTGCGGATGGAGCTGGACTCCCAGCCTGAGGAAATCGACGAGCTTCAACGTCGCGTCACCCGTCTGGAGATGGAGGAGATGCAGCTGAAGAAGGCTGATGACCCGGCCTCCAAGGACCGTCTGAGCAAGCTGCAGGCCGAGCTGGCGGACTCCCGCGAAAAGCTGGGCGGCCTCAAGGCCCGCTGGGAGAACGAGAAGGCTGGCCACAACAAGGTCGGTGACCTGCGCGCTCAGCTGGACGCCAAGCGGGTCGAGGCCGACAAGGCTACCCGCGAAGGTGATCTGGAGAAGGCCTCCCGCATTCTCTACGGGGAGATTCCAGGCATTCGCAAGCAGTTGGCCCAGGCGGAGAACGCCGCCGAGCAGGCTAAGAACGCCTCCAATGATGCTGGTCCCGATGGGGCTGACATCGCTGGGGGGCCAGCCCAGGAGCCTATGGTTCCTGACCACGTTGATGCGGATTCCGTAGCGGAGATCGTCTCTGATTGGACCGGCATCCCTGTGGGGCGGCTCATGGAGGGCGAGAATGAGAAGCTCTTGCATATGGAGGACTACCTGGGCAAGCGGGTGGTCGGCCAGAAAGAGGCCATCCATGCAGTTTCCGACGCGGTCCGGCGCTCGCGTGCCGGCATCGCCGACCCTGACAGGCCCACTGGATCCTTCATGTTCCTGGGCCCCACCGGCGTGGGCAAGACGGAGCTGGCCAAGGCCTTGGCCGACTTCCTCTTCGACGACGAGAAGGCCATGGTCCGCATCGATATGTCGGAGTACATGGAGAAGGCCTCGGTCTCCCGGCTGATCGGCGCTGCTCCCGGCTACGTGGGCTATGAGGAGGGCGGCCAGCTGACCGAAGCCGTGCGTCGGCGGCCCTACTCGGTGGTACTCTTCGACGAGGTGGAGAAGGCCAACCCTGAAGTCTTCGATCTGCTCCTGCAGGTTCTGGACGACGGCAGGCTGACTGACGGCCAGGGCAGGACGGTGGACTTCAAGAACACCATCCTGATCATGACCTCCAACCTTGGCTCGCAGTTCCTGGTCCGGGACGACCTGGATGAGGAGGCCAAGCGCAAGGCCGTCATGGATGCTGTCCACGCCAACTTCAAGCCCGAGTTCATCAACCGGTTGGATGATCTGGTCATCTTCCATCCGCTGACCCGTGACGAGCTGGGTTCCATTGTGGATATCCAGGTCCGGCAAGTGGCCCAACGGCTGACCGATCGGCGTATCACCCTGGATGTCACCGACTCCGCTAGGGAGTGGCTGGCCAACGTGGGCTACGATTCGGCCTTCGGCGCCCGTCCTTTGCGTCGGCTGGTGCAGACTGAGGTGGGCGACCAACTGGCTAGGATGCTGCTTGCCGGGAAGGTCCACGACGGTGACACGGTCCTAGTGGACCAAACCGGCGGCGACCATCTGGAACTGACTGCCTGGCCCACCGAGAATCTGGTCGATGATTCGGTCAAGGTCGATGGTGTGACGGCTGACGGTGATGCTGATGCCGACGATGCCGGACGCGATGGTGGCCGTGGCCGTCATGCTGCGCGTGGCGATGACCAAGGTCAGGGCCAGACTCACTGAGATCAATCAGGGTCGGTACCGGGATAATCTCCAGGTGCCGGCCCTTTTACGTTAGCTGCCGTGCTCTGTGGATTCAGTCCATAGCAGCAGCTGGGTCCCTGCCCTTTTGCATGGGCTTCCACTGGCTGTCAACGATGATCTGGGGGCGTCGTGCCGCGACTGTCGGAAGCTGGTCCGTGTCGATCAGGGCGAGGTGTAGCCAGCGACGGCGCAGGCGCCGCAACCGGTGCAGACGACGAACGTTGAGCATGGCCAGGATGGAGGACAGAGCCCCTGTTACCGCTGCGATCATGGGGTTGAGCATCCAGCCTAGGAAGGGTTGGCAGATTCCGGTAGCAATGACCAGGGCGATGACGTTGTAGACAGTGGACCAGGTCAGGTTCTCCCTGATGACCTGGGTGGTGGCTCGGCTCAGTTCTATGGCCCTACTGGTTCCGTCCAGGTCGCCCTGCTGCAGGATAAGGTCCGGCTGTGGTAGGTCGATGTCGTCTGCGGCTTCGTCCGTGTCAGCCTGGAGTTTTGGACCCAAAGCGATGTCCACCTGAGCCCTGGCCGTCAGTTCGGGATCCGCTGTGGTCCCAGCTGCCAGGGCCACCAGGCTGGTTCGGCCCTGCCTCACGGCGGATGCTGGGTCTTGACCTGTCTGATCAAGTGGGATGCCCCTGTTGGTCCGGGTCAGGTCGTGATTGAGCCGATCCATGCATTCGCGCTTGCGCTCGGGGGTCAGCCGGGTGATCAGCATATCCGCGCCCGCCTGGCGGGCTGCCCGCTCAATCCTGTCGTCCGGCTGGCGGCTCCCGTCCAGGATCAGGCTGCTTACTCGCAGGGCGCGTAGATGGGTGGCGGTCCGGGTCAGGGATTCCGTGTGGACACCCTGGCCCTCCGCGTCGTCGGGATCCAGCAGAGAGGAGTCATCCAGAATCAGGGTGTGCACCCGGCCCAGGTGGTTCATGGCCCGTGGCGAGGTGAAGAGCAGACCGTGTGCCAGACCCGTCTCCAGGCTGGTTCGGAAGGCCATGGGGATGGTCATGGCTGCGACGGCGGGGCAGGCGATGGTCAGTACACAGACGGCATTGCCTACAGCATGGGCCAAGTGGGGCTGCGGGCCCAGCATGAGCCAGAGCATGAAGGTCCAGACAGCCAGAATCATGATCAGGGCGATGGCTGTGTGGACGATACGATCCATCCTGCGCATAGCGGGGGATCGCTCGACCAGGGCCTGGGGGATGATCTTCACGAGCCTGGCTGCATAGGTGTTGTCGCCGGCGGCATCCACTCGGATGGACAGTCGACCCTCGAGGATCTTGCTGGAGGCCAGGATTCGATCGCCGGGTCCGCACGGCCGGGGTCTGTCATCACCTGTCAGCTCGCTGTCGTCCACCAGGGCCGATCCTGACTCCACAAGCCCATCGGCCGCTGGGCGCTCGCCTGTACGTACCAGAAGCAGATTGCCTGGGCGGATCTGGTCACGTGCAAGTATCTGGGCGGGGACTGTCTGAGGATGCTGAGAATCGGCCACCAGACCTGAGGCTGGGCGGATCTCCGTCAAGTGGTTCAAGGAAGCCACCAGGGAGGCTTCCATTCTGGTGCCGATGACCCGGGCCAGTAGCAGGAGGGTGATGACCACGCCGACCAGATCGAAGTAAGGGGATCGGGAGCCCTCCGGCAGCAGGGATCCAGCCAGGCAGGTAGCCAGGCTGTATAGGTAGGCCAGGCTTGTGGCCAGCGCGGCCAGGAGATCGGGGCTGCAGCGGTGCTCGGTCATGGCCTTCCACCCGCCTGTGAGTGTTCCACGGCCGCCGTAGAAGATGACCGGGGCTATCAGAATAGCCTGGACCCAGGGGCTGGTCAGCCAAGAAGGAATCAGATCGGGGCCGAAGCGATCGAACAGATCCAGAACTAAAACAGGCGCGGTCAGCAGGGCACTTACGATGGTTGGCCTGAGCAGGCGGTGGCTGCGAGAATCCAGATCAGCCCCCCATTTGCCCCAGTCCTCGGGATCACGCCAGGGGCGGTTGGCTGGGGAGTCTGCGGCTGCTTCCTGGCCACTGGCATGAGCCGATGGCATAAGGAAGTACCAGATGATCAGCCAGGTGACCGCACAGGCCACGACCAGATCTGCTATCGCCAGGAAGATATCGACACCCACGGATCTCCTTCGGTCTTGCTCCAACCCCTTAATATCTCCTATTGTGCCCTTCATCGCGGCCCGGCACAGGTCTTAAGGCCGATTCCTTGCGGAAAAAACGAATTCTCGAATTATCGCCGGCAACCTGGTTTTCGGGTCCAGTGCTTGAGGTTAACTAGAACATATGTTCGATTCTACGTCATCAGTGGTCATGGTGGTGCTTCTCCTGCTGATCGGTATAGTCCTGGGGGGATTGGCAGGGTATGTGCTGGGTCGCACCCAGGGCCGGAGGGCCGTCGGCATGGGGTCCGACGGCCAGGTGGATGAACTGCGCGCTCAGCTGGATCAGGCCCAGGAACAGCTCCATGGATCCGATGCGGCCCTGGTCGAGGCACGGACCAAGGTGGACGGTCTGAACCGCGAGCTCTCCTTTGTCAAGTCCCAGCTGGCCCAGGCCCAGCAGGCGGAGCAGATCAGAATCGAGCAGGAGCGCCGCCGCGCCCAGGCTCAGGAGGAGGAGAAGCGGCGCAGGCAGGCAGAGAGCATGGAGGAGGAGAGCAAGGTGCTCTCGGCTCTGGCCCCCGTGCAAAAGAATTTGGATGCCCTCCAGCATAAGGTGGCCCAGATCGAGGAGGGCCGCAAGCAGGAGATGGGCTCCTTGGGACAGCAGCTGAAGAGTCTGGGCGAGCAGCAGGGGAGACTGGACAAGGAGACCAGCTCCCTGGCTTCGGCCCTACGCAACAACAAGGTGCGCGGCGCATGGGGTGAGGCTCAGCTCAGGAATATCGTCGAGTCGGCGGGGCTCTTGGAGCATGTGGACTTCGACACCCAGGTGGTGGTCACCGCCTCGGATGGTCGCGTCCTGCGTCCCGACATGGTGGTTCACCTGCCCGGTGGCAAGACCATTCCTATCGATGCCAAGGCCCCCTATTCCGACTACCAGCGGGCCTGCGAGATCCCCGACACTGCTTCGGATGATGAGCTGCGCCGCCGGGACGAACTGCTCAAGGCGCATGCCCGGGCCCTGCGCGAGCACGTCAAGGCCCTGGCGGACAAGGAGTACTGGAACGCCTTCGAAACGGCCCCGGACTTCGTGGTGGCCTTCATCCCCAACGACTCCCTTCTGCAGGCCGCCCTGGAGGTGGACCCTACCCTGATGGATGACGCCTTTGCCCAAAAGGTGGCCCTGACCTCGCCGGTAACCCTCTGGGCTGTGCTCAAGTCGGTAGCCTATGCCTGGCAGCAGCAGAACCTGTCCGAGGACGCTCGCACCCTCTTCACGTTGACCCACGAGCTCTATGACCGCTTTGTGGTTCTGGGCGATCGGGCCAACAGACTGGGCCGTTCCATCACTGCCACGGTGACCGCCTACAACAAGTTCGCTTCCTCTTTGGAGTCGCGCGTTCTGGTCACAGCCCGCAAGCTGCAGCAGATGGATCCCTCCAAGGTCATCGACTCGGTCGACATGATCGATTCAGACAAGGGCAATATCAGGGAGCTTACCGCGCCGGAAGCTTTGCCTGACCAAGGGCGGTAAGTGCCGCTTAGGGACCTCGGGCGCTAGTCTGATAAGCATGAACGAGGCAACGAAGAGACAAGAGGGTTCATCCTTCAGGCCCACTGGGTCGCCTGATTTGGTCGGGCGCGAATCCGACGCGGACCTGCCTGAGCCGGTCGATCAGCTGCGTGAACTCCTGGCCCAGGAGATTGGCGGGCGTCCCTTCACTGAGCTGAGCGGGGTCACTTTTCATCATCGTGGGGCTGAACTTGCCGGTCATGTTCTTCTGGACACCTTGGAGGATGCGGGTTATTCAGTCGACGACTTCGACGCGGTTGGGGCTCTGACAGCAGCTGCCGTGCCGCTGGCTGATGCCATGCTTCATGCCGCGGCCTCGCGCGGGCAGGATCTGGACGCCTTCGTTATGGATTTCGTCTACCCCTCCATCAAGGGCCCATCCATCGAAGGCAGGCGGGTTATCCTGCTGGATGCCTGGCTGGGCCGGAAATCCTACGTGCAGACCTCGTCACTGGTTACCTTGGGCAAGAACAACGAACTCAATCTTGACTGCGGGATCATCCAGCGTCAGGGTGCCAAGACGCTGGCTATCGCCTCGCTGGTGGGCGGCCGGACCGATGGCGGCATTCAGGTGGTCGATCCGGTGGACGGCTCCCGGCAGCGGCTGCCTTTCATCTGTGCCTATCAGGAGGATCAACTCGTCGGTGCGGCCGACGACTCTCCGGAGCGATCATGAGAGAACCGAATCCAGTGACCCGAGCGGCCATGGCCTCAGATGAGCCGGTTTTCCGGCAGGTGGGGGTCGGTCCCTGGCAGGAAGAGCATCCTGAGCAGCCCATGCCGATGGACCCGCGCTATGACCTCGAACTGCTGGAGCAGGGGGATCGTCGTAACGTCCTGGACCGGTACCGCTATTGGAAGGTCGAGGCCATTCGGGACGACCTGGATCGCCGAGGCCGTCATGATTTCGAGGTGGCTGTGGAAAATTGGACCCACGACTTCAATATCGGCTCCATGGTCCGAACCGCCAACGCCTTCGCTGCTCGCCGCGTCCATATAGTCGGTCCTCACAAATGGAATCGCAAGGGCTCATTGATGACCGAGCTCTACCAGCATGTGGTCCACGACCCCGACATAGCAACCATGACGGCCACCCTGCAAGAAGAGGCGGCCGGGCGGGGGGAGTCCGTGCCCCGTATGATCGCCATCGACAACGTTCCCGGGGCTGTCCCCATGGAGACCTATCACTTTCCCCGTCGTTGCCTGCTCATGTTCGGCGCTGAGGGTCCGGGGCTGTCCGAGAAGGCCTTGGAGCTGGCAGACGATGTGGTCTACATCTCCCAGTTCGGATCGGTGCGCTCCATCAACGCCGGGGCTGCAGCTGCCGTGGCCATGCACTCCTGGATCCGTCAGCATGCCAGGGTGGCAGATCAGTCAGACCAGGGGCCTCTGCCATGATTGTCGTCGACTCGCTGACCAAGCGCTTTGGCTCCCGCAAGGCACTGAACCGCGTCTCCTTCACGGCTAGGGACGGTCGGGTGACCGGATTTGTGGGGCCTAAAGGCGCTGGCAAGTCGACCACACTGCGCATTGCTCTGGGACTGGTTCGCCCTGACGCAGGCAAGGCCTTGTTCGATGGTCGGCCCTTCGTCCGGCTCTCATCGCCCATGCGGACAGCGGGAGCGGTACTGAATCCACGCAATGCCCACCCCGCTTGCAAGGCCAGGGACCACCTGCTGGCCCTGGCCGCGATCAGTGGTATTGATCACCGTCGGGTGGACCAGGTGCTTGAGATGGTCGGCCTGCAATCGGTCGCCGACAGGCCGACGGGGTCCCTTTCTCTGGGAATGAGTCAGCGGCTGACTTTGGCCGCCGCCCTTCTGGGCGACCCGCACAACCTGGTTCTGGATGAGTTCCTTGACGGCCTGGCTTCGGAGGGAACCGAGCGGGTGAGGGAAATGTGGCGTGGCCTCGCCTCACAGGGCAGGGCAGTCCTCCTAAGCTCCCGTAAGATCAACGAAGTGGCTCAAATCGCCGACGATCTGGTCATCATTGCTAAGGGAAGGATCCTGGAGAGAACGACCGTGGCCCGGTTCATCGGTGAGCACTCCCGAGACTCCATATATGCGGTGACGCCTCAGCCCGACCAATTAAAGGCCGCCCTGGCCACGGCCGCCGGAATCAGCATCACCCGTCTGCAGCCGGATGAGAGCTGTCCGCCAGATGCCGCACGCTTCCGCATCCAGGGTGCGCCCCTGGCTTCGACAGCTTCGATTCTGGCCCAGGAGGGAGTAGTTCTCTACGACTTCCAGCCGGAGGAGGTTTCCTTGGAACAGGCCTACAAGGACATCATCCACGGCAGAAGGGATGCACGGCCATGAGTGCCGGCAGCGGCCGTCGATTCCGCCGGAGTTTGCGAGAGGTACCCTCAGGGCCTGATAACGCAACTCCACGGCATGGCTCCGCTTTCACTCGGCTGCGTCGAACCTCAGGGCTGTCCTTCCTGGATTCACGTCGTCCGTGCGGCCAGCTGACCTTTTTCGGGGCGGTTCGAGGGGAGCTGCGCAAGATGCTCTCCCTGCGATCGACCTGGGTCTTGCTTCTGATCGTCATGCTGTTGCAGCCGTTGAGCACCGGTCTGATGGCCTGCGGGACCCGGGCCATGGCTGGCCTGGGCTGGCAGACCGATCGCCTTCCGGCTCACCTGTTGCCTGCGTCCAGTGACGTCTTCTGGTCGGCCGTCGCTTTCGGCCTGTTTCCGGGCATGATCGTGGCGGGCATTCTGGGGATTCTGGTCCTTACGCGCGAGTTTTCCGACGCCACCATTGAGAGCACGCTGACGGCCAATCCTCGTCGGGGCATGGTCCTGACGGCCAAAGGTCTTGCCTTGGCCTTGTTGACATGGTTGGCGGCACAGGTGGGCCTGCTGCTCAGCTGGATCCTGGCGACCCTGCTTCTGCCAGGCAGATCGGGGGTCTTGCCCGCTTACAAGCCCGGGCTTGCTCTGATTGATTTGCTGGGCGGTCCGCTCATGCTGATCCTCTTTGCTTTGATGGGCCTGGGTCTGGGGGCCTTGAGCCGATCCAAGGTCGGCGGGATTGGCATGTTCCTAGGGCTGACTTTGGCCCTGCCACTGATTCTGGGCCTCATGCAGGGTTTGAACTCTCATGCCGGCTGGCTGCAGATCCCTTTCAGACTGACCCCAACCAGCCTGCTGAGTACTTTCCTTTGTGGTCTGGGACAGGCGGTGGAGGCTGGTCGCGGATGGTGGCCCACCTGGTGGCAGGCGGGCCTGATCATGATGGTCTGGACGGCCCTATGCTGTGCTCTGGGAACCCTGGTCTTTAGGCGCGCAGACATCGGTTGACCCTGCCTTCTGCGTGTCATAGAGCACCCATATGATAAGTGGTATGCCAACTTTTACACGTGAAGAGATCAAGCACTTGGGCGATTTGGCCCGGATTGCCTTGACCGATCAGGAGGCCGACCGCCTCAGGGGCGAACTCAACGTGATCGCCGATTCCATTACCAAGGTTCAGGAGGTGGCCGGCGACGACGTGCCCCCCACTGCCAATCCCATTCCTCTGGAGGCCTACCTGCGTCCCGATGAGGCTGAGGAACCGCTGACCCAGGAGGCTGCCCTTTCGGGGGCACCGGTCACCGAATCGGGCATGTTCGTGGCCCCGCGCATTCTGGGTGAGGAGTGAGAAGATGAGCGCACAGGAAGAATTGGTCAAGCAATCCGCCTCCGACATGGCCGCGCAGCTGCGGTCGGGGCAGGTCTCCAGCCGTGAGCTGGTTCAGGCTCATCTGGACGTGATTGAAGCTGCCGAGCCCAGCATTGATGCGTTTCTGCAGGTCAACGCCGACCAGGCCCTGGAACAGGCTGATGCCTTCGATCAGCGCCTGGCCCATGAAGGCGACGAAGGGCTGCCGGAACTGGCTGGCGTTCCCATTGCCATCAAGGACATGATCGTCACCAAGGGCATTCCCACAACGGCCGCTTCCAAGATTCTCGAGGGATGGGTGCCGCCCTACGACGCTACCGTTATCAAGAAGCTCAAGGCCGCAGGGATGCCCATTCTGGGCAAGACCAACCTGGACGAGTTCGCCCAGGGATCCTCCACTGAGCACTCGGCCTTCAAGCCCACACATAATCCTTGGGATACCGAGCGGGTTCCGGGCGGCTCGGGCGGCGGCTCGGCCTCGGCTGTCGGCGCCTTCGAGGCTCCACTGGCCCTGGGCACCGACACCGGCGGGTCCATTCGCCAGCCCGGATCCCTGACCGGCACTGTGGGCGTCAAACCCACCTATGGCGGCGTCTCGCGGTTCGGGGCCATCGCTATGGCCTCATCCCTGGATCAGATCGGTCCAGTCTCCCGGTCAGTGCTGGATGCGGCCCTGCTGCAGGAGGTCATCGGTGGCTATGACCGCCGAGATTCCACCTCCATTCCCAAGCCGGTTCCCCCTCTGGCCCAGGCTGCTCGACAGGGCCAGAAGCGCGATCTGAAGGGCCTCAAGGTGGGTCTGGTCAAGGAGCTGGGCGGCGAGGGTTACCAGCTCGGCGTCGAGGCCCGCTTCAACGAGGCCGTCTCGCTGCTGGAGTCCATGGGCGCCGAGGTGGTCCAGGTCTCTTGCCCGCACTTCCCCTACGCGCTGGCCGCCTACTACATCATCATGCCCTCGGAGGTCTCCTCCAACCTGGCCCGTTACGATGGCATGCGCTACGGCCTGCGGGTCATGCCCTCTGAAGGCGTCCCCCAGACGGCTGCCAACATGATGGCTGCCACCCGGGAAGCCGGGTTCGGCGACGAGGTCAAGCGCAGGATCATCCTGGGCATCTACGCCCTGTCTGCCGGCTACTACGACGCCTGGTACGGCTCGGCACAGAAAGTCCGCACCCTGGTCATCCGCGACTTCGAGAAGGCTTTCGAGCAGGCCGACGTGCTGGTATCGCCCACTTCGCCGACCACGGCCTTCCGTTTCGGTGAGAAGATGGACGACCCGCTGGCCATGTATCTGAACGATGTGGCCACCATTCCGGCCAACCTGGCCGGCACTCCGGCCATGTCGATTCCCGCCGGGCTCAGCGACGACGGGCTGCCTGTCGGCTTCCAGTTCTTTGCCCCCCAGATGCGCGACGAGGTCATGTACCGGCCTGCCGCCGCTCTTGAGGCGGCCCTGGAGGAGCAGTGGGGCGGGCCCATCTCCAAGAAGCTGTCCACTCCCTGGCTGGATGGCCTGGCTCAGGATTCGACCAAGTAGGCATCGGAAGGAAACGGAATCACAATGGCTGAAAAACTGATGAAGTACGCCGATGCCGTGGCCAAGTACGACCCGGTGTTCGGCCTGGAGGTCCATGTCGAGCTCTGCACCAACACGAAGCTCTTCTGCCCGGCCCATATCGAGTTCGGCGGCGAGCCCAACACCCAGCTGACCCCGGTTTCCCTGGGCCTGCCCGGCAGCCTGCCCGTGGTCAACAAGACCGCCATCGACTATGCGGTCAAGCTTGGCCTGGCTCTGCACTGCAAGGTCAACGAGTGGAGCCAGTTCGCCAGGAAGAACTACTTCTATCCGGACATGCCCCGCGACTATCAGATCTCCCAGTATGACAAGCCCCTGAACGGCGAGGGTTATCTGGACGTGGAGCTGGACGACGGCAGCATCTTCCGTGTGCCCATCGAGCGGGCCCATGTGGAGGACGACGCCGGCAAGAACACCCACGTGGGCGGAGCCGACGGCCGTATCGAGGGTGCCGACCACTCCCTGGTGGACTACAACCGTGCCGGCGTTCCCCTGGTCGAGATTGTGACCAAGCCAATCGAGGGCGCCGGGGCGCGTACCCCCGAGGTGGCCGGGGCCTATGTCCGGGCCATCAGAGACATCGTCCGGGCCCTGGGCATCTCCCACGCTCGAATGGAGCAGGGCAACATGCGTGCCGACGTCAACGTCTCCCTGCACGCAGGGCCGGATGCCCCTCTGGGAACCCGGTCAGAGACCAAGAATGTCAACACCTTTAAGGGCATCGAGAAGACCCTGACCTATGAGATCCGCCGTCAGGCGGCTCTCCTGGAGTCCGGTGGGGAGGTGCTGCAGGAGACCCGCCACTGGGATGAGTCCACACAGACCACTGCCGGCGGCCGGGTCAAGACCGATGCCAACGATTACCGCTACTTCCCGGATCCTGACCTGGTCATGGTTCATGTCACCAAGGACCATATCGATGAGCTTAAGGCTCAGATGCCTGAGATGCCGCGCGAACGCCGCGCCCGTCTCAAGAAGGAGTGGGACTTCACCGACCGGCAGATGCAGGACGCGGTCAATGCCGATGCCGTGGATCTGATCGAGGATACGGTCAAAGCCGGTGCCACGGCCGTCGGAGCCCGCAAGTGGTGGCTGGGCGAGATTTCCCGCGAGGCCAACGCTCGTGGTGTCAGCCTGCAGGAGCTGCCCATCTCGGCTCAGGATGTGGCTGATGTGGAACAGCTGATCGCTGACGGCAAGCTCAACGACAAGCTGGCCAAACAGACCGTCTCCGGCGTGTTGGCCGGCGAGGGCAAACCTGCCGAGGTTGTCAAGAAGCACG
This sequence comes from Bifidobacterium asteroides, assembly GCF_019469425.1. Classification (NCBI taxonomy): domain Bacteria; kingdom Bacillati; phylum Actinomycetota; class Actinomycetes; order Bifidobacteriales; family Bifidobacteriaceae; genus Bifidobacterium; species Bifidobacterium asteroides. The sequence goes on along the minus strand of NZ_CP048272.1, from coordinate 1,991,734 downwards.
GTTACCAGGTAGTTTCGGACGACGGGGCCCTGGATGCAGCCGTCGATCAGGCCCTCAAGGACAACCCGGACATCGTGGCCAAGCTCAAGGGCGGCAATATGAAGCCCATGGGCGCTATTATCGGAGCTGTCATGCGGGCCACCAAGGGTCAAGCCGATGCCAAGGCAGTCAGCAAGATCGTCATGGAGCGCATCGCTCAGTCCTGATCAGGCCCGGTCCGCCTGGTTCCAGCGGGTTCGGACCGGCGGACCTGCCCGGCTTCTCGTGGTTTTCCCAGGGGCGAGGGATTACAATTGATTGCCATCGCAAGGTGGCGATCATGGAGGTGACGTGATGTCTATGAGCGGCAGGGGCAATGACCGACCGCAAACGCAAACCGAGAGACCTGACGACGTGGCGTGCAGACAGCTGCCCGACCGGATCGAGATCCCCTATATCCGTGGCGAGATGCTGCACCTGCGCCCGGCGGTCATCGCCGATCTGACGGCAATGGATCAGCTAGAGGCCTTCTACAATTCCACCGGCATCACCGGCAAGGGGCCCAGTGCCGAACGGGCCGTGGTCAACGCCTGGGTGCATCGGTCGGTGTCCTGGTCCAAGGGTCTGGCTGCCCGTGATTCGGGCGTGGGCGATCCAGAGTCCCGCCGCACCCTGGCCTGGGCTATGGTCACTGATGCGGACACCGACCAGGATGGTTCGCCCGATGCCAATGACACCAAGGGCGTCATTGGCATGATCTTCCTGATCGACGTGGATGGCTGGTCCCGCTCGGCCAGGATCCAGGTGGTCCTGGGCAGGCATTTCCGTGGGCGCGGTTACTCCCGGGATGCCATGCCCAGAATCATGACCTACGGGTACGCGGCTGCTCCTATGGGTTTGGGCCTGCACCGGATCTGGGTGGCTGTGCCAGAGAAAAACACGCGTTCAATCTCCGTCTACCAGTCTTTGGGATTCATGATTTCGGGCACCGCCCGTGATGCGCTCTGGGATGCCGAGAACGGCAAGTATCAGGATCAGATCGTCATGGACGCCTTGGTCGACGAGTACGATCCCATCCGTTCTCTGAATGCTTTCGGCATGCATGTCATCCGGGAAAATCCCGGTGTGGCTGAGGCTCTTGTTGCACACGGATACGTCGCAGATGAGGATGGCGGCATAAGTGAGCCCGAGTCTGCAGAGTCCACTTCGGCAGCTCAGGATTCGCAGACGTCGGGTGACCGGACCAATCTGACTCCGAAGAGTGGCCCGCATTCAGAAAAGTCTGCTGAAGACCATGCAGGACCCGATAGCAGGAATGATGAGAAGGCGGTCCCTGGTCAGAAGGACGCTGAGGATGCGGAGGAGGTGTCCGGTTCTCAAGAATTCGTCGCCGAGCATTCTGGCGAGGAGCGCACGGCCTCGGATTGGGCCTACGGGTCGGCTGAAGCCAAGCGATCCAAACGTGCCTGGTGGCGTACGCTCGGCCATGGCCGCGATCGCGAGAATGGAGGTAGTCGATGAGTGCTGAGGATCTCGACAACTACGAGACCAACGCCGAACTTGCCTTGTACCGCGAGTATCGGGACGTGATCAAGCTGTTCACCTACGTGGTCGAGACCGAGCGGCGGTTCTACCTGGCCAACAAGGTGGACTTCAACGTCCGATCCGCTGGGCAGGACGTCTACTTTGACGTCCGGCTGACCGATGCCTGGGTCTGGGATGTTTACCGGTCCAGCCGATTCGTCAAGAACGTCCGCATCGTCACCTTCAAGGATGTCAATGTGGAGGAAGTGCAGAAGACGGACATCGATATTCCCGATTCGCTGGGCTAAACGACGCGCTAGGGCGAGCATCATCACGTTTGTTCCACGCAATGGTGGGAATTCGTGTGGGAAGTCGATTGGAAACTTGGGTTTCTGAAAGGCCCGGGTACAGTAATAATGATTTTATATGTTTTCAGGAGGATGGCATGGAGCACAGGCAGTCTGTAGTCGTCATCGGCGGTGGTCCGGCCGGCTTGACGGCGGCATGGGAACTGGTCAAGGACGGCGGCGATAAACAATATGATGTCACCGTTTTGGAAGCCACTGAGCAATTCGGCGGCATCTCCCGCACGGTTCGACACAACGGCAACCGCATGGACATCGGCGGCCATCGGTTCTTCTCCAAGGATGACCGGATTATGGACTGGTGGAAGGATGTCCTGCCTCTGCAGGGCGCACCCTCCTATGACGATAAAAAACTTGGCCGCCACCACGACCTGGAGCCCGGCGGCCCCGACCCGGAGAAGACCGACCGGGTCATGCTCAAGCGTCACCGAGTCTCCAGGATTTATTGGAACCACCACTTCTTCGACTATCCCATCTCCTTGTCCGCAAACACCCTCAAGGCCATGGGTTTCAAGCTGACCATGCAGGCCGGATTCAGCTACCTGAAGTCCGTCGTCCACAAGCTGCCAGAGGACAACCTGGAGAACTTCTATATCAACCGGTTCGGTCGCAAGCTTTACTCCATGTTCTTCGAGGGCTACACCGAAAAGCTTTGGGGCCGCCACCCCCGCGAGATCAGCGCCGACTGGGGTGCCCAGCGGGTCAAAGGGCTCAGCATCATGGGCGTGCTCAAGAACGCCTTCCAAAAGCTGCTGCCCAAGAAGCGCGATGCCCACCAGGTCGAGACCAGCCTGATCGAGGAGTTCTGGTACCCCAAGCTGGGTCCAGGGCAACTCTGGGAAACCGTGGAGCGTCGCAATGTGGAGCATGGAGTCCACGTGATCACCGATGCACGTGTGATAGGACTGACTCAGCAAGACGGCCACATGACTGGTGTGATCTATCGCAATGCTGATGGCAAGGAGGTGACCCTGCAGGCTGACCAGATCATCTCCTCCATGCCCATCAAGGACCTGGTGGAGGCCATTGCCCACGAGGAGCCGTCCACCGACAAGGAGATGGTCAGAGTGGCTCAGGGCCTGCCCTACCGCGACTTCGTGACCGTTGGCCTGCTGGTCCGTCACCTGCGCATCCGCAACACCACCTCCATCAAGACCCTGGGCGACCCGCCCATCGTTCCCGACTGCTGGATCTACGTGCAGGATCCCGGCTACAAGATGGGCCGCATCCAGATCTTCAACAACTGGAGTCCCTACATGGTCAAGAATGTGGACAGCACCGTCTGGATCGGCCTGGAGTACTTCTGCAAGGAGGGTGATGACTTCTGGAGCATGAGCGATCAGGAGACCACTGACTTCGCCGTCAAGGAGCTGACGCGGATGGGCATCATCAACGGATCCGCCGACGTGCTGGACTCGCACCGGGAGAGGGTTTTCAAGGCCTACCCGGCCTACTTCGACACCTACGCCCAGATGCCGGAGCTGGTCAAGTGGCTGGATTCCTTTGGCAACCTTTACTGCGTGGGCCGCAACGGGCAGCACCACTACAACAACCAGGACCACTCCATGGCCACATCCATGGAGGCCGTGGCCAACATCAGATCGGGGCGTGCCGACAAGACCAACGTCTGGAACGTCAACACCGAGAAGTCCTACCACGAGGAGAAGTAGGCAGACTTCGGCCTTCGTTTCCTTTAAGCCTCCGACCGTATGGTTGGGGGCTTTGTCATTTACGACAGGGCAATGGCGGGTGCTTTCAGGGGCAGGCCCAGCAGCTGCGAGAAGAAGGCCACGCTCTCGCGGACACGTTGGCGGACCACCTCTCTGATGTGCGGGTGACCTGCCGCCCTTCTGCCATTGCTGACGATGGACGATAGCCCTTCGGCCATCAGCCAGGCCACACTGCGGGTGCCGGCTGTTTGGATCAGCTGGGTCTGCGGCAGGCCGCCCTGATCCAGCCAGCGGTCCAGGGCCTTGGTCAAGGGGTCGATGATTTGCCTGACGAAGCCCTCCATCACATTGCTGTTGGTACTCAGGTAGTTGTACCAGTTGGCTTTGTCCGCGAAGATAACATCCATCTTCCAGATGGCCCTTATCAGATGCGGGCAAATGTCGTCCAGCGCCTCTTGAACGCTCAAGTCTGGGTCCTGCAGAATGTCGACTACATGGTCCACGTAGGAGGCCAGGTAGGTGCGTGCGCAGGCATCTACCAGGTCGTCCTTGGATTTGAAGTAGTAATAAAAAACGCTCATGCCCACGCCCTTGCCGTGGTTCATGGCGCGGATTACGTCGCGCAGGGAGGTGTTTGCAGCGCCTTTCCGGTCGAAGACCCGCATGGCGGTGGTTACGAATTCGCTCCGCCGTTGCTCACGCAGAGATGATCGGTTATTCATATGCTCAGTCTAGAGGCTTACCCATGAATTTCTGGACACGCGGGCCGATTCTTGCGCCGGTCGGCCGCACGTTGTAGGCTGATGGAAGTTCGATAAGCCGAGTTGGCATCGAATTTTCATGAGCGGTACCCCCGCACTATTCTCAAGCTATTTGCCTAGCCTAATTAGGCATAGCGAAGGAAAGGCATTACAACAGTGGCAACAAGCCAAGATATTCATTCCATGAAGCTGCCCGAACTCAAGGAATTGGCCAGGCAGCTGGGGTTGCGCGGTATTTCCGGCATGCGCAAGCCGGTCCTGATCGAGACGATCGAGGCGGCACGCTCGGGCGGCAAGGCCCCTGAGGGAGTAACCGTTGGTAAGCCCAAGGCTGCGGCTGCCGTGGCTAAGGGGGGCCAGGCCGCTGATCAGCAGCAGCCGACAGGGCAGGAGGCAAAGCCCGCCGCAGAAGGCGGACAGGAGATCACCGATACCAGGGAATCCGAGGAATCCAAGGACGGTCGTCCTGTCGGAGACCTCTTCGATGTTTTGGGCATTGACGATCATAAGAGCGGCCATAATAGCGAGCGCCGGAACCGATTCCCCCATACCGTGGCCGATGAGGAGAACGTGGTCATATCCCGTCGCCGTCACCGCAACACGGATTCATCTCGAGGCTCTCACACCAACCGCAGCCGGAGCGAGCGTGAGCATGGCGAGGAGCGCGAAGGCTCCGGCTCAGTGCGCAATTTGGACGACATTCTGGCAGCTCTGCCCTCACGGAATGACCGCCCTCGTCGGCGCAGCTACGAGGATCGCGGCGAGGAAGGGCATGACTACCGTCACAACGGCTATGATCGCCGGAACCGGGGCGATCGCAACGATCGCAACGACCGTCGCAACCGCAACAACCATCGCAGCAGCGGCCGGGATCGTGACTATGAGCCCAGGGAGAACTTCAAGCCCGAGGACCTGGTCCCCGTGGCAGGCATTGTGGATGTGCTGGACTCCTACGCCTTCGTGCGCACATCCGGCTACCTGCCCGGCCCAAACGACGTCTACATCTCCATGGGCCAGGTCAAGAAGTACGGCCTGCGCAAGGGCGATGCCGTGCATGGCTCCATCCGACCCCCCCGCGAGGGTGAGCATCGCAACCAACGGCAGAAGTTCGTTCCTCTGCAGGCCATCGACACCATCAACGGCATGAGCGTGGAGGACGCTGCAGGGCGCCCTCACTTCAACAAGCTGACCCCCCTCTACCCGCAGGAGCGCATGCGGATGGAGACCCAGCCCAAGAACATCACCGGTCGTCTGATCGACATCGTCGCCCCTATCGGCAAGGGCCAGCGCGGCCTGATAGTTTCGCCTCCCAAGGCTGGCAAGACCCTGACCCTGCAGTCCATCGCCAACTCCATCACCGCCAACAACCCAGAGGTGCACCTGATGGTGGTCCTGGTGGACGAGCGGCCCGAGGAGGTCACTGACATGGAACGCACGGTTCAGGGCGAGGTCATCTCCTCCACCTTCGACCGCCCCGCCAGCGATCACACCACCGTGGCCGAGCTGGCCATCGAACGGGCCAAACGGCTGGTGGAGCTGGGGCAGGATGTGGTGGTCCTTCTGGATTCCATGACCCGCCTGGCCCGCGCCTACAACATCTCGGCCCCCGCCTCCGGCCGCATCCTCTCCGGCGGCGTGGACGCGCAGGCCCTCTATCCGCCCAAGCGCTTCTTCGGCGCCGCCCGCAACATCGAGAACGGCGGCTCCTTGACCATCATCTCTTCGGCCCTGGTGGAGACCGGATCCAAGATGGACGAGGTCATCTTCGAGGAGTTCAAGGGCACAGGCAACATGGAGCTTAGGCTGACCCGGGATCTGGCTGACAAGCGCATGTTCCCCGCCATCGACATCAATGCCTCCGGCACCCGGCGCGAAGAGCTGATCACCGCGCCCGAGGAACTGGCTGTAGTCTACCGGCTGCGTCGTCTCCTGGGTGGCATGGAGACCGAGCAGGCCTACCAGACTCTGGTGCCCAGACTGAAGAAGACCGCCACCAACCGAGACTTCCTGGCAGCCATCAACCAGTCCATGCTGGCTCAGAAGTGACTCGGGCCTGATGACTGATTCGCCCGCTGGGCCCCATCCGCGACTCATTTCGCGGATGGGGCCCAGCGTATATGCAGTGATGCAAGGCAACGGTACCTTTCAACGGTTTGGCCCATTCGGATTCTGTCTGCTGTGATTTTCGGCTTTTTGCCTGACGGCCTTAGCTGGAGTGGGCTCATGGACTGCGGTTGCAGTTCGACCGGTTGATCCTGCAGGCGATCAGGCTGCGACAAAGACTGACAAGCGCCGTGAGGCGGCGGGTGCGGCCATCTTCATATGTTAAGGAATTCCTCTGCCGCGCATTCGGCACCTGCATCGGTGGGCGTGCGCGGATGAGCATCCTCCTGGAGCCTGTGTGATCCGCATGCCGAGTCAAGGCCGGTCTCGGAAAGGAGGAGCGGCTGAGGATGGTCGTCTGAAGCGTTTGATTAGACTGGTGACCTATGAGCGAAGCGAATGTGGAAACGGTGATCGATGATCAGGCGCGGAAGGGGGGAGCCAAGGCCGAAGCCGCCCGCCAGGTGGCAGAGCTGCGTGCTGATGTGGACACCATTGATGCTGCCATTATTGCCATGCTGGCTGAACGGTCCAGAGTGACGCGTCGCATTGGGCTTCTTAAAGCCCGAGCGGGGTTCGCTTCGGCGGATCTGCATCGTGAGGCCGCCCAGGTGGCGGTCTTGCGAGACAAGGCTGATGATTACGGACTGGACCCGGATCTGGCCGAGGCCTATCTTCATCTGGTGGCCGATGCCGCCAAGCGGTGTCACGAACGGCTGGCCGGCCAGGTTGGTCCACGCTGAAAGGGCCCATCATGCGATGATGGCTGTGGACATGGGCGAGCTCCTGTGCCCTCGGCCACAGTACCGAGAGCAAGACAGGTTCGTCTTACCAGCAAGTGCCAGGAGAACCCCCCCCTCAGGGACCTGCTCTTGTCAAATGCCAACCGTGGTCGGACCCGCGGCTTCCTGATGCTGCTGCCTTGCCGCCAGGACTGTTGCCGTCACGAATAGTCCGACAAACAGTATGACGAGCAGACCCCGACTGCCGGTCAGCGGCAAAATATCCCTATAAGTGAAGGTCAGCCTCTCGGTCTCCGGACTGCCCTGGCCTATGTTCCAGGTGATGTTGACCGTTGTCGTGCCTGCCTTGAATGCCGGTGCGTAGAAGGTCCAGACATTTCTGGATTCCCATGTGTCCGCTCCGCCGTTCCGCTTCAGCTCGAGAACCTTTGTGGTATGCGGATCCGTTCCGACCGTGACTGCACTTACTGTGAACTGGGGCGGGCAAACCAGCGTGGCCGCTTTGATGCTGGCTGCGTCGGAACCGACGCCCAGCTGTTCGCCGTTGTTGTCTCCCCAGGCGTAGGTCTTGCCGTCTGAGTTGATGACCAGGGCCTGTCGTTCGCCTGCGCTGATCCGAGTGGTGTTGCTGTCTGCGTTCGCCACTTGAACAGGGATTCTGCTGATCGGCCCCGCGATGGAGACATTGCCCAAGGCGTTCTGACCGTTGTTTCCCCAGCTGTAGATCCGTCCTCCGCCGTCGATTCCCAGGCAGAACCATCCTCCTGCGCTGACCTGGATGGGGCTGAAACCATCGCTGCTTCCGTCGGGGTCGGCCACCAAGGTCGGCACGGCGGCATCGTTGGTGTCTCCTGTGCCGAGGCGGCCGTCTGTATTTGCGCCCCAGGCGTAGGCCTTGCCGTCTCTGCCAATGGCCAGCGAGTGGGAGCCTCCTGCGCTGACTTGGGTGGCAAAGAAGCCTGCTGACCCGTCCCCGTATTCCAGGGGTGAGGATACGGATGTGGGAGCAGCCTTTGACGCCTGTGCACTGTTGCCCAGCCTGCCGCTATTGCCGTATCCCCAGGCGTAGACTTGTCCGCTCATGTCGATGGCCAGGGAGTGCTGGTATCCTGCACTGATCTGTCTGGCGTGAAAGCCGCTGGCGCCATTGCCTACATTCACCGATACGGGGGATGGGGCATTCCCTGTCGTCTTGCCGTCGCCCACCTGACCGCCGTTGCTCCTGTCACCCCAGGCGTAGACCTGATGATTCTTTCCAATAGCCAAGGAATGGTATCCCCCCGCGCTTACCTGGGTGTAGGTGAAATCCTCGTCGGTATCGGCTGGTTTCCTCACTAGGACGGGCACCTTGCTGCTGTCTGTGGTGCCGTTGCCGAGCTGTCCATTGCTGTTGCTCCCCCAGGCGTAGGCGTTCCCGTCGCTGCCGACGGCCAGTGAGAATCCATATCCGGCGCTTACCTGGGTGTAGGTGAAATCCTCGTCGGTATCGGCTGGTTTCCTCACTAGGACGGGCACCTTGCTGCTGTCTGTGGTGCCGTTGCCGAGCTGTCCATTGCTGTTGCTCCCCCAGGCGTAGGCGTTCCCGTCGCTGCCGACGGCCAGAGAATGGTTCTTGCCCGTGCTGACCTGGGCGAAGCGGATGCCGCGCTGCGGAGGTGGAGTGATGCTGACCTGGTATCCGCCAGTGGACGGGTTGCCGGCCGGGTCGACAGTCATCCGGGCTGAATGTGTCCAGTGTGCGACCAGGGTCAGCGGGCTGGTGACCGGCTTGCTGAAGTCGTAGGCCACCCTGGAGCTGCCATCGGCGTCTTTGACGAACCAGCCGTCGAACTGGAAGCCTGCCTTGGCCAGGGTTTGCCGAGGCACCAATTCTCCTTCCTTGATGTTCTTGCTTGTCCATGCCGCTCCGGTGCCTCCGGCTGGCTCGAGCGCAATGAGCTTATCGACCGGATCGAAGGTGTAGCTGAATCGCTGTGTCTGCTTTGAGCCCCCGGAATCCCCGGCGATGTTCCAGGTGATGGTGAAGCTGGTGGGGCCGTACGGGTAGGCGGGCGTAGTAAAAGTCCAGTCCTGATTGTCATTCCAAGTGTCTCTGCCTCTCTGGGCCAGCTCCTTGGCCGGCCGGGCACCGCTCGCCATGTTGCCGAAGACGACCTTGGTGAGAGTGATTTGCGGCGGTTGCGTGGTGCCGGGCCGTGTGGAGGATGAGTCTCGTCCGAGCTGGTTGTAGTAGCTGTATCCCCAGGTGTAGAGCAATCCGTCGGACCCAATGGCTGTCTGGTGATGGCTGGAGGTGGATACGGAGCTGGCTTTCACAGACTGAGCCAAGACAATGGCAGTCGGGCTGATCTGCCATGCTGCTTCTTGGCTTGAGCCGTTGCCCAGCTGACCGTAGGCCTTTTTGCCCCAGGTATAGATCCTTCCGCTGTCATCTATAGCCTCGGATCCATCGTCGCCGGCGCTGATGGCGGTGATGTTGACAGCGTCGCTGCCGAAGCTGACTTCGACAGATCCCTTCACGCTTTCATTGGTATCTGCAGAGTGGCCGATTGCGGTGCCGGAACCCCAGCCGTAGACATCATGGTCGGTATCCAGTGCCAGCACATGCTGATAGCCAGCGCTGATGGCTATATAGAACCGGTCGTCATGCTGTCCTGTGGCCAGGTCTCGGACACGTGCCGGCGTTGGGCTGTCATTGATGGTGCCGTCGCCGAGCTGTCCCCTGCTGTTTTCGCCCCAGGACCAGGCATGGCCCTGACTGTCCAGCGCTGTGCTGGTGGTGAAGCCTGCGCTGATGGCGGTGATGCCGGACAGCGACGTTACCTTGGCGGGCGAGGGGTGACTGTCGTTGTCCGAACTGCCGTTGCCGAGTTGACCCCGTTGGTTGTCACCCCATGTGTAGACCGTTCCGTCCTTGGACAGGGCCATGGCGTAGGTTCGTCCTGCGCTGATGGCGGTGATTTCGGCATCGCCCGTCTTTGCCCTTGTTGGTTCGGTGGAATAATCCTCGGCGGAGCCGTTGCCGAGCTGCCCCTTGCCGTTGCTGCCCCAAGTGTAGACCGTGCCGTCTGAGGCCAGGGCCATGGAGTAGGCATCACCTGCACTGACGGCTGTGAAGGTCTTTCCTTTTATGGCATCATTATCGGTGATCCGCACTGGTGTTGCCGCCGTGCCAGTGTCCTTGCCGTTGCCCAGGGTTCCGCTGGCCTGGCTTCCCCAGGCATACACGTGCCCGTCAGAGCCCACGGCCAGGGTGTGGTAGCGGCCTGTGCTGACCTGCGCGAACCGTACCCCCTTGGGTTTTGGGGGAGTCAGGGTGATTGTGGAGCCCCCGGTGTCATCGCCGTGGAGGGCGTCCGCTGTTTTCCATTCGGCATTCGACGATGACCAATGGGCTTTCAGGTTCAGTGGTCTGGTGACCGGCTTGCTGAAGTCGTAGGCCACCCTGGAGCTGCCATCGGCGTCTTCGACGAACCAGCCGTCGAAGACGCAGCCTGACTTGGTCACGGTGGGGGGCGAAGCAAGCTGGCCTGCAGTTACGGATTGATTGGAGGCCTGTGAGCCTCCGTCCGAATCAAAGACGATCTTCTGCGCAGTGGGTGTGAAAGTATAGTCGGCGATGACTTGCCCCTGCTGTTTTGCGCCTCCGATGGCCCATTGCCCATCATTGATTTTGATCTTGGTGGTTCCGTAAGTGTGGTGAGGGGTGGTGACCGTCCATTGGCCATTCGCGCTCCATGTGTCGTCCGAGGCTCGGCTGATCGGGGTGCTGCTGTCGGTCTTGGCTACATCGGTTTTGCCGAAGCTCAGCTTGGACAGGTCTATCTGAGGGGGGCTGACCAGTGTAGGTTTGGTCTGCGGGCCGGACGCAGGCCCATTGTCGCCTTCTCCAAGTTTGCCGTTCCTTGCCTCCCCCCAGCTGTAGGGGAGTCCGTCGGAGCCGATGGCCAGGCTGTGTCGGCAGACATCGAATGCAGCGACTGTGGCGCCCGTCAGGCTCACCTTGGTCATGGTTGATTTGGGGCTTGTCGTTCCGTCGCCCAGCTGACCGCTGGAATTGCTGCCGAGCATATACAGGCTGCCCGCAGAGTCGATCACCGCAGAGGAGAAATCGCCGGCGCTGACTGCGGTAGGTGCCGCTGTCCCCGCAGGCAGACTGATCTGGCTGGGGTGAAAGGCATGAACGCTGTCGACATCGGTGTCGCTTCCCTTGGTCAGCGGATAGCCCCAGAAATACACCCCGCCCGCCTTGCTCAGCGCCAGGACATGCAGATACCCTGCATCGATGTCGGTATAGACAGTGTCATCCTCGGTTCCGTTCTGGTCTTTAAGAATGCGTGTGGGCGTGTAGATGCCGCTGGCTGCGTTGCCAGCTGTTCCGTTGGCCAGCTGGCCTCCCTGGTTGCGGCCCCAGGCATAGGCATGGCCCTGGCTGTCCAATGCCGTTTGGAAATCGTATCCGGCGCTGATGACTGCGAAGGTGATGCCGGATGGCGAATGGACCGCGGCGGGCGTGGGGTTGGCGTTGACGCCAGACATCCCATTGCCGAGCTGGCCGTATTCGTTGTCCCCCCAGGTGTAGATCGTGCCATCCGAGGCCAGAGCCATGGCATGCCAGTACCCGGCGCTGACGGCGGTGATTGTAGTCCTGAGGTTTGCCTTCACCGGTTCGGCGGAGTCCGTGGTGGAGCCATTGCCGAGTTCGCCGCGGCTGTTGTTGCCCCAGGTGTAGACCGTCCCGTCAGAGGCCAGGGCCATGGAGAATGTGGTTCCTGCGCTGACGGCTATGAAGGTCTTGCCTTGTATGGCTGCATTGTCAGTTATCCGCACCGGTGTGTCTGCATTGGTGAGGGTGCCGTTGCCGAGTTCGCCCTTGCTGTTGTCGCCCCAGGCGTAGATGTGGCCGTCTGAACCCACGGCAAGGGTGTGGTCGTGTCCGGCGCTGACCTGTGCGAATCTGACCCCTCGGGGCTTGGGCGGAGTCAGGGTGATTGCGGAGCCCCCTGTGTCTTCGCCGCTGGCGTCGGCTGTTGTCCACCGGCCATCTTTGATCGATGACCAGTGGGCTGTAAGCGACTGCGGGCCGGTGACCGGCTTGCCGAAGTCGTAGGCCACCTTGGAATCTTTCAGGAACCAGCCGTCAAAGAGGCAGCCCGACTTGGTGACGGAGGGAGGGGATGCCAGATGACCTGCGGTTACCGACTGGTTCAAGGCTGGTGAGCCGGGAGCCTGCGAGCCTCCGTCCGGATCGAAGGTGATGGCATACGATGATGAATCCATAGTTCGGGATGGCTTGTCTCCGCGCGGCCTGTCCTTGAACGATTCGTCCGCCCCTTTTCCGCTGAATGGTTGGAGGGCCTTGAGCGGGGAAGGATTGCCGCTGGCCAGCGGAGACGGCCAGGCTGTTGGGGTCAGGGCCCTTGCCTCCGCCGCCCTGCCTGGGCCCATGTTGCTGTATTGTCCGGGGGAGGGCGCTCCGTCCTCAGCCGTGCCGCTGCTCCCCGCGGTAGGCGCCGGCGCCATCTCGTCGGTGGATGCGTACGCCCCCGTTGATGCTCCGACCAGCGCCAGCCCAACCATAGCCGTCAATGCCATCAGTCTGCGGATGCCATGATCTTTCCCCACTTGAATCTTCCTTCTCCCAGTGTGCCGACTCCCCAGGCCAAGGCCCAAAACTGCGTCGATGTACACCGATTAAAGCCCCTATACACGTTCAACCTTAGCATTGCAATCAATGGCAGGATCGGGGTGTCGTATTCAGGCTCTTGCACCGCTGCAGGGCAGCCTGCAGCTGACCCGACCCTTGACAATGGAACAGGGATGAACGCTGATCAATCCTGTTGTTCCTGTATGCTGCAAGTCGCGGTTTAAGGAAGGGCCGAGGATGTAAGGATTGTGTTCCGTCTCTTGTGCGAGCGGCAATCATACGCTCGGCATCGCGGATTGTTATGATGGCCGCCCTGGAGACGACGATGTCTTCAGGGCGGCGGCGGGTGGCCAGGGCCGAATCGCTTCGGTTGCCTTGCGAATCCTGGAGCCTACTTGCGAGGCTTCTTGGCCGGAGGCTCGCCCAACTGGCTGGCAGTCACACGGATGCCGGTCTCATCCTCGGCGGATCCCATCCCTTCGGGCTGGTTGGCTTCCTCGGCCAGTTTCAGGTTTCCAGTGACCCTGCCTGCTTCGGCTATATCTTCCAAAGCGTTCTTCACAGCTTCCAGGCCCTCCGGTGCCACGCTGAGAGATGCGGAGAGGATAGGGGTCCTCATGGAGACCTTGGCCTCTGACTTGATTCGCCGCAGGGATGCCAGGGCGTTTCCTGCCCAGGCCAGAAGGGCTGGGTCCTGGCCCTGGGCGGCAGCCAGGTATGTTTCCGGGTGAGGCCAGGAGGCCCGGTGAACTGAACCGTCCCCCTGGTGCATCCACTGCCATGCCTCCTCGGTGGCGAAGGGCAGGAAGGGGGCCAGAAGACGGTCAAGCGCATCCAGGACCAGCCCCAGGGTCGTGCGGGCGCTCAGCACCTGGGCATCATCGGGGATCCTGCCTGTGGCGTCAGCAGTTCCGTAGGCCCGGTTCTTGGCCAGCTCGATGTAGTTGTCGCAGAAGTCCCAGAAGAAGGATTCGGTCACCTCCAGGGCCTTGGAGTGCTCGTAGGATTCCAGGGCCTTGGTGGCCTGGTCGATCACCCTTGCAAGGCCGGCCAGGACCGCGCGATCCAGCGGGACCGTGACGTCGGCAGGATTCCAGGTGGTCTCCGCTGCCTGGGTGACCTTATGGTTCTCGTCCTCGCGGCCGATGGCCAGGGCGAACTTGACGGCGTTGAGAAGTTTGACAGCCAGACGGCGGCCTATCTTCATCTGCCCCTCATCATAGGTGGCGTCCAGACCCAGCCGGGCGCAGGATGCCCAGTAGCGCACGGCATCGGCGCCATACTTTTTGATGGGTTCATCCGGCACTACTACATTGCCCTTGGACTTGCTCATCTTCTTATGGTCCGGGTCCAGGATCCATCCCGACAGGGTGGTGTCGCTCCAGGGCAGGCAGCCGTTCTCCAAGTGCGCCCGGTCTATGGAGCTGAAGAGCCAGGTGCGGATGATGTCCTGGCCCTGGGGTCGCAGGTCCATGGGGAAGGTAGCGTTGAAGAGGGCCTGGTCTTTCTCGCTCGGTTCGGCCCAGTGGGTCACGATTTGAGGGGTCAGGGAACTGGTGGCCCAGGTGTCCATGATGTCCTTCTCGGCCGTGAATCCGCTGGGCTGGTCGCGCTGAGACTCTTCGAAGCCTTCGGGCGCATCAGTACTGGGATCAATGGGGAGCCTGTCCTCGGCCGGGGTGATGGGATGGGCGTAGTCAGTCTCGCCGTTCTCCTTTACCGGGTACCAGAGGGGGAAAGGAACTCCGAAGAAGCGCTGGCGGGAAATCAGCCAATCGCCGTTCAGGCCCTCGACCCAGTTGTTGTAACGCACCCGCATGAAGTCCGGATGGAAGTTGAGCTCTCTGCCGCGCTCCAGCAGCTCCTGGTTCAGTTTCTGGTCAGTGCCGCCGTTGCGCAGATACCATTGACGGGAGGTGACGATCTCCAGGGGCTTGTCGCCCTTCTCATAGAAGTTGGTCATGCGCTTGGTGGGCTTGGGCTCGCCGTCCAGGTCGCCGGACTCGCGCAGGGCGTCCACGATGATCTTGCGGGCTGAGAAGGTGGTCTTGCCTTCGGTCTGCTTGAAGATTCGCCGTCCGCCTTCATCGGTGATCCAGTCAGGCACATCCATGACGATTCGACCGTTGCGCTGGATGATGGACCTGGTGGGCAGGTTCAGATCCCGCCACCACTGCACGTCGGTTACGTCGCCGAAGGTGCAGCACATGGCGATGCCGGCGCCCTTGTCCATCTCGGCGGCGGGGTGGGCCAGAATGGGCACCTCTACCTTGAACAGGGGGGAGTATACCTTCTGCCCGAAGTACTTCTGATAGCGCTTGTCGTCAGGGTGGGCGATCAGGGCGCCGCAGGCCGCCAGCAGCTCAGGCCTGGTGGTCTCGATGTATATTGGCGTGCCGTCCGCAAACCGGAAGGCCACCCGATGGTAGAAGCCGTCGTACTCGCGCGACTCGAGCTCGGCCTGGGCCACGGCGGTCTGGAAGGTCACGTCCCAGAGTCCGGGGGCCTCCTTCTGGTAGGCCTCGCCCCGGGCCAGGTTCCGCAGGAAAGCCTTCTGTGCCACCCGGCGGGGATGCTCGCCGATGGTGTGGTAGGTCTGCGACCAATCCACTGACAGGCCCAGCGACCGCCAGAGCTGCTCGAAGAGCTTCTCGTCCTCGGCGGTCAGTTCTTCGCACAGTTCGATGAAGTTCTGACGGGAGATGGGCACCTGGTCCTTAGCGCTGATCTTCTTGCCCTTGGTCCCGTGGAAGGGGGGCTTGAAGTCCGGATCGTACTTGAGCGAGGTGTCCACGCGGACCCCGTAATAGTTCTGGACCCGTCGTTCGGTGGGCAGACCGTTGTCGTCCCAGCCCATGGGGTAGAAGACATCGTAGCCCTGCATCCGCTTGAACCGGGCGATCACGTCGGTATGGGTGTATGAGAAGACGTGCCCCACATGCAAATGCCCCGAAACCGTGGGCGGCGGGGTGTCGATAGAGTAGACGCCGGAGCGCTCGCGGGTGTTGCGGAAGCGGTAGACGCCGGACTCATCCCAGTCGCGGCACCACTTTTCCTCCAGGCCATCCACGCCCACCCTGTCGGGCAGGGGGGTCAGATGGGCATTGACGATTCCTTGGTGTTCAGCAGACATACCAGCATTTTATGGACGAACAGTGACAAGGGGCGCCGGCCTTTCACCCCTGGATGCGCAGGTTCCACAGGGGCAGATAGCGGTCCACCAGGGAGCTGGGCATGCCCTGGAGGCGGGGGGCGGTGAGGACCAGGGGCGTACGCTGATAAAGCCAGTCGCTGGGGGAGAGGTCGCTGACCTGCCGGGCAAAGGTCCGCAGTCGCCCGGCATAGGTGTTCTGGTCGGTGCAGTCCGCCACCTGCTTCCAGGAGTTCTGAACATCAACGTTGTCGAAGAGCATGGTGGAGTCGGGGTCAGCGAAGCGGTCGATTTCATCATTGTCCATGACCATCAGGGCCATGTCGTAGTCGCGGCGGTTGAGCACCTGGTCGCGGAAGGTGGGCTGATCCACCATGGAAACCTGAGTGGGGATGCCTGCTGCCTTGAGTTGTGTGCACATCAGCTCGCCCATCCGGCTGCCGAATTCGCGGGGATACACCAGACGCAGACCGTTCTTAAAGAAGGACGGGCGGTAGTAGGAGGACCGATGAATCGCCTGGGCCCGGTCGAAGGGGAAGGCCTGCAGGCCAGGATCGTAGCCAGGGCTCAGCTGGTTGAGCGGTCCGCCCAGCGCCTTGGCTCCGCCTCTCTCCAGTTTGGCAAGGGACTGGCGGTCCAGGGCGTAGCGGACGGCTTCGCGCATATGTTGGTCGGACAGCGGGCTGGTCGCTATGTTGTTGAAGGCCAAGACCACATTGTCCGTGCTGGGCGTAACGGTCGGCGCCTTATGGGCCTGCGCGGCGGTGGCGGGATCCATGTCCACTACAGCGTCCAGGCGTCCCTGGTCCAGATCCTTAATGGTCCCTTGCGGGCTGCCGGTATAGGTGAAGATCACCCTGCCAATGGTGGGCCTGTCTGGGCCTCGGTAGGATTTGTTGGCAGCCAGGGTCAGGCTGGTGCCCGGTTGCCAGTCGTCCACTTGGTAGGGACCCGAACCAGCTGATCGAGTGGAATAGTTGACCCGGGCCTGGCGGTCGTAGACGATGCCCGCCCGACCGCTCAGTGCGGTCAGCAGCCTGGCGTTCGGGCTCTTCAGGCCGATTACCAGTGTGGCATCATCGGGGTTGGTGACCCTGGCCAGTCCGTTCAAGTCCCGATAGCCCTGGTATTGGTGGTCGATGATCTGGTGCAGGGACCAGAGGGCATCCTCCGAGGTCAGGGGACGTCCATCGGCGAAACGAGCGTCATTGCGCAGATGGAAGGTATAGAGCAGGCCGTTTGCGGAGACCTCCCAGTTCTGGGCCAGGCCAGGTGTCGGCTGACCTTTGGCGTCGGGCCTGGTCAGGGTCTGGTAGACGTTGCCCATCAGAGCCTGGTCAGTGGCGCGTCCGGGTTCGGTGCGGATGTCCAGGGAGACGGGGGCCTGGCGGGCCCGGATGTGCACGATTCGGCCTGAACCTTCCTGTGCCCAGGGCAGCCGCCAGCCTCCTCGGCCTGTCGCCAGCGGCCAGGCCATGTAGGTGCCCGCGGTCAGGACCGCCAGTACCAGGAAGAAGATGATTCCGGACTTGATTTGTGTGTGTCTGCCGCGTGCCATGGTCTTGATTCTACCGAGAGGCCGGTCCAGCCAGGATCTCGGCGCTGGGACATGTCTCGGCCAGGGGGCAGTGGAGGCAGTCGGGCTTGCGGGCGTGGCAGGTGGCCCTGCCGAGCAGAATCAGCCTATGCGACAGATTAGTCCAGTCCTCGGGCGGGAAACAGTCGCAGATCTCATGCTCGATCTTCACTGGATCGGGATGGGCGCTGCGCCAGTCGGTCCGCCAGCGCAGGCGGCCGGTGACCCGGGTGACGTGGGTGTCCACCGGGAATCCGGGGATGTTGAAGGCATTGCCCAGAACCACGTTGGCGGTCTTGCGCCCCACGCCGGGCAGGCTGGTCAGCTCCTCCATGGTCTGGGGGACCTTGCCGCCGTAGTCTTCGGTCAGCATCAGGGAGAGCCCCAAGAGGTGGCGGGCCTTGGCATGGTAGAAGCCCACCGGGTGGATGATGGCCTCCAGTTCGGCCGGCTGGGCCTGGGCCATGGTTGCGGGGTCGGGGTAGCGCTCGAAGAGTTCGGGGGTCACCGAGTTGACCCGCTTGTCGGTGGTCTGGGCGCTCAGGACCGTGGCCACCAGCAGTTCGAAGGGGTTGCGGAAGTGCAAGGCGCAGACAGCCTCGGGAAAGACCAGACAGAGGATCTGGTACTCCCCGTGCATGCGGGCCAGGCGCCGGGCCTTGCTTTCCCTGCCCTGGGGGCGCTTTCGATTTGATGATGCATCAGTCACTATGATCGGGTTTCTTTTCCTTGGAATCCTCGGGTTGTTCCGACTGGCCGTCCTGTTGCTCGCGTTGCTTGACTGGGTCTGGATTGGTCTTGGCATCCGGCTCCGGTCTGGGGACTGAGGTCGTCCTTGCCGAGGAGGGCGGGTCGAACCTATAGCCAACGTTGCGGACTGTGCCGATCAGGTGCTCGTACTCGCTGCCCAGCTTGGCCCTGAGTCGCCGCACGTGCACATCAACCGTCCTGGTTCCGCCGTAGTAGTCATAGCCCCAGACCTCTTGGAGGAGCTGCGCCCTGGTGAAGACCCTGCCGGGATGCTGGACCAGGTATTTGAGCAGCTCGAACTCCTTGTAGGCCAGGTTGATGGGACGGCCGTGGATTCGGGCCGTATAGCTCTCGGTGTCCACAACCAGATCGCCCGAGCGGACCTGACCGGTAGGTACCTGATCTTCTGCCTTTTCTGGCCGGGCATCCGGCTTGCGTGTCGGTGTCACTCGCTGGCAGACCAGTCGTAGCCGGGCCTCGACCTCGGCTGGGGACGCGGACTGAATGATGACGTCGGCCACGCCCCAGCCGGCATTGACCACAGTGAAGCCGCCCTCGCTCAGAATCAGGATGATGGGCGTGGACAGGCCCGAGGCCCGAGTCAGGTTGCAGAGCGTCCTGGCTTCGGCCAGGTCGTCGCTGGCGTCAATCAGCAGCACAGTGTCCTCGGGCATCTTTACCAGGGAGGCGGCATCCAGGGGCAGGACGCGCACTCGATGGGAGAGCAGGGCCAAGGCTGGCAGAACCGATGCCGGGTCCTCGGCGCAGGTCATCAAGGTCAGATCCGTCACGGGGGTACCTTCTTCCCTGTCCGTTCGTCCATAGCGGGGGTGGATTCGTTGAACAGTTGCCATCATTGTACAATCGGCCAGTCACAGGGGCTCCGAGTTCACAGGATGGCCTTGCCCTAGGATGTGACGTATAGCTTCCCGACGGGGACAGGCAGGAGGACCCATGGCGCAGACTGTAAAAGGAATCCGGGATGGACGCGTGCTCGCCCTGACGCAGCTGCTGGCTCTGGCGGCCCTGATCCTGCCGGGCGTGGTGGCGGGCTTGCTGGCCGAGCCCGGGGTTGCTCAATGGGTGCAGGCCGTTCTGGTCCTGGTGCTGGCATTGGCCATGCTGGTCTCTTGGCCCCTGGTGGGCCGTGGCATCCGACCCGGCCCCGACCGAGCCGTGGCTGGTCTGCTGGCCTTGGTCGCTCTGGTGCCGGCCCTGGTCGGGCAGGGGCCTGGTGCTCTCTGGACCTGGCTGTCGACTGCGGCATTTCTGCTGGCCCTCTTGGCCGTATTCATGTTTGTTCGTCAGATGCTGCGTCGGGACCGGCGAATGGTTATCCGCGGCATTTCTGCAACCGCCATGGGCGGGGTGACCGCTGTCGCCGCCTCGGGGTGGGTCTTTCTGCCGGAGCTGGTCAGAGGCTTGCATCCTGACCTGATGCCGGTTCTGGTGGTGCTTGTGGCCTTGCTGCTGCTGGTCGGGCTCATGACCTCCGGCTATCGCTGGGCCCAGGAGGCAGCTGATCGGCGCGGGGCTGTTGGTCTGGCGCTGATGTCGGTTCTTCTGGCCGGATCCATCGTGGTTCTGGCCGCCATGGTCTTGCAGACGACGTTCTGAGTCAGGCATTCATCAGGTGATCCAGAAGGATCTGGATGCCCATGACGATCAGAATGATGCCGCCGGCGATTCTGGCAGGCTTGCGCCAGCGGGACCCGACCGCGTATCCGATGCGCAGCCCCAGAATGGAGGCCGCAGCCGTCACCAGCCCGATGACCAGTGCGGATAGCCAGATGTTGATGCCCAGCAAGGCCAGGCCTGCGCCCACGCCGAATGAGTCGATGCTGGTGGCGATGGCTGCAGGGAGCATCCGCCGCCAGGAAAAGCTCTCCTCGCCGTTCGCTCCCTCTTCCTCGCCGTAGACGCCTTCGCGGATCATGTTGATCCCGATAGCTGAAAGGATGCCGAAGATAATCCAGTGATCCACGGCGGCCAAGGAGTCCTGCAGCATGGAGGCAGCGAAGTAGCCCAGCAAGGGCAGCAGAGTCTGGAATCCGCCGAACCAAAGTCCGACCAGCCAATGATGGCGGGCCTGCAGTCGGTCCACGGACAGCCCCTTGCTGATGGAGACGGCAAAAGCGTCGGAAGATACACCTAAAGCGATAAACAGCAATCTCAAGAGCACGGCATTCCTTGAAAGGGTTCATCCCAGGTGGGATGGGCCTCGACCAGGTCTCCTCAAACCAGCCTACGCCTCGGGAGCGTCGAGCGCGGAACTGCCGATTGGAATCGGCTTTGAATTCGTTGAATGCCGTTCACATGCTACGCCATAACAATATGGACATAGATTCTACCTGTCAGCGCTGGAACTATCAAGCATGACAGCCTGTGGGATAGGTCCGTCGATGAGTCATGGTCACCGTCAGACCGCCTGCCGCCGTTTGGATGGCGCTACTGGTCTTGGTAGGTGACGGCATAGAACTCGCCGTTCTGGTATCGGGCCATGTACACATCGCTGACCTTGCGTATGCCTTGCTTGGCCAGTTGCTCGTCGAGCCAGGCCTCGTCCCGCCCCATGGTGTCGAGTACATCGGGATTGACCCGCCCGTCCATGACCACCGGGTAGCGCACGTCCTTGTCACCTTCGGAGATGATGGTCAGGCCGCCGTTCTGCTCGACGATGCCCCGCTTAACGTCGCGAATGTCATTGATGCCCTTAGTGCGCAGCTTGAAGTCCACCTCCTTCGCTGTCAGATTGACCTTGAGGCAGTTCTGTACCAGCAGTTTGCCGTTCTTGATGATGGTAACCGGTTCGCCGTCGACGTACTTGCCCACCGCGTGGATGTGGGTCTTGGCATACCGGGTGATGAGGATCAGCGCGGCCCATATCAGCAGGATGACAATGTACTGGGCCATGGAGATGCTGTCGCTGTAGATGACCCCGCCGATGATGCCGCCCAGGACATAGTTCTGCAGCTGGTCCATGGGCGAAGTGGGCGCCAGGTTCCCCTTGCCGGTCACGTTGATGAGCAGGGTGATGAAGAGCAACCCGACGATCAGCTTCAAGGCCACGTTGACGTAGAAATTGATATCCATGGGTCACTCTCCGATCACGGTGATGTCTGGGTGGTACAGGTCGGCACGCTGCAGCAGGAATTCGGAGCCGGAGCTGTTGAATACCAGGGTGTAGTAGCCCTTGGGGGTCTTGATAATCATGTCATTGTTGCGCGAGGTGTCGTTGATGCTGATCTGCTCAGGGTTGACCTTGAGCTTGGCGGCGGACTTGTCGATGACTGTGGTCAGCTGTCCGCTCTGCAGGCTGGCTGTGCGCAGATTGGTGTAGTCGCTGTATTGGATGGCCGCCGCCAGCAGGAGCAGGGTGGCCAGGATGATGGACAGATCCTTGTACTTGTGGTTCCAGCGATGGCGGGAGTACATGAACAGGAAGAAGAGGAAGGCCAGGGCCAGAACGACGACCACGATGATCCTGATCATGGTCCAGTTGGTCTGCCCGCCCTTGAGGTATTGGTATGTATAGAAAGTCATAGCCGCTCCTGCCCTTGCGCGCACACCCGCAATTCGCAATGGTAGACGGCCAGACGCATTTTGGGAGGATTTGGGCATGCAAAACCCCGGTTAGGACGCTCGATTGGGCCCTCGCCGGGGTGGTTGATGAGGCCGCTGGGCGGCCTCAAGTGGGGTCAGTGCTGGGCGGCCAGGCGCTCGCGTGCAGCTTTGATCTGGGTCTCGGCGGCCTCGGCGTTGGTCCAGTAGTCGCCGGGCATGACCTCCTTGCCTGGTTCCAGGGCCTTGTACTGCTCGAAGAAGTGCTTGATCTCCTGCTTGTGGAAGTCGGAGACGTCGTCGATGTCCTTGATGGCGTCGAAGCGGACATCGGCGGGCACGCAGAGGACCTTGTCATCCCCGCCGGCCTCGTCGACCATGTGGTAGAGCCCCACGGCGCGGCATTCAACGATGCAACCCGGGAAGACCGAGTCGGGAATCATGACCAGGGCATCCAAAGGATCCCCGTCCTCGCCCAGGGTGCCGTCGATGTACCCATAGTCATCGGGGTAGCCCATGGAGGTGAAGAGGGTGCGGTCCAGCCTGATATGGCCGCTGTCGTGGTCCATCTCGTACTTGTTGCGGGAGCCACGTGGGATCTCGACCAACACGTCGAATGTCTCTGCCATTGTCCTGTCTCCTTTTCGGTCTGGACGGCATAGGTATGTGTCATACACAGCATAACCGTCCCGCGGCACATTCGACCACAGTTCCCCACCCACGCACCTATATGCCCGGCGGCCGCCCATACTCAAGGCATGGGGCGGGCGAAAAAGTGAGGACGAGTATGAACAAGCATAGATGGATCGGCCTCTTGGCGGCTCTGGCTGCCCTGGCGACCCTTGCCGGTCCGGCGGCTCCTGCCATGGCTGGCGGAGGATCAGGCCATGCCGGTGGCAGACCGGTGCCACCCGGTGGCCAAAAGATCCGGCTCTGGCAGGGCTGGGCCTACAAGGATGACGACCAGGGGGCTTTTGGCGGTTATGAAATAGGCAGCATAGACAGGGCGTTCTCCCAGATGGGGGTAGTGGACGGGCGCAATGCCACTACGGCCCGGGTCAAGCGGCAGGCTCTGGATGAGGCCAACGGCAACTGTCAGGCGCGCTTTAACGAGGCCCATGCCGACCAATCCGGACAGGGCCACTGCCGGGTGACCGGCGTGGGCGTGGTTGCCGGTTACCGTGGATCCCAACGTATATTTGACGGGATCTCCGTGGCTATTCACAAGCTCTGGATGGATAACTGGCGCAGCCAGGTGGCAAACAGCACATTCAGCAATCGTGGGGTGACCTATCGGACCAGCGATTCCTTCTGGGATCAGCCCAACGACAACCTGGACAAGTTCGCTGACGAGTATGCGGGCAACAAGAAGGGCATCTCCCTGGTGGTGATCATGCTCAACGACTACGAGCCCAAGCCGGCCGATCTGCCGCCGGATCCACCTGATAAGCAAGTAGATCGTGGCACCAGCGCGGATGGGATGACCAATCGCACGCATATTGTCACTGGAACCGGTCGGGACGGTCGCGAACTGACTTTTAGCGATGTCTTCAACCCTCAGGGCAAGCAGTACCGAATCAGTGGTCAGCATGTCAGGGATCAGACCAGCGGCGAGGACCTGACCGACAAATTCGTTTTCAACACTGCCGAAGGGACCAGGCCGCCTGGAGACCGCGCCACAGCCGCCTGGAAGGGTGGTGCTCTGCCGGAGGAACACCGCTGGGCATGGCAGTTGGATGTGACTGTCGACCGGCCAGAAACCGGGGTGATCCTGGACCAGGGAGGAATCCATTGGGAGGGCGCCGCCCGGCAGGTTGACCAGTCGACCCCGGAGCGTCGTACGCCCACCTGGAAGCCCAGGCCGGACAAATCCTGGATTCTGCGAGACACAGCCACGGGGGCGTGGAAGAGCGTCATAGACCCCCAATGGAGTAACGGGACAGGTGCCGACGGACACGTCTTTTTGGACGGCGACCAAGTAGGGTCGGTGATCAACGCTACTGTCGAAGCTCATTTGATTGAGGCCCCTAAGATTTTCGCCCTGACTGACGACTGGAGCGCTGCAAACTATCTGGTTGATCAGGACGGGGCTGGGGCTATCCGCATTTTTGCGGCTAAGGCCAAGGCGGATGCAGACGGGCACTACCGCCGCAGCAGCGTCGGAGGCATCGTGGCCAAGGGCAGGGATGTGACCGACCGTTTCGAGATCAGCGTGACAGGCGCTCGGGCGCGGGCCCAGGCCAAGAGCGGGTGGTTGAACGTTCTCAAGGGGATGGAGGTCCCTATGCAGGTTACCATGCTGGTTCCCTTCACGGTCCGATTTGCCGACGGCGGCGGTGCGGCCAAGGTTCGCAAGGATTTGGGCAGAACACCCGATCAGGAGCTGACCTTCTGCAAGGCGCCCGACGGCCATGGCAACCAGGGCGAGGCCCTGATTAACTCGGGCTCCCAAACAGTCAACACACAGAGTGTGCAGACCAACGAGCCAGGCATCTGTGGATATCTGCCTCCGGTGCGCAAGGATGTCATCTCGGAGGCCGGCCAAGGCGGGGAGCAGGCCAGTGTTGACGGCAAGGTGGTCTTTCCTGGTCAGCGGCTGGAGTATGGATTGGATACCCAGCCCAGCCTGCCCGACAATCTTGCCTATCCTGTCAAATCAATCATCCTGACCGATGTCTATGACCGCTGGTTTTTGCCCGACAAACAGACCCTTGAGGTGACTGACCTGCAGAGCGGCGATGTCATCGCCAAGACCGGATACGCCACAAAGTGGAAGGACAAGGACCATAGCCTGCGGGTGACCATTACCGACCCCGTCCGTATCAGCCAATGGCGGGCCGGGGGCAATCCCAGAATCCGTCTGCGCTTCGAAGGCAGGGTTGACCCCAAGGCCCCAACGGATCATCGCGTGGGCAATCAGTGGGTGCTTACGCTGAACAACTCGCTGACTCCCTCCAATCAGGTGAGCAATCCGCCGGCTGACTTCCATCCATCAAAGAGCGATGTCAGCGCGCATGATCCAGGCATCAGTATCGACGGCAAGGTGCTTTTTGTGGGCGACCATGGTGTCTATCGGATCAGTCTGGACGCCCGCCGTAAGGACACCGCCTATCCGGTCTGGCGGTTGGGTATGACGGATGCCTACGACGCTCGTCACCTGGATATCGATCCCAGGGGGATCGAGGTTCTGGGTTCTGACGGCCGCGATTACACCAAGGCCTTCAACATTCAGGTAAGAAACGGCACAGTCCTGGTCTTCGCCAAAACCGTGGATACCTATGTGCCGGCTACAGGCGTGACCCTCAAAGGGGATCCTCAGCCTGCCGATCTGGCAGCCTATGCCGCTGTCCGAGGCCATAATCCTCTCTTAGAACCGTCTATTGACCAAGGGCTGCTGGGGCGCACTTACGATCTGGTCCTGCCCTACACGGTCATCCGTGCGGAAACCGGTCATGTGGTTCGCAACCAGGCGACCCAGATCGTCAACAACCTGCATAAAACGACCAACGTGGTCACCAATCCGGTCAAGCCGCTCAATCCCGCCAAGGATGTGGTAGCCGCAGTGGGTGGAGGAAGCGCTCATGGTGGCAGTATCTACCGTGACCGACTCTTCCTGTACCGTCTGGATTCCAGTCTGCTGCCGGCCGGACGTGCCTATCCGCAGGTGAAAACCTGGCGGATTGAGGATCGGCTGGACCCAGCGGTGGATAGGTTCACTGGCCATTGGGCCGTCTACGCAACCCAGGACCTCTACGAGAATGGACGCATCCTGATTCATCATGGACAGATCATGGCTGGTTCAGACATGTCCGCAGATATACATGGCGGTCCTTGGTTTACGATGACCGCAGGCCCTGCAGGTCTGATCAAAGTGGAGGCTACGTCGCGGTATCTGGCCTTGGTCAGCGCTTCAGGCGACCGCCCGGTCGGTTGGAGGGTCTACTTGCAATGCAGGCGGCTGAAGAACGTGGAACGTCATGAGAACCGATTCACTGAGTTCTATCAGGACAAGATTCTGGCATCCAACACGGTCTGGACGAGCACGCCCGATATGACGCCGGCTTTGCATATCGAGAAGTTTGATCAGGCCGGCGGCATGCCCAAAGGGGATCGGGATCAGCCGGAACAGGCCCTCCGGGCTCATGACGATGTTCCCATTGTCTTCCGGATCACCAATGATTCTCCTCGTGATCCCAGCGATGGGACTGGAGCAATCTTCCCTGCCCGCCAACTGCATTTGGAGGATCAGACAGTCGTGGGCCAGGGACGGGTGACCGGGATCCGCTATCCGAATAATTGGTCAACCCTAATGCTCCGTCCTGGCCAGTCTGTGGACGTGCATGCCACAGTGTCGGGCATGTCTGGCCGGCATACTGACAGGGCTAGGGTGATCGGCAGTCCCCTGGTGCCCTGTCCTGTAGAAGGTCAAGCGGCCCTTCCTGAGCGGGAGGATGCCGACAAGACTCATCAACAGCCTGATTTCCGGGGCGTGATGGTCGACGGCCGTCTGCTGTGCTCGGATCGGGCTGTCCGTTCCAATAGCGACGATTGGAACGCCCTAGTGGAGGCACTGCCCAGAACAGGTGCAGCTATAGCTCTTCCTCTAGCCATTGTTGCTGCGGCAGTCATGACTGGCTCGCTCCTCTCCGGCAAGGCCAGGCGGATGCCCAAGGGCATAGAGAACGGCAGTGACCGCTGATTTCAGGCGTCTAGCCCATGCGCGTCCCCAGGTCTGTCGTCTTTCTAACCGGGCCACTGCTCATCCAAGGGAGGCCGTGATCCATCGCAGGCCAGGTAGACACGTGCGATGCGCATGCCGGCTCGTTCCGGCTCCAAGACCAGAACGTGCCGACCGCCGGTCAGCTGGATGGCGGCCATCTCCGACCATCCCCAGACATGCTCGGTGGCAAAAGTCATCAGTCTTCCCCCTCGGGGGAAGAGGTCGCCCGGGGGCAGCGGGTCGCCGTCCAAGATCACATGGCAGGAGTCCTCCAGGTCGGAGGCGAACTGGGCTAGGAGCCAGATCCGGTAGTTGCCTGGCCTGCCAACCTGGAAGGCCAGGTTCATGCCGGGAGCTTGACCGGGTTTGGGCCAGAGCTGTTGCCTAGGCTCGGCCCGCATGGCCAGGCCCCGGCCCCTGTGAGTGGGGGCGTCGGTGGGAAACCAGCAGCCCTGCCGACGCTTGCCGTTTTGTGACCCATTCTGTGACAGCCAGGCGTTTTCGCCTTGTCTTAGGCAGTCAGCGGTCTCAAGGTAGATGCGCTCTGGTGTCTTGTTGGCGTCATTGTTTTGGCTCAGCTTCTGCTCGTGCTGATGCCCGGCAGGCCAGACCAGCTTCGGCCGTGTATACAAGCCGCCGTGAAGCCAGTAGTCCTGATCGAAGTAGGGTACAGGTTCTTCCGGGGTGCGGTCCGGATCGATACCGTAGTCTCCAACGGCCAGATTCCGTAGGGGGCGGTCCAAGGCCTCGGCCGTGGGCGTTGGCTGACAGACTGTAATCTGATTGCTGGTCTGAGCCCTGTCTATGTGAGCTGCGTGAAAGCTCCTGTTGCCAGCCTGTTTGGAGGGCCGGCCATCCGCCACCCAGGTGCTGAAAGCAGGTCCCAGCCGGCTGGACCGTTTCCGACCGGTGTTGATCACGACTTTGTCGATGCCGAAGGAGTCATCCACGGCAATAAGCTGCAGCTGGTGGGGTCCTGCCTCCAAATAGGGCAGGACCATGGTCAGTTGCTCGGCGTTATATACGATGGTCTCCTGCCAGTCGCCACGGAACTCGTCAGTGGTGGGCGATTCCAGGATTTCGCCCCGATTGCCATCCAGGCTGACACGCAGGCGAATTCGCCCACGCGAGTTCAGTGTGGGCAGACGGTGAACCTCTAGACGGTGGCGGCCGGGGGTCTTTAGCCAGAAGTCCAGACTCAGACAGGCCCCGCTTCCTGATTCCGGGTCGCTCCAGCCCTTGGTCTGCATCAGGCCTGGGCCGAAACGCCCCAGATCTTGGGTTGCCAGCCAAGTGGTGGTCTCCGTGAGGTCGGGGTTGACGCGTCCGCGTGAGGGGTCCATGCTGATGTGTCCATCAGCCTCGACGTAGCCGGTGAATCCTTGTCTGAAGCCAGGATTCTCGCCTACCAGAACATCGACCATGATCGGGGTAGGCCAGGCTTTTTCAGTTGTCTCTGGCTTGCTGGGACGGGTGATGATGGTCAGCGTACCCTGCCGACCCGCATGGGTTGAGGCGTTCTCGACCTGTACATGGATTCGCCATTCATCCCTGACGATTCGCCGTTCCGCTGGCAGACTGATCCAGTCCTGGTTGGCGCTGATGCACACTTCCTCTGCAGGACTGCCCATAAGGTCCAGGTCAATCCAACGGTCGGTGATGCCATAGGGATCGAAGACCAGCTTGACGTGATTGCTATTGCCAGGGACTATGACGCCCTCCTGTGCTCCCTGTGGCGTCAGGATCAGTCCCTGGTTCGGTTGGACCTTCACCGGTCTGCAAGTCGGGTACTGAGGTAGCGTAGGAGGAGGGAACCTGTTGGGAGTGAGGATGCCGTCCCAGCAGCCCCGGGCCAGCTCCTTGTTATACCAATGGAGCAGAGCCCGGATCATCCCTTGGAAGAGATGGGAGATCCTCGTCTGTCTGTGGGCGGCCGGCATAGCGCCTCGGGCGGCCTCGAGACGGCTGCGGTCCGCATGGTAGAACTGGGCGTTCACGTAGTAGGCCATGGCGATCTTCAGGTCCACCAGTGATCGATAAGCTTCGCGGAACTCTGGCTTTACGCTCCTGCCGAGATTGTGCGAGCGCTCTGCTAGTTCCCGCAAGGCTGCCAGGCGGCCGCCGGCCTCGTCATCGTACCCTGTCTGGGTGAATGAGTCCTCATGCAGGTGTTCGATTTTGGCCTGATTGTTGATCCGGTAGTAGCTCATGCACATGTCGGCCGCATCAGAGCCGCGATCGTCTGCGAAGGTCTGGTCGAACCAGGCGGCCACAAAGTCCCGGGCTGAAAGACTGTGGTGATTCTCGTCTGCATTCCAGGCCAGGTGGAGGAAGTAGGATCCCTCCAGCTCCAGGCGCTTGATGGCTCCCAGATTGTCTATCCATACCCGGCGGATGCCCCGATCCCAGCACTTGCTCAGCTGGTCGTTCATCAGAGCCAGGGGAGTGGATGAGGTGCAGCGGTAGCTGGTCCTCGGCGGCGCCCAGTAGGAGCTGTGGTAGTAAACCCCATTGCCCCCGCTGCGCGCCCGTTCGGCCTGATTGGGGAAGCGGCGCATATACCCGTAGTTGTCATTGACCCACATGATGGTCACGTCCTCGGGCAGGTCCAGGCCCGCGTCGTAGAGGGGCAGCACCTCCTTATAAGGAATGAAGAGCTGGGGGACCTCCTGAGGAGGTCGACCCAAGTGTTCGTGCAGAATGCTCCTCTGGTCGCGAATAATCCGACCGAGCAGATCGACCCGCGCTCGCAGACGACCCTCCTGATCCAGGTTCGGATCTTCGTCGATGGCGCGCGTGGTCAGGCCCGTGTCGTGAATACCGCGCATGCCCAGGGTCCAGGTGACCTCGTATTTCCGGTTCATGTCCACGCTCTGTGACCAGTAGCGCCGAATCATATCCCGGTTGCATCCGGGCAACGAATAGTCATAGTCCACATGCCTGCCCTGCGAGGCCACCCAGGGATCCCACTCATGCTGGTTGCTCCGCAGGAGCATGTCGCAGTGGCTGCTCCCGATGACAATCCCCATGCTCTGGGCAAGTCTTCCGTTGCGCGGATCGGCATTGAAGGCGTTGACGTGCATGGCTGGCCACAGATAGTTGCCGCCCAGCCGTAGGATCAGGTCAAAGACTTTTTCATAGGTCGCCGGTCCGATGGTTCCGTCCGGAGTGTGTAGGCGAGCCCAGTCGTCCAGCTCCTCCTCGTCGTTGATGAAGAAGCCCCGGTACCTGACCGAGGGCCAGTCGAAGACGCGCAGGTCGTCGGGCAGGCATATCCGTTCATGGCGACGGGCCGGTACGTTTCCCCACCAGTGCAAGGGTGAGATGCCGATGGCCCGGCTGAGGGCGTAGATTCCGTAGATAGTTCCGCGCCGGTCAGTCCCGGCGATATAGAGGGTGCCGTCGATGACCTGCAAGGTGAAGCCTTCCCAGCGGTACTCTCCTTGGGGATCCTTGAGCGGGGTCAGATCGAGCTGGTCGGAGCAGACAGCCGAATCGATCCAACTGGAATGGCCCAGGGTGCCCAGGCAGATGGTCGGGCTGCTCTCGTCGATCAGATTGGTCGGCCTCTGGGTCCGGTCTGTGACAGTCGCAAAATCCCTCATCAGATTGCCCGCCGCAATTTGCACGGCCGTATCCTCGCCATGATCCAGCAGCCAATTAGGCCGGACCCCTGAATCGGCCAGAACAGCGCCCGACCCGGCGGTCACTGGGATGGTTCCGGGCTGGGGATGAAACAAGGTGACCATGGTGTCGCTCCCACTGTCTTCTGATCAGGCGGATGCTCTGCCGCCTGTGTTTGGACACCCATAGGCTAACACCAGATTAGGAAAATTTTCAATGAGTAAAAAGATGAGCGAGACTGGCAGGGCTCGATGGCCATCTCTCTCCATTACCATAGTTGGAGACGCTCACAGTCCAGAAGAGCCGGGAGGCGATCCGATGAGCAAGAAAGTGACGCTGGCCGACGTGGCTGCCAAGGCGGGGGTTGCAGTGTCCACAGCCTCCAAGGCGCTCCGTAACAGCGCACAGGTCAGCGGCCCGACAAGAGCCAAGGTGTACAAGGCCGCCGCGGAGCTTTCCTTTTCACTCAATGAGCGTCAAAAGCAGTCCCAGCCTCCCAGCCTGCCTAAGTCGGTGGGCCTGGTCACTTCGGACCTGGACGGCCAGTTCTCCATGCCCATCCTGATCGGCGCGGAAAGCTACTTCGGAGTCGAGTCCATTCCTGTTTTTCTGTGCAACGCCGGCAGGGATCCGGCTCTTGAGCAGCACCATATAGATAATCTGCTGGCCTATGGTGTCAAAGGTCTGCTGATGGTGGGATGGCGTACCGATCCGCGGCCAGCGCTGACCAGCTGCCCGGTGCCGGTTGTCTATGCCAACCAGGCGTCCATGGATCCCCATGACTGCTCTGTCATTACCGACAACGAGGACATCGGGCGGCTGATGGTACGGCATCTGGTCGAGGGAGGATCCAAAAAAATCGTGCTGATTGCCGGCGATCCGGCCTTCCAGTCCTCGGTCAGGCGGCTCAAGGGCGAGATGGCAGAACTGGATAGCCGCGGGTTGGCTGCCGTGCGTACAGTTCGGTATGGAGGCTGGAACGAGGAGACTGGGCGTAGTACCATGGTCGGCTTGCTGGATGAAGGCATCGACTTCGATGGGGTGGCTTGCGGCAACGACGAGATAGCCCGTGGGTGCCTGGATATCCTGCATGATCGGCATATTTCCGTGCCGGATAGAGTGTCGGTGGTTGGGGTTGACAATCGGACGGTCATTGTCGGCAACTCGCGTCCTCCGCTTACCAGCGTCGACCTGAACCTGAAGGCCATCGGTACCAGGGCAGCCAGCTGCCTGGCTGATATGCTGGAAGGCCGAGGTCACCAGGGTATCGAGTGCGTCAAGGGCACGCTTGTCCAGCGCGCCTCCACCAGAGTGCCGCTCTAAATCCACTAGTCGAAAGTTTCAGAGGGCCGCACAGTCGCAATTTCACTGACACAAGCAAGTCTTCCGTACTTTAATTTTAAGAAACTTTTTTATTTGACAAAATTTTCCTTTCTTCTTATTATGGCCAGTGTCGGAGTTGCCGATAGGGATTAGGGCCGTAGGTCGTCCGGTCCGGTTTCAGGTGCGATCGAGGTTGATCCTTTCGGCTCCTGCGCATCCCACTCGATGAAGAAGGGACATGTCATGACCTCGCACAAGGATGCATTGGACTCAGAGCGCGGATCATCCCGTTATCGGCGGAAACAGACTTCGAATAGGCGTGGGCTCCGTCGCGAGAGCTTCGCCGAATATGCGCATCGTTGCTGGCCCTTGTGGGTGATGGTGCTTCCTGCCATCGTCTTTGTGGCCATATTTCATTACGGCCCCATGTACGGCATCCAGCTGGCCTTCCGCGATTTCGACTTCACCAAGGGCCTGACCGGCGGCAAATGGGTGGGCTTCCACTACTTCCGTCAGTTCTTCGCCTCGCCCATGTTCAAGCCGCTGATGATCAACACGGTCCGCATCAGCCTATGGACCCTGGTCATGGGTTTCATTGCACCCATCATCCTGGCCCTGCTCATCAACCAGATCCATTCGGGCAAAGTCAAGGGATTTGTGCAGACCATCACCTATATGCCCCACTTCATCTCCACCGTGGTCATTGTAGCGATGATCAATCTCTTCCTTGCTCCCTCATCAGGCTTGCTGACCCGCTTTTTGGCTTTTCTGCATGTAGTCAATCCCAATTTCATGGGTGATCCCGCAGCCTTCACACCCATCTACTGGATCAGCGAAGTCTGGCAGCACATGGGGTGGAATTCAATCATCTACCTGGCGGCTCTAAGCTCGGTGGATACGGCCCTCTATGAGGCGGCCAGAATGGATGGCGCTGGTCGCTTCCAGCTGATTCGCTACATCGACATTCCCGCCATCCTGCCTACTGCCGGCATCCTGCTCATCCTCAATATGGGCGGTGTGCTCAACGTGGGCTTCGAAAAGGTCTTCCTTATGCAGAACACCTTGAATCTGCCGGCCTCGGAGGTCATCAGTACCTACACCTACAAAATCGGCATTTTGCAGAATCAGTTCTCCTACTCGACGGCTATAGGCCTGTTCAATACGGTGATCAATCTGATCTTCCTGGTCGCCGCCAATCAAATCTCGAAGCGCATCTCCGACACCAGCATCTTCTGAATCCGGAAGGAAGCCGACATGAGCATCAACCATGGCATCAAGAGCAGCGGTATCCGACGGCTGACCCATCCTCAGAGCTGGAAGGACCGACTTGCCGACTCGGTCATCGTCATTCTCCTCCTTGTGGTGGTCGCCAGCATCATCTACCCCATATGGTTCATCATCATCGCCTCGGTCTCTGACCAGACCATGGTCAATACCGGGCAGGTCAACTGGCTGCCCAAGGGTTTCTCCCTGTACGGATTCCGGCAGATTCTCGGCGATGGACGCATCTGGAATGGCTACAGAAATACCCTCTTGTACACAGTTGTCGGCACTGCATTGAACTTGGTGGTCACCATGCCTGCGGCCTTCGCGCTTTCGCGACGCGAGCTGCGAGGCCGGCGTCTGATCATGCTCTTCTTCACCGTGACCATGTTCATCAACGGCGGGCTGATTCCTACCTACCTGCTCTACAAGCAGATGGACCTGCTGGATTCCTGGGCCGTCTTCGTCATCCCCGGAGCGGTCAGCGTTTACAATCTGATCATCGCCCGGTCCTTCTTCGAGACCAGCATTCCCGAGGATCTGCATGACGCGGCTCAGATCGACGGCGCAGGCTGGTTCCGTTATCTCGGCCGCGTGGTACTGCCCCTGTCCAGCGCTATCGTTGCAGTCATCGGCCTCTATTACATGGTGGGCCACTGGAACGACTTCTTCACCGGCTTGGTCTACATCCGCACCTATGACAAGCAGCCCCTGCAGATAGTGCTCAGGGACATCCTCCTGTCGAATCAGGCTTTCCAGGGCGGATCGGGGGCCACCTCCGGGGCTGGATACGGCCAGGAATACGCCGACCAGATCAAGTATGGGGTCATCATCGTCTCTACCCTGCCCCTGCTGGTCATCTATCCCTTCATCCAGAAGTACTTCAACAAAGGAGTCATGATCGGGGCTATCAAGGGCTGATCGGGCCCTGTCGCGCTCTGGCCTGGTCCTGCTTCATCGTTGCAGCGTCAAGGCCAATCGCAGATGAAGCACTGTATGGCCGTGGTCAACCAGTCATCAGTCGAGAGAAAGGAAGCAATGATGAAAAACCATGAACCAGGGGGCATTCGCACCTATCTGGCTGCAGTGGGCGCGGGCATAGTCGCCCTGTCCATGCTGCTGGCGGGGTGTGGCGGCTCATCCAGCAAGCCCAAAACCAATGCCGAGGGCAAGCCCATCGTCACCATAGCTGTGGCCAAGCACCCCTTGACGCAGAAGATGTCCAAGATGGCTTGGCCCAAGCAGGTTGAGAAGGAGTGCGGCTGCGAGATCCACTGGCAGGAGGCGAGCTCAGACTGGGATCAGAAGAAACAGGCCATGTTCGCAGCCGGAGATGTGCCGGATCTGATCCTCAAGGGCGTTACTCTGGCCGATCTGGCCACCTACAGCACCCTGTTCGAGAATCTGAGCAAGGACTTGGACAAGATGCCCAACGTAAAGAAGATGTTCACTATTGATCCGGCCGCCAAACGATCGGTCACCATGAAGGACGGAGCCATATACATTCTGCCCTCAGTGGCCAAGGGGATCATGCCGGCCGATGCCAGCCACACATTCATCAACAAGCAGTGGCTGGACAAGCTGGGATTGCAGGTTCCGACCACCTGGGATGAGCTGGAGAACGTGCTCAAGACCTTCAAGACCCAGGATCCCAACGGAAATGGAGAGGCTGACGAGGTGCCTTTCGACTTCTATTCGCCCTCCCCGGCCGGATTCGGCAAGAACGAGCCCGTCATCTTTCTTAACAGCCTGGGAATCGTGACCTCACTTGGCAGCGCCCAGGGGTATTACGTGGACAAGAGTCAGGTCAAGTCCTTCTTCACTGATCCCAGATATAAGCAGGTCGTACAGTTCATGAACCGGCTCTGGCAGGATGGGGTCATCGCCAAGGATGCCTTCACCCACGATTACTCCACGGCGCAATCCACCGCCCGCGGCCAGGGGGACACCGCCAAGGTAGGGTTCACCTGGGGCTGGACAGCGACTGATCGGTTCGGTGCCCAGCTGGCCAAGCAGTACGTGACCATGTCGACGCTCAAGGCCAAGCCTGATCAGAATCCTGATGAACTGGTCTACGACCATGTGGGTGACAAGTACGATTACAACGAATCAGCCTTGGCCATGTCAGCCAAGCCTTCGAATAAGGAGGCTGTGCTCAAGGTGATCAACGCCCTTTATGGCCAGGACGTGTCTCTTCAGCAGTTCTGGGGCGACATGGGCAAGGATATTCGGAAGACCGGCGAGAAGTCCTATAAGATTCTGCCGCCTGCAGACTCCACCAAGGATCCTTCGACATGGAAGTGGTCGCAGACCCTGGCCGATGGTTCGCCATACTGGATTCGCCCGGACCTGAAGATTGAGCTGCCGGCGGATGTGCAGGAGGCGCGCGGCCAGGTCAAGACCTTGGAGCCCATTCTCAACCACGTCGATCCCAAGCGTGACATTCTGCCCGGTGGGCTCAAATTCTCTTCTGCCGACAACAGCACTTTGCAGAACAACAACACGGCCATACTCAATACAGCCATGACCAAGTTTGCGCAATGGACCACCAAGGGGGGAGTAGATGCCGAGTGGGATCAGTACCTGGACACCCTCAAGAAGGCCAATCTGGACCAGAGCATCAAGCTGGAGCAGAAGGCCTATGACGAGTACTACGCCAAGTGAAGATTTGTGCAAGCGGATGATCCTTTGGCGGACCGCCCGCCTCATGCCAGGCGCTGCTGGGCAAGCCAGCCTTGAAGCGTCTGCCTCAGAAGGCTCTGACGCGGATGGCGACTGTGCGCAGGCGCTGGATTCAGGGATGGTCGATTCGAAAGTTTCCAAGGATTC
Source organism: Bifidobacterium asteroides (assembly GCF_019469425.1). Taxonomy (NCBI): domain Bacteria; kingdom Bacillati; phylum Actinomycetota; class Actinomycetes; order Bifidobacteriales; family Bifidobacteriaceae; genus Bifidobacterium; species Bifidobacterium asteroides. Next base: position 1,956,145 of record NZ_CP048272.1, on the reverse strand, counting down.
AGAAGCAGTGCGCCTGTCTCTTTTGCGGTTACCGCAGTGATGAACGGTGGGCTGCTGCTGATCCGTATGCAATCCGTTGGCCTATATAGATGGGATTGCTGGGATCAGCGCTTTGGGTGTTCGGATAAACCTACCAGCCAGGATATCAGAGCGCCTGCAAGAACGAAGCCCCCCAAGGCTACCAGACCGGCCCTGCCGGTGGCGAGAGTGCCGAAGAGCGAGTCGAACCATACCCTTACGTTGGGTGCGAAGAAACCTCCGAACCCTCCTACCATGTTGACGACACCGATGCCGCCTGCCAAGGCTGCACCGGTCAAAAGCTCGGTAGGCATTCTCCAGAAGATGGGCTGACTGGCGATTACCCCCGTGGCTGCAATGCACAGACACAGGATAGCCGGCAATGGTTTGGCGAATGCGGAAAAGGTGATGGAGCAACCAGTGACGAGCAGGATCATGGCGACGAAGAGGTGGTGATGACCGATCTTGGTTGACCATTTGGGGAGCAGCCAGGTGCCGATCAGTGCGCAAAGCCAGGGGAGCATGGATATCAGAGAGACCTCCATGCCCACCTTCTTGCCGATTAATCCAGAAACCTGAGAAGGGAGGTAGAAGGTTATTCCGTAGACTCCCACTTGAATCATAAAGTACACGATTGAAAGAGCCCAGACTCGCCATGAACCGAGAGCCCCGGACATACTCGATTCCGTCTTGTCCTTGGTGTCTGCTTCGTCATGAGCGATAGCCTCGGCCAGGATTTCGCCCTCGCCAGCATCCAGGAATCTTGCTGTCCGGGGGCTGTCGTCCAGATAAAAGTAAGCTGCGATTCCCACGGCTATGGCAGCCACACCCTCGATCAGAAACATCCAGAACCACCCAGGCATCCCGAGAATTCCGTGCATCTGTAGTAGCAGACCGGACACTGGCGCGCCGATGATCATGGCCAGAGGAGCCCCCATGTAAAACAGTCCTCTGATTTCGTCCTGCTGTTTCCTGGGGAAGAAGATTGTAGTTAGATAGATGGCTCCGGGAAAGAAGCCTGCCTCTGCCACGCCCAGCAGGATTCGCACGACGATGAACTGTGTTTGATTATGCGTAAAGGCCATGCCGGTGCCGACGATCCCCCACAAAATAGTCAGTATGGTGAGCCATCGTCTGGCACCTACCTTGCGCATCATCAAATTAGATGGTGCTCCTAAGAAGGAATAGATAACGAAGAACAATCCCGATCCCAAGGCATAACCCTGGGCAGTGAGCCCAGTGTCCGCCATGTACGATTGCTGGGCGTAGCTGATGTTGCTTCGGTCGAAGAACGCCATGACGTACATGAGCAACAGGAAAGGAACCAAGCGTTTCGTGGTCTTAATGATGATCTTGTCGAGACGTGCCTGTTTCGCTGTGATCGTTGGCTCTTTTGTCATATTGACCTCTTTGTGCAGGAGTGGAGAGTCGCATGTCTGCGGCATTTGTCCCATCTGGTCACGTGTCGCGATCCTCTGTGATCGGAGCGTTGAGTTAACGCATCTCTGCTCGAGTGGACCAGTGATTGACACCAGTATACAACTATTGGGTAATCGTCCCTATATGTGGAACAACTCTTGTTGCACATAATTGCGTGACAATAATGTTCCCGCCTGTATCTTATTAGGATTATTCCCAAATATTGGGATGTAATTTCATCTCTGATACTGTGAATATCAGGCTTCCGACGGATAGGTTTTGAAATCCTAAGAAGAAGCCGATTCAATGACGAAGAACTGGAGGTTGCAATGTCGCTGTCTTCAACCAAGTTGCCAACGATACGATCCATCAGGGCATACAGCATGGGTGGTGCTGCGGCCAAAGTACACGGGCAGGGAGGGGGTGATTACCATGACCAGGGCAAAGGGCACTGGATTGATGACCATATCGCGACGCCAATGAGCAAGTACAAAGAATATGAGCAGTCCCGCCAGTCATTTGGATTGAATGTATTGGGGACTCTGGTCGTTGAAGTTGAGGCTTCCGATGGAACGACAGGGTTCGCTATCTCGACTGCCGGCCAGATCGGCTGCTTCATCGTGGAGAAGCATCTGAGCCGCTTTGTTGAGGGCAAACGAGTCGATCAAATTAAGTTGATCCATGATCAGATGACTAATGCGACTCTTTTCTATTCAGGAGGTGGGGGTGTCGTCATAAACGCGATCTCCTGTGTGGATCTGGCATTGTGGGATCTTCTCGGGAAAGTCATTGGACTGCCTGTCTACAAAATTCTCGGAGGAGCAGTCCGGGATGAAATCCATTTTTATGCCACCGGGGCGCGTCCCGACCTGGCTAAGGAGATGGGCTTTATCGGTGGAAAGATGCCGACGCATTGGAGCTCGGCCTTCGGCGAGGAGGGCATCCGCAAGGATATAGCGATGCTTGCTGACATGCGCGAGAAAGTCGGATCGGATTTCTGGCTTATGTTCGATTGCTGGATGAGCCAGGATGTGAACTATGCGACTAAACTGGCTCGGGCTGCGGCACCGTATGGATTGAAGTGGATGGAGGAGTGCTTCCCCGCTGCCGATGTACAGAGCTATCGCGAATTAAAGAGGAACATGCCTCCGGGCATGCTGATGACTACTGGTGAGCATACAGGCAATCTGAGTTCGTTCAAGGAACTTTCGGATGCCGGAGTCGATATTCTGCAGCCTGATGTGGGTTGGTGCGGCGGTATCACATCCCTACTGGATATTGCTGCACTGGCAAGAGCTCATGGACAATTGGTGGTTCCTCATGGTTCGTCCGTATATTCCCACCATGCCGTCATCACCTTTACAAACACGCCCTTCAGCGAATATCTGATGACTGCTCCGAAGGCGGATCATGTTCGTCCCCAGTTTGATCCGCTCCTGATAGGAGAGCCTGTTCCCGAGCATGGTGTCATTACTGTCAATCAACTTGACAAGCCGGGTTTCGGCGTCGAGTTGAATCGTGAATGCGCTCTGGAGCGGCCATACACGCACTGAGCGGCGACGGACGATGTCGCGGTTCCGGTCGTGTCAGGAAAAGAACTATGCGGAAGGGCATTTCATGTCGTGCAACATACCTCACAATGAATTCAAAAGGGCTTTAAAGGAGCATCGTAGGCAACTCGGGCTATGGCTAGCTTTCGGATCGGCGACAGCCGCCGAGATCTCGGCTGGTTCTGGATTTGACTGGTTGCTGGTGGACGGAGAGCATGGTCCGAATACGCTGACTACCATTCTTGACCAGCTCAGAGCCGTGCACGGGTATCCGTGTACGCCGATCGTGCGTCCTGCCAGTCCGGATCCTGTGATGATCAAGCAGGTCCTCGACCTAGGGGCGCAGACCCTCCTTCTGCCTATGGTCAATACGTCTGAGCAGGCTCAGCTTATGGTTAAGGCAGTCCGATATGCCCCAGAGGGGATTCGTGGTGTAGGAGCTGTCCTGGCACGATCGGGTCAATGGGGTCGAATACCCGATTATATGCGTGATGCCACCGATGAATTGTGCATTGTCGTGCAGGTTGAAAGTCGGGAGGCTTTGGAAAATATCGATGCCATAGCTGCTGTCGATGGTATCGACGGAATCTTCATCGGGCCGGCGGATCTTTCTGCTTCGCTGGGATATCCGGATGATGCCGACAACCTTGTGGTCCAGGATGCTATACATAAGGCCTTTGATTCCATCCTCCGCCACGGCAAGGCTGCAGGGTCCCTGGCCTTCGATGACTCGCTAGCGAAAAAGTATTTTGAGTGGGGGGCAAGTTTCATTGCTATCGCCGGAGACACCGATCTGTATGTGCGTGCTATGGAACAAGAGCTGTCATTGTTCAGATGAATAAGGCTGAACGGGTTTCGTTCTCCTGGTTGGGACGCCTTAAAATGCGGTATATGGCAGAGACAAAGGCACCTGCGGGAACGCAGACCCTGATGCATGGGATTGCGGTGCTCCGGGCCGTCGCGCATGGGGCGCGCAATCTCAAGGAAGTAACTGGACAGACAGGTCTGAGCAGAAGCAGCGCGCATAGACTGATACAAGCTCTTCGCAGCCAGCGTTTTCTTCGTGAAGAGAGCAATGGGGATTTGCGTTTGGGGCCTGCTCTGATCGAGCTGGGTTTCCAGGCCAGGAACGAGATATCGATTCAGGAGGTTGCCCGCCCGTTTCTGCTTGATCTGGCTCAGACTGCCAAGGATACGGTGCATCTCGCTGTGGAGGACTCAGGATCGGCTTTATATCTTGACAAAATCCACGGCAGCCGTGGCATTGAGATTCGCTCTTGGCCCGGCTGCCGTATGCCCTTGACCTTCACAGGGATCGGCAAAGCCCTTTTATTGGATGATCCTGACCGTTGGCAATCCCAATACATACAGGACAGGAATCTTCAAGATCGCAAACCAGAACACGACTATGCCAACGAGAAAGCCTTCGCAGCTGCAATGGAGCAATTCGCCAAGCAGGGGTTTGCCTACGATCTTGAGGAGAATGAGCCTGGCATTAGATGCGTGGCCGCCCCTGTTCGTGACGGTGCTGGCGCAGTGACGGCTGCGATTTCAATATCCGCAGCAGCCACATTTATGCCTGGCAAGCGTATGAAGGAGCTCGGTCTGCTTGTAAGACGCAGTGCTGCATGCATCTCAGTGCAGCTTGGATATGGTGGCGACGAGGATGTGGCAGTCGAGGCTTAGCAAGTAAGGCGGCCAGATTCCTTCGACATCGTGAGTTCGTTAAACATTGGTCGAAAAATGATCACAGGGGAAGGCTAGCAAGGTCAGAGACAGCATTGATCCGTAATCTGACACAGGCATAAATTCATGAATTAGCAGTGAGTTAATCAGATCATTGTTGCCTGCGTGCTCAAATACGGACACCAAATTAGGGAAATATCTGCGGCGCTACTTTTCCTCCGCGTCCAGCAATACCACGCCTTCAGGAGGATTGCTGCCGATGGCTCCCACTGTCTCATGCGGAAGGTAGGCCTCCTCCATGGAGGCGATCTCCTCGGGCGTGAGCTCCAAATCCAGCGCAGCCACGGCATCGTCAAGATGACGGGCCTTGGTGGCGCCGATGATTGGTGAAGCGACGCCTTTGGCCCACTGCCAGGCGATGGCTACCCGGGCCATAGGAACCTTGTGCTGCTCTGCCACTTCTTGTACACGATCGATGATGGTCAGGTCGTTGTCCTCGGCCCGGCCATACTTGCCGCGCGAGACCTTATCAGTCGCGCTGCGCAGGGTGTCGGCGGTCCATGTGGGCCGTGTCAGATGGCCGGCGGCCAGAGGGCTGTAGGGCATCAGGGAGACATCCGTCTTTCTTCAGAAGGGTATTAGATCCTTCTCGTCCTCCCGATAGAGCAGGTTGTAATGGTTCTCCATGGCGCTGAAGGGGGTCCAGCCGTTGTCTTGGGCGACTTTCTGCATATCCTGAAACTGGCTGGCGTACATGGCTGAAGCCCCCAGCGCTCGCACCTTGCCAGCTCTGACCAGATCGTTCAGTGCTTCCATAGTCTCCTCGATGGGCGTTTCATAGTCGAACCTGTGAATGATGTAGAGATCCAGGTAGTCGGTGTCCAGCCGCTTGAGTGTTCCATCGATCTCCCGATGGATGGCCTTGGATGAAAGTCGCCCCTCATTGAAATAGACCTTGGATGCAATGACCACCCGATCGCGGCTTGTATGCCTCCTAAGCGCCTTCCCCAGATATTCCTCACTGGTCCCGGCGGAGTAGCCGTTGGCTGTATCGAAGAACGTGATGCCCAGATCGAGTGCATGCGCAACGACGGCGTCAGTCCCTTCCTCATCCAGTGTCCAGTCGTGCATGGTGCCTGGCTTGCCGAAGCTCATGCACCCCACGCAGATCTTCGATATGTTGATGTCCGTTTTGCCCAGTTGTGTGTATAGCATTCGAGTCCTTTTGTCCTTCTTTGGTGCAGATGCAATCATGCTAGCAAGTTCGAGTCGGTGGAAGTCTACCTACGAGAGGGTTGTAGAGGTTAGGCCACTGAGCAGAAGATGATCTGTGCTTGACTGCGTGTTTAACAACGCGGTTAAGGCAATCGTGCAGAAACTCATATTCTGTACATTTCTGCAATTCGTTGGCCGTAGGCCAGAATTTGAATCTCACTCTTTGTTTCTATTGCCCTTAGTGCCAAGTGCAGGAGCAGGCCTTTTGGGCGGATTGATCAGTTCGAAACTCCGAGACATAGCTTTACTGTTCACGGTCTTAAGCAGCACGTAACACATTGGCCACTGGTCTATCAACGTTGCAAGCCACCTCGATAGTCTGTCTAAAGCTCCACCCGGCTTGGCCGTTTGAAGCTGTATAAGATGAGGGGAGGAATATGGCGTTTTTATAATGTGGACAGATGAGTGCTTTGCTCCTCAGAAGTTCTTGCTTGATGGACGCTGAAGCCTGCTTTGATACGCTCCGAGTCAGTTCAATTTGGAAATTACAACGTTAATGCGCCATTGAAATCGACCGTGCAACCATACTATTATACTTCAATTTAAGTTCAAGCGAGCTTTTCAAAATGCACGTTAAAAAGAGTAATGGAAGTACATCGTTTAACTCTTATAGTGCTTCCGTCATTGCTGCATCATTCAATCGCCCTTAACCATAAAGACAGATATACGGGGGTCCCGCTTATGGATAGTTTAGCTTCATTAAGCAAAGAAGTGCTATGGTCAGTGGGCACAGCGGATTTGAATTCCTTTACCATGGTATAAATCCCACGGTATGACTAATAGATATGATAATTTTTAGGACAGACATAATAAGAGAATAAATGCACTCTGCTTTCTGCGATTGTATTCAATTGGGGAAGAGACTGACTGATGAAATAGCAGGTTTTAGGAGTATCGGGATTATGAGAAATAGAAGAACAAATTGTATTGCCCTTTCCGGGAAATAGCGCAAAGACATGTCTTGTTTTTAGCTGGACCATGTGTTCGCCAAGCTACATCACACATACCAGAATCATGAAATGGTGATTCGTTCGTAATTATCTTTTTTAGCTTCTTTGTTCTCAGCCATGAAATCGATAGCAAGTGACGACTTCGTATAAGGCTGATTGATGGGTGGAACAATTATTTCCATTTGCGCATCAACGGAGAATTGTTGCATTGCTTTGCCCCTTATTCACAGTTAAAATTTACTTGATTATTTCAATCTTTTTTCTATCATCACTATGAATCACAGTGATTTCGTAACTCTGCTATTGCAATTATATAGCAACTATATGGCTAGGGGAAGCATGATAACCGTGCCTGAATATTTATATTATTAAACTAGATCGAACTGCTACTGTTTTCGTCTAGGATTAAGTATCCGTGGAGCATGGGTCCGATACTTTCGTACGGTCAGGCAATCTTAATAGCGATCTAAGCAAAGACGTGCATCTATAAAGAAGTGGTTTTATAAAAAATCACTTCAAAATTAAAGATCAGCTCAACAGTCACGCGAGCAGTCAATATCCAAAAAGGCTAGAGCGAAAAAACTCCTGTAGATCTACCTCTGTAAGAGGTCCAGCATGCCAAACTTGAGACTGCTTATATCGCTCTTTCTAGGATGAGTTTGTAGGTGCAATGCGGTGTGCGAGCAGTCTCATAGATGCGGTTTGAGCAATCCCCAGACTAATTGCCAACTGTGCATGCCACTATTTTCCGCTGATATAATCAAGACAAAAGATGTAGTTAACCTTTAATGAAGAGGGCCCACTTGGCACGTGGAAATGATATGAGCTGCGTTGTTTTTTCGCGTTTGTTGCGTTTCAAGCGCTCGCACTATCGGTATTCCGATACGTATCTTCGCGAGGTGGGTAATTCGCCGGATAGGCATGCAAGAACGGAAAAACAGCATATGGTGCAGTGGTTTGCAGATAATGCAACCCATGGGGCGGGCGCATATTCCCGGCGGAGGCCAAATGATAGTGCAAAAAAATGTTTTAACAAGTTGGAGAATGCTGCATCGTTGCTGTGGATTGCCGAGGCGGCTGGAGTTGAAGAGTCGATCGTAAAAATCGCTTTTGAGGCTGCGAGGCAGGCGGGGGACTATCGCCGGGCCTGCGGCGCAATCCGCAAGATCATCACCTGGCCCATGATTATTGAATCCTTGTAGTGACGTTGATATAGATCAAATATAGTTTCCATTAAGTATCGTAGGTACTCGGCTTTCAGTGCAGACTGCTCAGAGCAAGGGTAGTTTTCGACATAGGTTCGGAAAGAAAAGGTTGCATATGCCTGAGATTATTTGCCCCAAATGTAGAACCGCATTCACCATTGACGAGGCCGGATATGCCGATATTTTGAAGCAGGTTCGTGACAAGGATTTTGATAGGCAGCTTCATGAACGGCTTGAACAGGCTGAACGAGAGAATGACAAGATTCGTGAATTGGACCAGGCGCAGGCCGAGCAAACCTTGCAGAAGACCAAAAGCGCCAAGGATGCCCAGATACAGGAGTTGCAGGCAAAGCTGGAATCCGAGCAAGCCGCTAAGGAACTGGCTGTTTCAGAGGCCCTGAGGAAGGTCGAGAAGGAGAAAGAGGATCTGAGTGCCAAGCTGGACAAGGCCGAGTCGGAGAAGCAGCAGGCGCTTGATCTAGCAGAGGCTAATTCCAAGAGCGAGCTCCAGAAGGCGGCTGCGGACAAAGAGGCTGAGATCGTCAAATTGCAGAATCAGCTTGATACTTTTGAGTTGCAGAAGAAGCAGGAACTCGCTCAGGCTATGAGTCCGGTGCAGAAGGAGCGTGATGATTTCAAGGGCAAACTTGAGAGGCTGCAGCTTGAGAAAGAGTCAGAGGAGAAGCTCTCCAAGGAGCAGCTGAAGTCGCAGCTGCAGGCGGTCGTCGCGGACAAGGATTCCGAGATAGCGGAATTGAAGAGCAGCCTTGACAAGGCTGAGCTGCAGAGCAAAGTCGAGGCCAAGTCCCTTAAAGAGCGTTACGAGATCCAGATCCAGGACCGTGACGATCAGATTGAACGGCTGCGTGATCTGAAGGCGAAGCTGTCCACCAAGATGGTGGGGGAGACGCTTGAGCAGCATTGCCAGATCGAGTTCAACAAGCTACGGTCCACGGCTTTTCCCAATGCCTACTTTGAGAAGGACAACGATGCGAGGACGGGCAGCAAGGGCGACTTCATCTTCCGCGACAAGGACGATTCGGGCACGGAGATCGTGTCCATCATGTTCGAGATGAAGAACGAGATGGACACCACCTCCACCAAGCACAAGAACGAGGACTTTTTCAAGGAGCTCGACAAGGACAGGCGTGAGAAGCACTGTGAGTATGCCATCTTGGTCTCCCTGCTGGAGCCTGACAGCGACCTGTACAACACGGGCATCGTGGACGTCTCCTATCGCTATGAGAAAATGTATGTCGTCCGCCCGCAGTTTTTCATTCCGATAATCACCCTGCTCCGGGACGCTGCCAAGAACTCCCTGCAATACAAGGATGAACTTGAAGAAGAGAGGGCGCAGAACATCGATATAACGCATTTTGAGGAAGAGCTGGACTCCTTCAAGAGTGCTTTTGGCCGCAATTACGAAATTGCCTCGAAAAAGTTCAAGAATGCAGTGGAGGAGATCGACAAATCCATCAATCATCTGAACAAGATCAAGGACGCCTTGCTGGGCTCCGAGAACCAGCTTCGTCTGGCCAACAACAAGGCACAGGACGTGACCATACGAAGGCTGACTAGAAACAATGAGACCATGAAGGCCAAGTTCGACGAAGTAAAGAAGTCGAAGGCGATAGAATCCTGAGACCGTGAACCGTGCAGTCATGTGAAGGGATGGATGTAGGCGGATTTCTCTGATTTCGTAGTCTGGCGGTCCATCTATGCCTGGCTGCATCATGGGCCAGCTGCTGATCTGCTGCATATACGCTGAGACAGAAAAACAAAGGCTCGGAATCCAAACAATTCCGAGCCTATTAGTAGCGGGGTCAGGATTTGAACCTGTGACCTCTGGGTTACTGACCCAGAGGTCACAGGTTCACCGCCCCGGCGGCGAACCCTGCGAGTTCATTTTAACCGCGTGATGACATGGCTTCATGTCAAGGAAGAAAGCCCCTGCGCCCCAATGGCGCGAATGCATAGATAAATGGATTGAAACCCTCCAGGCCGGCAGTCTCTCTGCCCTGAGTGTCGACACCAGGCGCCGGCAGCTCACGAAGCTCAGTAACGACTTGAGAGGGTCGCCGCAAAATGTCACCGCAGAAGAGCTGGTGCACTGGTTCGCGGCGGGAGACTGGAAGCCGGAGACCCGTAAAGGGTACAGGAACGCCGCCTCATCCTTTTTCGGATGGCTTTATAGGTCAGGCCGGGCCGAGCAGGACATATCCAAGGATCTGCCCAGTATCCGGCGGCCCCACGCACATCCGAGACCATGCCCCGACCGGGTCATCCTGGTCGCGCTGAGCAAAGCCAACGAAACTGAGACGCTCATGATTAGGCTGGCCGCCGAATGCGGGTTGCGGCGGGCCGAGATAGCCCGGGTGCGCAGCGACGACGTCATGGACGACCTGCTGGGCCGGACCCTCATAGTCCACGGCAAGGGCGACAAGCAACGCCTGGTCCCCCTGCCTGACGACCTGGCCCAGAAGATCATCGACCGGCATGGCTGGCTGCTGCCCGGCCGCTGGTCAGGGCACGTAGAAGCCAGCTATGTAGGCAAGCACGTCGCCCGCCTGCTGGGCGGCGAATGGACCGCCCACAGCCTCCGCCACCGGTACGCCACAATGACCTACCAGGAGACCCACGACCTGTACCTGGTAAGCAGGCTGCTGGGGCACGAGTCGGTCGAGACAACGCAGAGGTACGTAGCCATGCCCGATTCGCGGCTCAGGGCCGCTCTGGCGGGTGCCAGGCTGGTCAGCTGACCTATTTGCCGGCCATGCGCATGGGGTTATAGACGACTCCGAAACCGGCGGCGAGATAGCCGCCCACCGTGGTCAGCCAGTCGCCCAGGGCAGGGTTGGCGAAGCTGTGTACCCCGCTGCCGATGATGACCAGGGCCATGGCCACAATATAGATGGCGGTCCTGGTCCGTTCGCTGAACAGCGGCTTATATTCCTCGGCGGGTCCTGCAGAATGCTTCGGGTCGCTCATGGCTTGACCTCCTCGACAGTGATATGCAGTTGGTCGAGCTTGTTCTTGACCGCCTGCTGGACCGTGGCCGCGATGTCGGCTGGATTCGCCCCGACTGCCCTGGCCAGGGTGTCTATAGTCGCTCCTTGCGCTGTAATAAGGGTCTTAAGCTCGGCGATTTCGTTGCGGGCCTGGATGACACCGTCCAAGACGTTACGACCGTCAAGACCGGTTTGCAGTATAAGTGCCTTTTGCGCACCTTCCTGGACGCGATCCCGTAACCAGTTTGTGTGCCACTCGTCCGTCATTTTTTTATCGATAGCCTTCTCTGCGCCCTCTTGGGCTCTGTCGCGAGTCCAATTCGAGTCGAAGGTGTCATACTTCATTGTTTCTCCTCCGTATCGGAGATATGCATTCCAGGGATAGTCGTAATAGGGAGCCACGTTTGTTTCGCCGCCGGTCTGATCGCCTGGAAGGCCGTTAATCCCGCCATTCTCAGAGATAGATGCTTGAGCTAATAAACCGTGGCCTAGATATACCGCCACATGCTGCTTGTCGTTGAGCAATAAGTCACCCGGCTTTGGATTGCCATCAGGGCGCAGCCGCAGCCAGCCTCTTGCCGTGAGCTCAGAACTTAGATTCATGGTGGTAGTGGCTTTCCCCGTGTCAAAGCCCGCTTCTTGCAGGCAATGGACTACGAGGCTGGAGCAATCGCAGTTGCCTCCGGGGCGGATATTCCATCGGTCTGCCTGGCTATATCCGAGGCTCACGGATTCACACCAGTAGCGCATCCGGTCGATTAATTGGTTAATATCGCACATTCTGCCCTTTCAGTCATGGTTGAACAGTCCATCAGGAGGCCCTGGGGGAGGTGGAGGGGCTCGTCGATATATATGATCTACGAGCTCTCGGTTCCATTGCCAAAGCAAGGCGTTATCGTTCTGCATCTGTTGGGCTAGACGGTAGGCTTCCAGCTTGTCGCGGGCTGCTGATGCCACCGCCTGTATGATTCCTCCCAGCACAACGCCGGCCGATCCAACGATTGCCACCACCACTGTCTCGCTCATTGGGACACCGGCCAGCAGACATCTGGCAGGCCGACGCCTTTGCCTGCTGACCCGTATATGTTGTTGATCGTGCAGACGCCGTCTGGAGCTGAGATTTTGATGAGCAGGGGTGTCGCGCCGCCGGCCGTGTATCCGAGAACATATCGATCGGACGCTGGCCTGGCTGGGGCCGGAATGGTAGTGAAGTCCCAGCCGGAGAAAACCGAGCTCGGAGAGTCAAATTGGCCCTGGATGTGAACCATGCCATCAACGATTTGTACACTAGCAGTCGTCGGTTGACTGTTGTTGCGTGAAGGCAAAGGTTGCCGGCGGAAACTTACAGTCGAGGGCCCGCCTAAAAGCACTTGGCGAACGAATCTGGCGATAACCGCGTAACCAGCATTGTTGGGGTGCATGTCAAGGTTGCCGCCGCCAAGATCATATATCAAGTCCTGCCGTCCGTATAGCCAAGTCCAGGCATCCCAAACGACGGTGGCGCCTTCGACATTCGCGGCTGACCGTATTTCGCTTGCACGGGCTAACGCATCGCTTGTGACTGGCCGGCAATCCCACATGATGGGAATTGCTATAATTTTCGCAGCGGGCCAGTTGGCGCGGCAAGCATCAAACAAACTCTTCGCTGAATTTTCGACACTGGTTGAGCCATCGTTACGACCGCCGGCCACGATTACGATATCCGGGTTCACGCCACGACTTTTGGCGTATTGGGCTTGTTGCAAGAATGTTCTGCCGCCGGAACCAGGTATGCTGTACCCGCTGCCACCAGAAGCGAAGTTATATTCAGTCCAGCCCATAGACTGTGCCAGCAGGGTGCTCCATCGTTGGGATGGGCTTGAAGCTCGTAGCCCCTCAGTGTATGAGTCGCCAATAAAAAGGCAAGAACCCCCATATAGAGCCCGCCTGGTCTCCGAGCCAGCGCGCCTGATTAAAGCTGCTAAGCCATTGTCCTGTAAATTCCCTGATGTTGCTGCAAAGGAAGCAGCTTCGTCTCTCCATTTTTTTGTATTAGCTGCTGCTGTTGTAACAGCATCGGCAACTTGTGCTGGCAAGACATCGAGGGTGTTGTCGATGCTTTCCGCCATCGCCTGGAACTGAGAGCTGGCGTTTTTAACAAGGTCAGTTCCGGCGGGGTACTTAATGTGATGACGTGGTGTTTCCAGCATGGTGTCTCCTATCGTTGGAAGTAGGTGATTTGCGAGAACTCGCCCCAGGTAATGGGCAGGGCGGTCCAGGGCAGTGTGATGGGGGTCAGGTCCTGCCAATGGCTCATGGTGGGTGGGATCATCGGCAGCGGATGGATCGATATTTCGTTTGAAATGGTGGGTTCATTCCCCTGCCATGTGAAGGTCAGGGTCCCTCCGGTGGCGAGCCAGGCGCCCGACGTGGCGGGGCTGCCGTCGTCACTGAGCAATTTTGTGTATCGGTTGGACACGAACGCCCAGAGGCTTGCGGACGGCTGGAGCTGCTGTTCGAAGTCGTCTATGTCGATGAACCTGCTGCTGGCGGTGATTTTCACGGGACGCAGGCGTAGGGAGGCTGCCTGAAGCCAATCGGCCCATTGTTCGCGTTGCCCCTCGGTGGGCTGCCATACCTTCCCCTTGTAGTGCCCCTCCGATGCGTCGGTGATGATGGCGTCCGTTTCGGCGCTGACCGAGGCGATGGTCTCCTTCAGGTTCGTGGGGAGTCGTCCGCGATCGGATAGGTGAATCTCGTCATCGCTAAAGGTCAAATGCTGTTCAGAATCCTGCCACTCGACCTTTTTGCCTTTGATGATGACCTGGCTCACCGGGTCGGGAAGGGTGAGAGTGTGGCTATCAACCGTTATGTCGCCACCTGAAACCACTTGCTCGGTGTGGCCTGCGCAGGTGACCGTCAGAGTACCGTTGGCGTGCAGGGTTATGAATGCTTTTGCGCCGGCATGGACAGCTTCGATTGTTTCGCTGCCATGCTCATGGGTCTCGTAGTATAAGGGCAGGTCTGGGTCGGCTGCCGCTATCCCGTAAAGGACCGTGGTCAGGTCAGGGAAGGACGAGGTGTCATAGGGCGCGAGGTCGAGGTTTCTGCCCTTTAGCCAATGCACCGTAGCGTCAGAAAGCGGCGGGCAGCCCAGCGATTCCAGGCGCCGCTGTATCTCGTCTATGCGCTGGCCAGCCGGCACTGCCCAGTGGTACCCCGCCAATGCAGGGTCGGACGACACAGGACCTTGCTGGGTTGTCCTGCTGGCGCGCACCAACGTCGAATTGGCATACAGGTTGAGCATATAGCGGCCGTCGCTCAGCTGTTCAATTGTCCCGCCTGTGCTCATCGTGCCCTTGAAGATGGTCAAGGCAGTCGGATCGGGCGGCAGCGTCGGGTCGGGCACATGGCAGAGATGGAAGTCTCGCCATGTTGTGTCGTTGTCCTGCCACTTCTCTTCGGCGTTGAGGTCCGCCCACAATGGCATGCGGGTCAGTTGTATCCATACCTTGGCGCCGGCCAGGCTTGAGCTGTTTCCGGCTACTGTCCCGGTGCGATCCAGTAGGCGGAACTTCAGGACGTTGACTTCTGGCTGCGTAGTGGGTTCATCGGTGCCCCAGTCCACCGTGAAGTCGGTAAGTGCGCATACTCCGCTCTCGTGCCCGGTCAGATTCTCCCAACCATGGCCGCGGTCGATGAACAGGAAGGGTTGTCTCATCGGCGGTGCCCCGCATAGTCGTTGAGTATTTTCCTGATTTTCTTGGCGCCGTCCTCGCCGTCGAGGATGCCGTTAACTGTGAGGTTGATGATAATGGGGGACTTGTTGGGTATGGACGGGCCGAGGTTGTAGGAGGTGCGGCTGAGGGGGGTCACCTGCGCTCCTCGGGGCAGGGTTAGCAGTTCTGGCCCAGCTTCGCCGACCATGACCGTGCCGGCTGCGCGCAGTATGCCTCCAGAGGCTAGCTTGGGAATTTTGAAGCTTTTGCCGCCGACGGCAGGCACCCAGTCCGGTACGTCGAATCCGAAACCCCCTACTGTGCTGTTCCATATGCTCTTGATGCCGTTCACGGCAGCGCGGAAGGGGGCAGTCAGCGTGTCTGCGATGCCGCCGAAGAAGCCCGCGATTCTTCCTGGGACTCCAGCGAACCAACTTGTAAGCCCCTCCCATTTCGATTGCGCCCAGGAGCTGGCTGCATTGAAAGGCTGACTTAGAAGAGATCCGATGCCGGCGAAGAAACCGCCTATCGTTCCTGGAATGCCGGAGAAGAACGCCTGCACACCCTGCCATTTCTCGGTGATCCAATCGCCGGCCTGGCCGAACCAAGCTCGGATGTTGGCGATGGATGAGCTGAGAAAAGAGGTGAAAGCCTCCCATATTCGCTGGCCGGTCTGCGTCTTTGCGAAGAAGTAAGCCAGGCCGGCGGTCAAGGCGGCAACAGCCACAACCACTAGCATGATGGGGTTCATGTTCATGACCACGTTGAACGCCGCTTGGGCTGCTGTCGCTATCCGTGTGATGGCGTTCCATGCCCCCAGCACCCCATTCCATGCTGCTATAGCCAACTTGCCCGCCAGGAAGGCCCCGCCTATGGCGCCGACACTCACGGCCAAGGCCTGGAATGGGTCCTTGTACCTAGACACAAACCCGCCGACCGCTTCGAGAGCGCGGCCGGTGCCGCTGATGGTATCCTTCGCCAGCGTCCACATTCCGGTGTCCAGATGCATGTCGCTGAACTGGTTCTTGGCACCGATGATGGCATCCACGAAAGGTGCCATGACGTCGGCGACGGCCTTGAAGGCGCTTTTGACGCCGGCCATCGCGGGACCGGCGGACTGCGAGAGGGCTTCGAAGGCATCATGTACGTTGCTTTTAACGAATTCGAGGGCCGGCCCAATATAGGTCTTGGCATCCGTGATGATTGATTGCACGGCGCTTCCCAGGCCCGAGTTCTGCACGTAGTCGGTAATCTTCCCGATACCGTCGGCTGCCAGTTTCGAGGCATCGTTGATGCCCTGGGTGGCCTTGCCCATCATGTCGGTCAGGAACGGGGAGACTTTAGCGATAGCATTGCCGAGGCCGCGGACGACGGCCGTTTTCATATTCTGCGCGCTGGTGGCGATGCCGTTAGTGGCGTCCTTGGCTTGTTTGCTGAAGGATGCGAACCCGTTGATGCCGTGGTCGTTGAGCTGCAGGATGGCATCGTTGAACTGGCCGAACGTGGTGGTACCGGATTTCATGGACTCGTACAGGTCCATGGAGTTGTGGCCGGCACCAAGGATCGCGATGGCCAACTGGTTCATTTGGCCGGGCATCGCATCGGTCATGCTCCGCCAGGATTGTAGGTCTGGTTTCCCGTTGGCCAGCATTTGTGAATACTGCTCCATGGCATTTGCGGCCACGGCTGTACCCTTTCCGCCGGCCAGCAGGGCGTTGTTCAGTGCCAGGGACAGGTCGGTGGCCTTGCCCAGTCCGCCGGTGAGGGGGGCCAGTTTCTGAGTCATGCCGGCCATCTCGTCCAGGCTGGTCGGCAGGCCGGAGAGCTTATCGCTCATCTTCTGGATCGAGGCAGTGGCCTCCTGGGAGCTATAGCCGAGGTTCTGCATAATCTTAGGGAAGTTGTTCATGGTGTCCACGCGGCTGACCGCGCTGTCCACCGAGGACCTGAGAACGTTGAATGCTTTGGAGGCGACATTCTGGACGATGCCGGACACTGCTCCCATCTTCGCAGCGAAACCGCTTGCCGATTGCGCGGCGCTGCCCATGGCTTTGCTGGCGCTGCTGGAATCGCCAATGATCTTAACCGCAAGTATTGCGCTCTTAGCCATTTGCTGCCTCCTCCTGCATTTCCTGTTCTTCTTCCAGCAGCCATGCCGCCGTGCCTAGGTCCCGCTCGTCGGGATGTGTTTCTCGCCGCCATTCCCACGGAGTTCCTCCGAAACGGGCGGCGAGGACCACGCTCAACTCAGAGAGGCTTCCGGAGGGCCAGCAGGCAAAGGGGTATCGGTCTCCCTGCGCTGGTCGATGTCCTCGACGGTCTGGGCCCAATCTTCAAAACCTTGGCCGTCCGTGAGCTGATGAGACCGGCGCAGGGCAAAGTAGGTGGCATAGGTGAAGGATTCGATGGGCGATTCCTGAACGTTGCCCCAGCCGGCTGCTTTGCCGTACTTTTCCGCCTGCATCTTGTCGAACAGGCTTACCGTGACGGAGCCGCTGGTCCCGTCCAGGTATTCGATGATGGTTGTAGTTGCCATGTCTATGCTCCTTGCACTTGTTCCAGCAGTTTCTTTATCTCTGATTCATAGATGCCTACCCATGTGGGCTCTGTCTGCCGGGCGGCATCTACAAGGAAGGGATGAGGTTGAATGTGGTGGTCGCGCCATCCCCAGTGGATGGGTCCGGCGTAGGGGACGGAGGCTTTGCCGGCCCTGAGTACGCCGGCTTTCTGGGTAGCACCGGCACGAACCGATTGTTGCAGTCGTCCGCTTCTGATGGGGGTCTCGGCTCTGGCAGTCGGGATGATGGAAGCCGCTGCCTTGCGGTTAACGGCGCGCAGGTCCTTCATGTCTGCCCCGGCTTTGCGCAGGGTCCGTGCCAGTTGCGCGGACCCCTTGACTTCAATTGCCGAACGTTTACTCATCACTTACTGACGGCTCAGGGGTATTTGGGGCCAGCTTCACGTTGGTGGCTGTAAAGCTGAAGTCTTGGTCATTCTTCTTCTTCACGTCGCCGCCAATGGCGATGGGTGAGATCAGCACGTCCCCGCTGAAACCCAGATCCCCCGCATTGTTGGGTATGTACTTGAAGGGCTTGGTCTTTCCGGAGTTGTTGAAGCACCAGGCCTGAAGGCCTGTCTTGCTGTAGTTCTCTTTGATGGTGCCGTCCATGGTCCAGCTAACGGACTGGGACCCGGCCTCGGATGTACCGTCCAGAAAGTCCAGCGGGTCGTCCGAATCGGCTTTGGGGGTCAGCGTTACCTTGGTGGCGTCCGCGTCGAACCGTTGGGAATCGTCGGCTTCGCCGATGATGAGCGTTCCGGGTCCCAGCGTCCTGATTTTCTCCGCCATGTTTGTTCTCCTTAATTATTCATGGGTTGAGGGTGATTTGATAGGCGGCCAGACTGCCCGAACCGTTGGTGTAGGTGACGGGTCGGGCGTTGTGCATGTTGATGTGGTCGGCTTGGAGCTTCTCGATGACAGGCAGAATGAGGCCTAGAGCGTCCACCTGCGTCGCCATGGTGCCAGCGATGACGATAATTGACCATCGCGCTTCCTGGATTTCCCAGCCTTCGAAGTCGATTTCCGGTGGGTTGACGAGGATAGCGGCTTTGCCGGGTAAGGGGCGCAGACTCTGGGCGTCAATGGTGATGACGGATACGAGGTTCCCCACGCTGTCGGTCAGTCGTTCGATGAGATCTTCGCGTTGGTCGTTGATGGTCATGAGATCACCAGCCCGCCAGTGTTGACACCGGCCGCTTTGAGCTTGGGCCAGACGCTTCGCAGGGGATCAGTCGAAACCCGGAACGGCTCTAGTGTCTCGCTGCCCACGTCCATGATGCCCAGCCGCGCGTCCCTGCTGTTGTACAGGTCTGCTGCACAACTAACCACGCAATCAGCGCGGATTTCATCGGCGACCTTCTGCCTGCCTATGGCGCTTTCAACGTAGACCTTGGCTGCACCCAGCTTCTCGTTCAGGCGGTCCTCGTCGCCCTTTTCGACAGACACCTCGCTGCGTAGCCGGGCGATTAGTTCAGCATCGCTTATCATGCGGATACACCAGCGAACTTGATGGGCAGAAGGCCGTCGGCGAATGTTTCAGCGATGGCCATGTACCCATAGACGCTGAAGGAGTCTACCAGTTTGGTGGTGTCGCTATCACTCAGCTGGGTAGGGCCACCGGACTCCCAAACCGTGACCGCCTCGGGGTCGAGGAAGGCGGCTGTGCCGACGGGAGCCTTCGGCAGGATCTGGACGGGCATACGCATCAGGTCGCCGACGGTACCGGTAAGGTTGAAAGAACCGATGGTGTCGCTACCCTTGCCGGAGATGTCCAGGAATCGGTTGCCGGAGTCCTTTAGGCCGATGATGGCCTTAGCCACATCTTTGGAGACCACCAGCCGGTCCATCATGGCATTGCGGTCGTCCATCTCCTCGGCCGCGTCCAGTAGCAGACCGGCCCAATGGTCAGCGGTCATTTTGTCGAGTGCCACAGGTGCGTCGATTTTGTTCGGGTCGGTCTGGGCGTCCCTGCGGTCACTGATGAGCTTGTATAGGAAGTCGCGCGCGGCCTGTTCGGTAGCTGCCGCATAAGCGTTGTTCAGCGCTTTTAGAGCGGTATTGAGCATGGGGGTAGTGGACCGCTCGATGGTCTGGCGGGAGAGGGACGTGTAACCGCCGTAGGTCTCGATGTCGGCGGTCTTGGTTCCGAACTTGACCTTGCCGAAGGGCAGAGCGCCACCTTCGCTGGCTTGCTTGGATGTTTTGGTGGTGTCGCTGGTCACCACGTGGTATTCCATGCTCATGCCTTTGGCTGGCAGTGTGTCGTGGGTCAGCACGCCCATGACCTTGCGGCGCTGCTGGATCAGGCGCAGGTCGTCGGCAATCCAGGTGGCGGTGTTGCCAGTGTCGCCGGTGGCGATGAAGTCGCGGCACTCGTTCATGATTTCGATGGCTTCGGGCTCTTCGTTATAAAGCCCCTTCAGGTATTCCGCTTGGGAGCGGTACTTGCCGCCGATGACTGGGCCGGGTTCGGGATTGAAGCCCTTGGCGATGGCCGCCTGCATAGAGCGCTGCTGTTCCTTGATGGCCGCCAGTTCTTCGGCGAGTTTGTCGTTGTCGGTCATGGAGTTGTTCTCCTTGTCATTGGTGTTATCTACTGATCGTTGGGCTGTGATTTTGGCCGCCTCGTATGCGGGCCAGGAGACGACGGAGGTTTCGAGTAGGCGGACTTTGCGACGGTGAATGACGCCCGCCTTATCGCGTTCGGATTGCACGGGCACGAAGCCGACAGATAAGCTGTCAAGAACGCCATCGCGCAGGAATTGGACCACATCACGACCTCTTGCAGTGTCACTGATGCGCGCCTGAATGTGCAGGCCGTCCTCGCGAGCTTCGGACTTGGTGATGCGACCAATGAGCTCGCCGTGCTGATAGCAGAGCTTGGCGTTCTCCACGTCCTCAAACTCGCAATCCCGGTCGAAGGTCTCGGGGCCGTCCCAGGTATCGATAATGTCGCCGAACGGCACCGCCAGCCCTTCAAGGTCGCGGCCGTCGCCCTCCTCGTTGGACCGCAGGCATACGCCCTTCAGCCCGATTTCACGCATTTGCATTCTTGGTCTCCTTCGTTTGAGGTGCGTCAGTCGGCAGGGGTTCATAGCCTTCGCGCTTGCGTACGTCGTTGATGGTCATCCACCCGGATTCGATGGCGGTTTGGTAGGCGCCGAACCGGGCTGCCATGTCTGCTCGTCGGCTTGAGTCCCAGTCGAATTTCACGCTTCGGCCTCTTGGCAGGAGCGAGGTCAGCGCCTCCTCGATTTCGCCGGTGTAAGCCGCCAAGGTGTAGTCGGCGAACTCTATCCAGCTTTGCTCGATGTTGCTGTAGGTGAGGTTAGATCCATCGACTGCTGCAAGCATGATGGAGGCGGGTATGCCAAGGAGCCGTGCAATCTGAGTAGTGTCGAACTTTTGAGTCTCCAGGAATTGCAGATCGGCGGGCTTCATGGCCAGCGGAACATATGTCAGGTCGCTGCCCACCACCTTGATGTCGCCGGCCTTGCCGCTCTTGTTCCATGCCTTCTTAGCCTGGTTCGCGCTTTCTGGGGTAATCTTCTGGTCGGTCTTCAGGTAGCCCTTGACGTTGCTTGAATCGGTGTAGAAGTGGGCCTTGTAGTCGCGTGCCATCCTGGCGCCTTCCACCTCTTCGCGTGCCGCCGAGATAGGCCCGAGTCCCCGCAGTCGGCCCGGAACAGCTAGGAACTTGCAGTGGATGACTTCTTCGGCCGAATAGTCGCGGCCCAGGTAGCTGAAACGGAGCTTGGGGGCCGCCGGGTCCTTGCCGTCATTGCTGACCGTGACCAGGCTAGGGGGCAGGACCTCGCAGGACACGGTGTTGCCCTCAAACTTGATTAATCGAATGAAGGCGTTGCCGTCCAGGGCCATGCTGGCTACCAGGTCGGCGAAGAAGTCGCGGCGGGAGCGATTCACGTCGGGCCGCTCGATAATGGACGTAGTGGTTTCCAAGTTCAGGCCGTTACGGACCTCATGCAGGGGCAGGCCTGTGATGGCGGTCTGCAACACCTGGATACCGCGGAAGACGGTAGAAAGCTGCAATGGGTCATAGGTGCCGGTGCGATCAGGTGGTCGCAGCCCCTCGGGCATGTCGTCCAGGGCTTCCTCGCCCCGGGTCATAACCCTGCCTGCAACTTTCATACGTTGCCATAGACTCATTTTGCTCATGGCCCCAGTGATAGCCATGCTCAGAACGGCCGAGCAAGGATTTCGGGTTCAGGTGGGTTCAGGTGGGTTCAGGTGGGTTCAGGCTGGGTTAGTAGATTTGAGGAGTCCAGTTGGTGTCCGGCAGGTGGGTGATGCCCCAGGTCGCCAACATGCAGGATTCGAGGGGCGAGGTCAGCCCGGTGCTGCCCCGGCGGGTCACGCGCCAGGCATCACCACTCCATGTCCTAGCGCAGATGGCGGCGGACTCGTCCAGCTCTTCGTCAGTGGCGTGGAGTACTACCCCGTTCTGCAAGCCGGATACGAAGGCTTGGCCAGTGGCCATATAGTCGCCAGCCGCCATGGGCACGAACCGGATGGCAGGGTCGCCGGCCTGATCCGTCATGGCTTCCAGTCGGTCGTGCAGGTCAGCGTTCGGCCCTCGGTCGTCCATCACCAGGGGAGCGTGATAGCGGGTGCAGAGGCGGCGTATTTCGTCGGGGGCCCGGCCGGTACCGTCCAGCACGTTGAGTAGTTGGGTAGCGATGGTGCCATCCTGCCGGCGGATGGCCACGGAGATGCTGGTGTGGGTGGCATCGAGGTCCACCGCAGTGCCGAAGGCCAGTTCTTCATCTGCCAGGTCGGTCGGCTCGATTGGCGACACGGTCGTGGCCTCCCACAGCTCGGCCGGTATGATGCGGTCGATAATGCCGGTATCGCGGCGGTTGCCGAATGCGCGGGCCCAACCGGCTACATCGTCGCGGAAACCTTCGCGGAACTGGCGTAGCTGGCGCAGATCCCAGAGCAGGTTGGCGGCCGGATGGTGCTGCATGATGATGTTCAGGTCCTCGGGGTCGCTGTCCTTGGGGATGCCCCAGTCAAACCAGCAGGTGTGCTCGGGCACATTCCCCTCGCGCAGGCCGTCGATGATGGGGTTGAAGAAGGTCGAATTCGCAGTACCTTCGGTGCTGGTTATCCAGACCTGGGGCTGCACGCCGGTTTTCATGTACCGGGTGGCGGTCGTGGGCAGGAATCCGTCGATGATGGCCTTGCCGGTCTCGGATGAAAGTGAGAATGCTTCATCGAGGGTGATTTTATCGCCCTGAACGCCGTGACCGGCTACCCTTGTGACGGCCATGGGCTTGATGACGCTCCCATTCAGGAACTGTTGCTGCATCGACCCGTTGCTCAGCTTGGGTTTGCGTGCGATCTGTGCGAGTGGCGAGGGTTGCAGCTTCTTCAAGAACTCCTTGAAGTGGTCATCGGCGTCTTTGCCGGTCTGGGCAAGGTAGTAAATGTACCGGTTCGCGCCCCATTGGGCGTTGCGGGTGTCCTCGGTATCGACCAGCGTGGACTTGCCACACTGCCGAGGGGTGGAAAGCACCACGGTGTCGTAAAAGTAGGTGCCGGTGGAGGGGTCAATCTCGCCGGCCACGTCGGCCACATACCGCTGCCAAGGCAGTAGGGGAGTGCTAAGCAGCTCTGCGTATTTGGCGACGATACCGCCGTCGGTCTGCCGGTCCGGGTTGCGTTTGGTCCCTCCCCTGAGTGGCGTCACTTGGCGCTCGATTCAGCCAGAAGGGAGCCAAGGGCTTCATCGACATTTGGGGTCTCAGGGTAGATTTCGCGCAGCTCGTCCAAATAGGCCCGGTACTCGGCCATGTTTCGGCTGGTCTCTCTGCCGGCGGCGTTCTGGCTGTCGATATTCCGGGCTAGGGAGACCATGGACTTGCATATCACCTTCGCATAGCTGGTCAATGCCCTTTCCTTGGTGATGTCCTCGATGAGCTCGATGGTGGCGTTCTCCTGGTAGCGGTTGGTGGACTCGAACTCCTGCAATCCCGGCAGCATGTCCTGCATAGTGTCTCCTTTCGTTGATTTTTCACCGTTTCTAGCCGTTTTTTATTTGAGTTGGGGGGAGAAAAAACTGGGCGCGCGGTCTGCTGGCCAACCGTCGGCTTAAAAAAGAGCTCACCAACTCGGCCGGGCTTTGGTTGCCGTCGGCTTGCGTCGAAGGCCAAGAGCAGCCAGGCGTTCACGTCTTCGAGCCTGGCGCGTATCCAGGAGTCGCTGGCTGATTCTGAGCGCATACCATCTCCGGGCAATCAGCTCTTCGCCATGCGTTCTGCCGTCAGCCCTCAGTCGCTCAGATACCGTGGCCTGTCCTGGATCCACTACATGCAGGCTGTAGTCCAGCGCCAGCCATTCGTCCAGCATGTGAGGGTGTCGTCGGCTGGTCGGCAGGCTCTTGATTATCCACACGTCCACCGGGTCGCCGAGTCTGACCAGACGGTTGAAAGCTCCCTGCCAGGCTCCCTGGGCTGCTGCCACCAGGGGTGCCGGCCGCTCCTTGCGGATGTCCGACATCGGCTGGATGGATCGTGCTAGTTTGTCGAAGTCAAGTACCAAGGCGTCGTCTGCGGCATGGCTGGCCACATAAGTGCTCTTGCCTGCTTCCGGAGGACCCATGACCACGTGAATATTGGCCCCATAGCCGCTGAGTATCCGGTCCTGCCGGCTGGCGTTGCAGTGCTTGCATGCCCGGCGGATGTTGGCTACGGTGTCCTTGCCTCCGAGGTGGTATGGCCGGATGTGGTCGTCCTCCTCGCCTTGGCCGGTGCAGCCCGGCAGGCCGAGCCAGCACTCGTTGCCGTAAGTCCTTATCACCTGAGCTCTTATGGCCGGAGCGATAGTCTGCCGGCGACCCATCAGTTGCCCCTCTTGCGTCGGTCGGCAACCCACTGGTCCAGCGCCCATAACTCATAGCGGATCATACGTGACGGTTCAAGTCGGATGTAGGCAGGCCCGGTTCGGCTAGCCCGCATTCGCTTCATAGTCGATACCGATACACCGAGATAGATCGCGGCCTGTTCGGTGCTGAGCTTAGCTCTAGGATTCATGGTCGCCTTCCTGGAACAGCTGCTGCTGGCCGAAAGCCGATGATGGCTGATTGCTTGTTTTGCCTTGAATCTCGGCAACCCGGTCATTGACCCATCGGCGAAACTGCCGACTGTCCAGGCATCAGTTTTCACCGCGCCTGTAGACCATGAGACCCTCGGCCTGCAATCCCCGGAATTCAATGACAGTATTCAGTCCCAAAGGGCGAAAGCATTCCCTGGCTGTCAATTCGGTGGAACCGCAGCGGCTCGCTGCCTTGTCAATCCTGTCAGCCAGTACCATCAGTGAGTGGACTGTATTAACCGGTTGTGAATATGGGCTCAATGCTTCGCCGATAGTTACTTTCGTTGCCATCAGACCACCACCAGGTACTCGTAGGAGCGGCACCAGCGGGCCAGCATTCTTAGCGTGGTCTCGATGTCATAGGCTTTCTGGCCCCGGACTTTCAAAGTGTGCCGGGGCATGTGATTGTCATGAATCAGCTTCTGGACCTCATTGTCGGACAGACCGGATCGACGGATGATGGCCTGTCTGGTGACATACTTGACGCCCCGCTGCTTGAGTGAGTCCAGATAGGGCAACAGGCTTCTGGTCTGCTGCCTGAGTGTTTCTTCAAAGGTAAGTTTTCCGATTCCCATGGTTAGGCTCCTTCCCTAGAGGTTGTGTTTGTGAGGACTTTTGGGTGGTGAGGTTAGAGAAGTCAAGACCTAGTCAGGCCCAGCAGCGATAGTTTCGGCTGGGTCTGACTGTGTAGGTCTTGGCAATGGCTTTCGGTATGGAGCCGGCCGTCGATTGCAAGAGCGTCCGAAGACGCCGGGAATGGTCCCGATGGGCAACCCACATGCGTGGTAGAGCTGCCAGATTCCGCCTTAATCAGCGTCACCCACCGGTCTGGAGCAGAACTTCGTCTCGAAAATAGCGCGACTGCCACGCGCCTGGCGTACCGGGTGCTCAATCCCGGCTAAGCGCCTAGGGCTCCGCCACACGGCCCATCAATGGCTTTCGGTTGTACATCGCTTACAGCCGGATTCGGCTACTGGGGCACCCAGTGCCCCGGCCAGCCGCCATGGACCAGCCTGTTATGCTCTGCAATGGCGTCGCTGGCCTGAGCCTTGAACGCTTTCAACTGGTCCAATGTCAGGACCATGACCTGGCGAATATCGCCAGTAGAGACCTCCACAGTGAACACATCAGGGTAATCCCGGTTCATTGTTACATTCGTCTTCGTTGACATGGTTGCCGCATTCCCTTCTCTTGCTTGGCTTATGACCGAGCTTCTATTGGTTCACGTCCAAGGAGTTCATCAACACTGATGTGGAATAGATCGGATAACTTTAAAACGTCATGAAGGGTGAATTGGGTGCGACCATTCATCTTTTGAGTTATCAGCGATGGTGTGCAACCCAGATAGCGGGAGAGGTCAGTCCGGGACATGCCCCGCTCTCTGAGAAGGCTATTCAGCTTCGCTATGAACTGCGTGTAATTACCTAAGTGTAATTTAGTCATACTTAAACTATATGGCATTTTCTTTTTAGCGCAAGTTGGCCATTGCTAGTTTGACAATAATTTGTTAAATAATGCTAAACTATTAAGTATGACTACAAAAACTAGGGAACGAAAAGCTGCAACAAGTTCATTAGAGAGCGTCATAAGCATGAACATGAAAGTCGCTCTTGCCATTCGAAATAAGAGCCAGTCAGACCTCGCTCGCAGCATGGGGGTTTCAAGCGGCGTGATTTCCCAGAAAATGCACGGGACGACTGCCTGGACCATTTCAGATATGGAAAAGGCCGGTGAATTCCTAGGAATTCAACCGGCCAAATTTCTCGAACCCAACGGGCTTTTGGTAGCGGGGTCAGGATTTGAACCTGAGACCTCTGGGTTATGAGCCCAGCGAGCTACCGAACTGCTCCACCCCGCGTCGGCTGTTCAACACAGCAGTTATCTATATTACGGATTCCATCGCCCTTGTCAAGTCCGTGCGTGGGCATTCGTATCCAGGGGGATAATGGGAGCCATGCCTATCACCATCCCCACCGGATTGCCGGCCAGATCCATCCTGGATTCGGAGCGTATCTTCGCCCTGGAAAGCCACGAGGCGGAGCGCCAGGAGATGCGTCCGCTCAGGCTGGTCATCCTCAACCTGATGCCCACCAAGGTGGAGACCGAGACCCAGCTGCTGCGGCTGATCTCCAAGTCGCCACTTCAGGTGGAGATCGACTTCATGAAGACTTCAACCCATCAGGCCGTGCACACAAGCATGGATCACCTGGTCAAGTTCTACGAAAATCTGGATTCCTTCCAGGGCAATTGTTATGACGGTCTTGTCGTGACGGGTGCCCCGGTGGAGCAGATGGACTTCGAGCAGGTCGACTACTGGGAGGAACTTACCCACATTCTGGACTGGGCATCTACCCACGTCTTCTCTACTATGTATCTGTGCTGGGGAGCCATGGCCGGGCTCTACCACCGCCACGGCATCGCCAAGCGCGACCTGGATCGCAAGGTCTTCGGGGTCTTTCCTCAGTATCTGCAGGACGAGTACTGCTTCATCACCAATGGCTTCGACGAGATAGCCCTGCAGCCCCACTCCCGCTGGGCCGGGGTGGACGAGGACCAGGTGCGGGCCTGTCCGGATCTGCAGGTGCTGACCTGGGGTCCCCGGTCTGGCCCGGGGCTTATCAGCACCCGGGATTTCTCAGAGATTTTCGTGCTGGGTCACTGGGAGTACGACCGCGACACCCTGGCCCGCGAGTACCAGCGCGACATGGCCAAGGGCCTGGACCAGGTGCCTTTCCCGGTCAACTACTATCCTCACGACGATCCCACGCTGGAGCCGGTCTTCTCCTGGCGGGCCCATGCCAATCTGCTCTGGCGCAACTGGCTGAACTGGGTCTACGAGACCACCCCCTACGACTTGGACCAGGTGCCGACGTTGCGGGCGGCGGGCCGTCTAGGCACAGACCGGTCCGTCAGACACGCGCCTGAATGCCCGCGGGCTGACGGATACCGGCCCATGGCGGGTGATGGGTACGGGCTTGTTCCCGGCGCTGTTGACTGTCGATAAAGATTGGACGAATTTCGTCACCAGCCTGTCCACACCGCGGAGCAAATCCTGCCCGCAAACGCTATCTGTGACACACTGGTTGAATCCATGGTCGCCGTGGTGTGGGTACACTATCGACACGGTGCAGCCATGAGTCGCACACGCGCTATAGTGTTCACTGTGTCGTTCAGGAGGCGATAGATGCTAGAGGCAATGGGAAGTGGAGCTTTCAGTCTGGCCATGGCCAAGCCGAGCGAGCTGCCTTCCATCGAGGATTTCCTGCCTCCTGAGATTCTTTTCCAGGGAACGCCCTTCGCCATGAACCGGATCATCCTGGTCAGATTCGTGGCCATGGTCATCATCCTTCTGGTGCTGGGAATCACCGCCGCAAGGGCCAAGCTGATCCCCTCCCGCTGGCAGGGGGCCATCGAGTGGGTCATCGAGTTCATCCGTGACTCGGTCGTCTACGACACCTTGGGCGAGATTCGCGGCAAGCGCTACGTGCCCATGATTACGACCATCTTCCTGACCATCCTGGTCTTCAACCTCTGCGGCATTGTGCCGGGCATGAACATCGCGGCCACTGCGACCATCACTATGCCACTGGTCTTCGCCATCTGGACTTTCTGCCAGTACATGGTGACGGGATTCCGGGAGCAGGGTGTCTGGGGCTATTTCAAATCGGAGCTCTTTCCGGCTGGAGTGCCTTGGCCTCTCTATATCATTCTGACGCCCATCCAGCTTCTGGAGATGGTCATCGTCAAGCCGGCCTCCCTGACCATTCGACTCTTTGCCAACATGATCGCCGGCCATCTGCTGGTGGCGGTCAGTCTGGCCTTCACCCAGTTCTACATCATTGAGGCCGGCAACAAGTCCCTGGCCCTGGCTGGCGTAGGCTGGTTCGTTCTGGGCTTCGCCTTGACGGCCTTTGAAATCTTCGTGGCGGCCCTCCAGGCCTACATCTTCGCTATCCTGACCACGGTCTACATCTCCATGAGTTACCCTGAAGAAGGTTGAGGGGAAAGGACAAGCCGCGGTTGGCGTTACAGGCCGTCGCAGCCCACATATTCGTCGGTTCCGACCAGTAGACGGGAGTCGGGGCTGAACCACAATCCAAGAACCGGCAACGGTGGAGGAAAGGAAAATAAATGGACATCATCACACTTGCTGAGGTCTCCGGCAATCTGAGCATCCTGGGATACGGCATTGCAGCTCTCGGCCCTGCGCTGGGTTTGGGCATTGCCGTCGGCAAGACCGTCGAGAGCATGGCTCGCCAGCCTGAGATCAGCGGGCAGCTGCGCACCACCATGTTCATCGGCTTGGCTTTGATCGAGGTGCTGGCCCTGCTGGGCTTCGTGGCGCTCTTCATTGCCTGAGCCGTGCGACTCTTGCATGATCCGGCTTCGATAAGGGAAAGGAGGAGCCAATGTACGCTCTAGCGGCAGACAAGGGGATTCAGCTGTTCATTCCCCAGCTTTATGACATTGTGTGGTCGCTGGTCATCCTGGTCATCCTGGCCGTCTTCTTCTACAAGTTCTTCATGCCCAAGTTCCAGGCCATCTTTGATGAGCGCTCGTCCAAGATCGAGGGCAACATCCAGAAGGCCGCCAAGGCTCGTGAAGAGGCGGATCAGGCTCGCAAGCAGTATCAGGATCAGCTGGGCAAAGCCCGTGTTGAGGCTTCCCAGATCCGCGATGACGCCCGTGCCGAGGCCTCTAGGATCGTGGCCGATGCCAGGTCCCGGGCCGAGACCGAGGCCAACCAGATCACTGAGAACGCCCAGCGATCCCTCAAGTCCCAGCAGCAGCAGGCGCTGGTCTCGCTCAAGGGCGAGGTGGGCACGCTGGCTACGGCTCTTGCCGGCAAGATCCTGGGCTCGCAGCTTCAGGATGATGCCGTGCAGTCTTCCATGATCGACTCGATCATTGCGGACCAAAGCGGACAGTCCTCAGACAAGCGACAGGCATGATGACGGATTGGCGGACGATGGGAACGTTGATTCCGCGAAAGGGGAGGTGACATGCGAGGAGAGACTTCGCTGAGCTCCGACAAGGAGACCAGGGCCAAGTATGCCCCTTTGCTGAAGAGCAAGGGAAAGGACGCCCTCCGCGTGGCCATGGAGCTCTATACCTTCGTGACCCTGCTCGATGCCAACAGGCCCCTGGAGCGTGCGCTGACTGACCCCTCACGTCCGGCTGAGGACAAGTGGCAGGTGATCGACACCATCCTGGCTGGCAAGGCCGATCCGCTGACCGTGGATATCCTCCATGACTTGACTGATCATCAGTGGAGCCGTGTGGGGCACATTGCCAACGCGGCCGAGGACATTTCAGTGGATGCCGCCGCTTATTACACCGATGCTCTGGACATCACCAACCAGGTGGCCGGCGAGCTGGCTGAGATCCATTCGGCCCTGCTCGGGATGCCTCTGGTGCTCTTCCGGCTATCGGACGAGTACAGTGATTCCAAAGCCCGGGCCGACCTACTCAGGACGCTCCTTGACGGGCAGCATATGCAGCCGGTCACAGAGCAGATGGCCCTGAGCGCCACCATTGATTTGCGCGGACGACGCTTCCCTGACACCATCGTTTGGTTGGTGGACCGCTTCTCTGAGCACATGGACCAGGCCATGGTCACCGTCACCACGGCGGTCTCCATGAAGGACGAGCAGGTCAGCCGCCTGCAGGAGGTCTACGGGCGCAAGCTGGGCAAGCCAGTCCACATCAACTCGGTGGTCGACCCCTCGGTCCTAGGCGGCATGAAGGTTCAGTACGGCTCGGTCTCCACCGACGGAACGGTGGCCACCCAGCTGAAGCACCTGAAGCGGCGGATGGCCGTGGCAGGATGAGCAGGGGATCAACAGACTTGAACAAGAACAGAAATAAGGAGTGATCATGGCAGAAATGACCATTGATCCCGCCGTGGTGCGCAAGGCACTCGACCAATTTGTCGAGTCCTACAAGCCGACGGACACCCCCACCCAGGAGGTGGGTTACGTTCGTACGGCCGGTGACGGCATTGCGCATGTGGTGGGACTGCCTGGTTGCATGGCCAACGAGCTGCTGACCTTCGAGGACGGCACGCTTGGTCTGGCTTTCAACCTGGACGCCCGAGAGATCGGCGTGGTCATCCTGGGCGACTTCGCAGGTGTCGAAGAGGGCCAGGAAGTCCACAGGACCGGCGAGGTGCTTTCGGTGCCCGTCGGCGACGGCTATCTGGGGCGTACGGTCAACCCCCTGGGCGAGCCCATCGACGGCCTGGGCGAAATCAAGAGCGAGGGCCGCAGAATCCTGGAGGCTCAGGCTCCTGATGTCATGCATCGGCATCCCGTTGACGAGCCCCTGGCTACCGGCATCAAGGCCATTGACGCCATGACACCTATCGGCCGCGGTCAGCGCCAGCTGATCATCGGCGACCGGCAGACCGGCAAGACGGCCATCGCCATCGACACCATCATCAACCAGAAGCGCAACTGGGAGTCAGGAGACCCCAAGAAGCAGGTGCGGTGCATTTACGTGGCCATCGGTCAGAAGGGCACCACCATCGCCTCGGTCCGTTCCTCTCTGGAAGAGGCCGGCGCCATGGAGTACACCACCATCGTGGCCTCCCCGGCTTCCGACTCCGCAGGCTTCAAGTACATAGCCCCCTACACCGGTTCGGCCATTGGACAGCATTGGATGTACGGCGGCAAGCACGTCCTGATTGTCTTCGACGACCTGAGCAAGCAGGCTGAGGCCTACCGGTCCATCTCCCTGCTGCTGCGTCGTCCGCCGGGGCGCGAGGCTTATCCTGGCGATGTCTTCTACCTGCATTCGCGTCTGCTGGAGCGCTGCGCGAAGCTCTCCGATGACCTGGGAGGCGGATCCATGACCGGTCTGCCCATTATCGAGACCAAGGCCAACGACGTTTCGGCCTACATTCCGACCAATGTGATCTCCATCACCGACGGCCAGATCTTCCTGCAGTCCGATCTGTTCAATGCCAACCAGCGTCCCGCTGTGGATGTGGGCATCTCCGTCTCCCGCGTGGGTGGCGCCGCACAGACCAAGGCTCTCAAGAAGGTCTCCTCGACCCTGAAGATTTCGCTGGCCCAGTACCGCTCTCTGCAGTCCTTCGCCATGTTCGCCTCTGATCTGGATGCGGCCTCCAAGGCCCAGCTGACCCGTGGTGCCAGGCTGACCGAGCTGCTCAAGCAGCCACAGTTCACGCCTTATTCCATGGAGAAGCAGGTCGTCTCCGTCTGGGTAGGCACCCACGGCAAGCTGGATGATTTGGACCTGGAGGACGTGCTGCCCTTCGAATCCGGGCTCCTGGACTACCTGGACCACAACACCGACATCCTCAAGACCATCCGCGACACGGAGGACTTCACAGACGATACCGAGAAGGCCCTGGACAAGGCCGTGGATGAGTTCGCCAAGACCTTCGTGACTCACAAAGGCCAGACTCTGGACGGTCACGAGGCCGATCAGGATCAGGAGCAGCCGGTGGCCGTCCAGCAGGAGAAGCTGGTAGCCGATGGCAAGAGCGGCAGCAAGGCCAGGAAGCGGTAGACCATGGCCTCACAACTCGCATTCAAGTCAAGGATCGCCTCCACTTCGGCATTGGAGAAGATCTTCAATGCCCAGGAGATGATAGCCTCCTCGCATATCGCCAAGGCCAGAACCGTGGCCCTGGAAGCGAAGCCTTACTCCGATGCGATCTTCGATGCAGTCCAGGCCCTGGTGGCCCACACGGACGACATCCGCCATCCCATTGTCAGGAAGGACGAGAAGAACCCACGCGTGGCTGTGCTGGCTCTGACGGCCGACCGTGGCATGGCCGGGGCCTATACCTCCTCGGTCATCCGCGAGACGGAGTCTCTGCTGACCCGACTGGACCAGCAAGGCCGACAGCCCCAGCTCTTCGTCTATGGTCGTCGTGGCGTCTCTTACTACCGCTACCGTAACCGCAGCATCGTCAAAACCTGGGAAGGCAACAGCGATCGGCCCGGCGTGGATGTGGCCAGGGAGATCTCCCAGGCACTGCTGGAAACCTACATGACTCCAGCGGCCAAGGGGGGCGTCTCCGAGCTCTACATCGTCTTCACTGAATTCATCAACATGGTGGTGCAGAAGGTTCGGGTGCTGCGCATGCTGCCTCTGGAGCTGATCAGGCCGGACCAGGAGCAGCCTGAGGAGGCTATTGATGCCCCCGTGCCGAACGACGAGCATGGAAGCCAGGGTGACCGCTATGCGGGCCTCTACGACTTTGAGCCAAGCCCGCAGGAGGTGCTGGATGCCGTTCTGCCCAAGTATATTCAGTCGCGTATCCATGAATGCCTGCTCACCTCGGCCGCCTCGGAGACCGCCAGCAGGCAGAACGCCATGCACACCGCCACTGATAACGCCAAGGGGCTGATCGACGACCTGACCCGCAGGCTCAATGCCAGCCGCCAGGCGGCCATCACGCAGGAACTTACCGAGATCGTCGGCAGCGCCGATGCGCTCAACAAAGAGGAAGAGTAGGAACGCCAATGGTTGCACAGCAAGAACAGCCGACCACAGCGAGCCACAAGCCGGATTCGGCCTCCAAGGGGCGCGTCACCCGAGTCCAGGGTTCGGTCATAGATGTGGAGTTCCCGGCAGGTCACCTGCCGGACATCTACAATGCCCTGACTGTGAATCTGAACAAGTCCTCGGACACCGAGGGCGAGTCGCTGACCACCATCATGCTGGAGGTGGAGCAGCACCTGGGTGATTCCACCGTGCGTACGGTGGCCCTGAAGCCCACGGATGGTCTGGTCCGTGGTGCCACGGTCACCGATACGGGAGGCCCCATCGAGGTGCCCGTAGGGGATGTGACCAAGGGGCACGTCTTCGACGTGGCCGGCAACATCCTCAACAAGAAGCAGGGTGAGCAGATCAAGGTCACCGAACGGTGGCCCATCCATCGCAACCCTCCTGCTTTCGATCAGCTGGAGTCCAAGACTCAGATGTTCGAAACCGGCATCAAGGTCATCGATCTGCTGACTCCCTACGTTGAGGGCGGCAAGATCGGCCTGTTCGGCGGCGCAGGTGTGGGCAAGACCGTGCTCATCCAGGAGATGATCCAGCGCGTGGCGCAGAACCACGGCGGCGTCTCCGTCTTTGCGGGCGTGGGCGAACGCACCCGTGAGGGCAACGACCTGATCGGCGAGATGGAAGAGGCCGGCGTGCTGGAGAAGACCGCGCTGGTCTTCGGCCAGATGGACGAGCCCCCGGGGACCCGTCTGCGTGTGCCACTGACCGCCCTGACCATGTCGGAGTACTTCCGCGACGTGGAGAACCAGGATGTGTTGCTCTTCATCGACAACATCTTCCGATTCACTCAGGCCGGCTCCGAGGTCTCCACCCTGCTGGGCCGCATGCCCTCGGCCGTGGGCTACCAGCCCAACCTAGCCGACGAGATGGGTGCTTTGCAGGAGAGAATCACCTCAACTCGTGGCCATTCGATCACCTCCTTGCAGGCCATCTATGTGCCGGCCGATGATTACACCGACCCGGCCCCGGCCACCACCTTCGCCCACCTGGACGCCACCACCGAGCTCAGCCGTGACATCGCCTCCCAGGGCATCTATCCGGCTGTGGATCCGCTGGCATCCACCTCCAGGATTCTGGACCCGCGCTATGTGGGGCAGGCCCACTACGACTGCGCCAACCGGGTCAAGGCAATCCTGCAGAGGAACAAGGAGCTCCAGGACATCATCGCTCTGATCGGCATCGACGAGCTGGGCGAGGAAGACAAGACCACCGTCAACCGCGCGCGCAAGATTGAGCAGTTCCTGGGCCAGAACTTCTATGTGGCCGAGAAGTTCACAGGCCGCAAGGGTTCCTACGTGCCTGCGGACGAGACCATTGAGGCCTTCACCCGCATCTGCGACGGCGCCTACGACGACGTGCCTGAGCAGGCATTCTCCGGCATCGGCGGCATCGACGACCTGGAGCACAAGTGGCACGATATGCAGAAGGAATACCGGTAGTCATGGCGGACACAGGCAAGGCCTCCATGCAGGTCAACATCGTCTCGGCGGACAGGCCCATCTGGTCGGGTCAGGCGCGGTCGGTCACTGTGCCCGGCACCAAGGGTTCCATGGGCATCATGCCCGACCACGAGCCGGTGCTGGCCCTGCTACAGGAGGGCAACATCCGGGTTCAGGCCACCGACGGCGGTCGTCAGTCCTTCCATGTGGACAGCGGATTCGCCTCCTTCGACAGCAACAAGCTGACTGTGGCCGTGGATCACTACCTGGAGGATGCCGATCAGGGACAGCAGCCCTGACTTCCTCTCCTTTTCCACCCGGCCGGTGCACTTGCACCGGCCGGGTTTTTCTTTCCCGCCACGGAACAGCGACTGATATATTGGCACCTGTGCGAATCATTGTTGCCGACTGCTCCGCCGAATACTCCGGGCGTCTCAATGCCAGCCTGCCGCCGGCCAGGCGCGTTCTGCTGATCAAGGCCGACATGAGCTGTCTGATTTTTTCGGAGCTGGGTTCCTACAAGCCCCTGAACTGGATGTGCGCCCCCTGCACCATCAGGGAGATCGAACCCGAGGAGACGAGCAAAGACGGCGCGGGCTTCAAGGCTGATTCCGTGGCTGGAACCGGGCCGGACGAGGTAGTCGAAGCTGCCGCGCCCGATGCGCTGATCGCCCAGGAGCAGGATCAGGACCAGACTCGGCCTGTCCGTAGGGTTCTGCGTGTTTCGGCCGTGAAATCCAGTGATGTGCTCACCATCAGGCTCTACCAGGTCTATGCCGACGAAAGCTACGACCTGGGGACGGATCCGGGATTGGTCAAGGACGGCGTGGAAGCGCACCTGCAGCGTTATCTGGCCCAACAGATCGACTGCATCGGCCCGGGGGCCACCCTGGTGCGCCGGGAGTATCCCACGCCCATCGGCCCTGTGGATATCATGGCGGTAGACGGCCAGGGGCGGCATGTGGCCATCGAGATCAAGCGGCATGGCGGCATTGACGGGGTTGAACAGCTGACACGCTACTGCCGTCTGCTCAACCGGGACCCTTTGCTGGCACCTGTCCGCGGGATCTTTGCGGCCCAGACCATCACACCTCAGGCCAGGGTCCTTGCCGAGGACAGGGGATTCGAATGCTTGATCCTGGACTATGAGGCCATGAAGGGCGCTGACAGCGACGAACTGACCCTCTTCTGAGGCGGTTTTCAGTCCTGTATGGTCTTGCATGGTCAATATGTCAGGCAGTTCACATAGATTCTCAGTTGGTTCTATAAGACTCGAAAAGCTACTAGATATTGGGGTTTACGTTTTGACACGCCACTACAGGTGGTATTGTGCTTGTGCCTGGGAGTGTGTAGAGTGCAATCAACAGGCTTCAAGCAGAGCTATGAAGCTTGGAATGTCACGGCTACATTTAAGGGAGAGGCGATTATGTCCATCATGGTCTACACCAAGGCGCACTGTCCCCAGTGTGATGCCACCAAGCGTCAGTTGACCAAGCAGGGGCTTGAGTTCGAGCAGGTGGATTTGACCGAGGACCAGACCTTGATCGACCAGTTCATCGCCCGGGGATTCAAGCAGACCCCCATTGTAGTCACCGACCAGGAGACGTGGAGCGGGTATCGCCCCGATCTGATCAGGAAGGTAGCACAGAGCGCCAAAGTCTTCGCCTGATCAAAGCACTCGGAGCCCGGTTCACGAATATGTGGACCGGGTTTTTCATAGCTTGGCGAGCAGTAGGGTTAATCAAAAACGTGGAGTCTGCATGCCAGTTTTCGGCAGGCACGATCAGCAGATGTCGGTCAGTTTTTGCTGGCTAGGGTCATTTTATTCGTACTGTCCAATGGCCGTATGGATTGCCTGGCAGCCAGGATGGCCTCGGCGCGAATACGAATCGCCGTTCAGGTTGCTGTGAGCGTGGATGATAACGCGGTATCCGGTATTCGTATATCGAAAAGCAAAAGGAAGCGGTTCGTCTTCTCTAGGATTGTCGACTATATGCCGCAGTCGACGGGAAGCGGGCGGGAAGCGGTGAAGAGGAGACGATGAACAAGATGCGAGCAAGTAAGGAGGTGGGGGCGTGAATTGGACCTTCATGGCGCAGAACCTGCATTTCTTCGTCAATGCGGCCTATGTGACGGTCTTCATCTCCTTCTTTGGCGTGGTGTTTTCCATGCTGATCGGGCTGGTCTGCGCCGGGCTGGAGGCCTTCAGAATTCCCCTGTTCTCGCAGGTGGCCAGAGTGTACATCGAGCTGTCAAGAAACACCCCGCTCCTGGTTCAGCTCTATTTCCTTTATTTCGGGTTGCCCAAGCTTGGGATCAACTGGAGCGCCCAGACCTGCGCCATCGTTGGGTTGGCCTTCCTGGGCGGCTCCTATATGGCCGAGGCCATGCGTGGGGGACTGGAAGCAGTGCCTCGGGTGCAGATCGAGTCAGCCCGCGTT
This sequence comes from Bifidobacterium asteroides, assembly GCF_019469425.1. Taxonomy (NCBI): domain Bacteria; kingdom Bacillati; phylum Actinomycetota; class Actinomycetes; order Bifidobacteriales; family Bifidobacteriaceae; genus Bifidobacterium; species Bifidobacterium asteroides. The sequence goes on along the minus strand of NZ_CP048272.1, from coordinate 1,919,239 downwards.
CTGGGATTCACAGGAGCCCAGACCCTGTCCAGAATCGTGCTGCCCCAGGCTCTGAGCAGCGCCATACCGGGCGTGGTGGCCAACATCATCTTCCTGATCAAGGAGTCCTCGGTGGTCTCGGCCATCGCTCTGGCGGACGTCATGTATGTCACCAAGGACCTGATGGGCACCTCCTACGACACCTACGAGTCCCTGACCCTGCTTATCGTCACCTATCTGGTCATTCTGCTGCCCATCTCCGTCATCGGAACCATTCTTGAGCGGAGGTTCGACTATGCACGGCGTTGAGGTGCTTTTCCAACCAGGGGTCATGCCCAGGCTTTTCCAGGGGCTCTGGGTGACCGTCTGGATAGCCGGCGTCTCGGTCCTGCTCTCCCTGCCCTTGGGGTTGGTGGTCGGATGGCTGATGGCCCTGCGCAACCGTCCGATTCGCTTCCTGATGAGGGTCTACCTGGATTTCATCCGCATCATGCCCCAACTGGCTCTGCTTTTTATCGCCTTCTATGGGTTGTCCAAGGCATGGAATCTGAATCTTGACGCCACCGGCGCCTGCCTGCTGGTCTTCGTGCTCTGGGGCGGGGCCGAGCTGGGCGATCTGGTCCGCGGGGCCTTGGAATCCATACCCCACACCCAGGTGGAGTCGGCCTACGTGCTGGGACTGGGGTCCTGGCAGACCTTCTCCAGGATCATCCTTCCCCAGGCCCTGCGCCGACTGCTGCCGGCGGGCGTCAATTTGGCCACCAGGATCGTCAAGACCACCTCTCTGGCAGCCCTGTTGGGCGTCATCGAGGTCATCAAGGTCGGCCAGCAGATCATCGATGCCAACCGATTCGCTTATCCGCAGGCGACCCTGTGGATCTACGGGGTGATCTTCTTCATGTATTTCTTCATCTGCTGGCCCCTGTCCCTGGTGGCACGGCATCTGGAAAAGAGGTGGGCCCATGACTGAGGGGCAAACGATGGCGAACCAGCCGCGGGACGAACAAGAGGATCGGGCGGTACTGACTGTCGAGCATCTGGTCAAGCAGTATCCGCATGCGCAGAGCCCTGTGCTCAACGACATCTCCTTCCAGGTGCCCAAGGGCAAGGTCTTTGTGGTCCTGGGCCCCTCTGGCTCGGGCAAGTCCACCCTGTTGCGGACCATAGCCGGACTGGAGCCCATACAGGGCGGCCGCATCCTTCTGGATGGTCAGGTGGTGGAGACCGGCCATCCCCTGGGCAAGCACAGCGGAGGTCCTGGCGGCCTTATGTCGGGCAGCCGCAGCTCCGACCTGCGGACCAGGATCGGCATGGTCTTCCAGAGCTACGACCTCTTCCCCAACAGGACCGTTCTGGATAACGTGACCCTGGCGCCCATCCTGGTACAGAAGCGCAAGCGGGACCAGGCACGTCAGGAGGCTCTGGAACTGCTGGACCGGGTGGGTCTGGCCGACCGCCGGGATGCTTGGCCCAGCCAGCTCTCGGGCGGCCAGCGGCAAAGGGTGGCCATCTGCCGGGCGCTCATCCTCCATCCCGAGATCATGCTCTTCGATGAGGTGACCGCAGCTCTGGATCCTGAGATGGTCCGCGAGGTCCTTCAGGTCATTCTGGAGCTGGCCGACCAGGGACTGACCATGATGATTGTCACCCACGAGATGGCCTTCGCCAGGGGCATTGCCGACCACATCGTCCTTTTGGATGGAGGCACCCTGGTCGAGCAGTCCGACGACCCGGAGGCCTTCTTCACCCACCCGGCCACTGACCGGGCACAGCGCTTCCTGTCCACTTTCACTTATGAGCGAAGGCGGGATCAGGACCAGGATCAGGAGTCCCAATGAGGGCTCCGCATATTCGTCCGGCGGCCTTCGCCGGAACCGTCCCCAGGGGCGGCCATAGGAAAGAGAGCAGGAAAAGAGGGATCATGACCGCAAGGGTAATGAACCGATTGATACGGGCGACGCTGGCCACGGGGGCGACGATCGCGATGATGGCTTCCATGGCGGCCTGCGGTCCTTCTGCGGCCACCCCCAGTGATGCTGGAAGCGGCTCGGGGGACAGCTCCGGCTCCTCGGCGGCATCCGGGTCTGCGCGCACCCCGGAGCAGATCACCAAGTCCGGGAAGCTCAAGGTGGCGGTCTTCACCGACAAGGCCCCCTTCGGCTACGTGGACAAGGACGGCAAGAACCGGGGCTACGACGTGGTCCTGGCCGAGCGCCTGGCCAAGGATTTGGGCGTCAAGCCCGAATACACCTCGGTGGACCCGGCCGCCCGCGTGGATGTGCTGTCCAGCAACAAGGTGGACGTGACCTTGGCCAACTTCACTGTCACCGATGAGCGCGCTCGCAAGGTGGACTTCGCCAAGCCCTATATGAAGGTTTTCCTGGGTGTGGTCTCCCCGGATTCGGCACCGATCAAAGACGTGAAGGAACTGAATGGCAAGACTCTGATCATAGCCAAAGGCACCACGGCTGAACCATACTTTGAGCAACATCACCCAGAGGTCAAGCTGCAGAAGTACGACCAGTACGCCGATGCCTACAACGCCCTGCTGGACCACCGCGGCGATGCCATGAGCACCGACAACACCGAGGTGCTGGCCTGGGCCAAGGCCAACAAGGGCTTCTCGGTGGGCATCACCAAGCTCGGGGACGAGGCAGTCATCGCCCCGGCCGTTCGCAAGGGGAACAAGCCCCTGCTGGACTACATCAATAAGGAGCTGGCCAAGCTGGGCCAGGAGCGGTTCTTCCATGAGGACTACCGCAAGACCCTGGAGCCAGTCTACGGCAGTGCGGCCAACCCCGACGAGATCGTGGTCGAGGGCGGCAAGGCCTGAGCTGGCAGCGTGACTTGCGACAGGGGACCGTACCCTTCCGAATGCGACTGGATGGGTACGGTCCCCTGTCTGTTGGAGGATTGCCGGATCAGTAGGCGGCCAGGATGTCGACCACAAAAATCAGGGTCGAATTGGCTGGGATGCTTTGCTGCTTCTGGCTGCCATAGCCCAGGTCAGGCGGAACTACCAGAAGAACCTGAGAGCCCACTGTCTGGCCGGCCAGACCCTGCTGCCAGCCCTTGACCACTTGGTCCAGGCTGAAGTCGCTGGCCTGACCCCGGTCCCAAGAGGAGTCAAACTGCTTGCCGTCGGAGGCCAGCCAACCGGTGTAGTTGGCGCTGATGCTCTGATGCTCGCCGACCTTGGCCCCCTCGCCCTTGATCAGGGGCTGGATGACCAGTCCTCCCTTGGGCTTATAGCCGTTGAGATCCAAGGTGGGCTTGCCCTTGTCGTCCAGACTGATCTTGGGCAGGTCGCTGGGCAGGTTGGTCACCTTCTGTCCCTGGGCGCGGGCCAGGTTCTTGGACCGGGAGACGAAGGTCAGGGTCATGATATAGGAGTCAGTCGTCTTGCTGCTGCCAGAGCCCGACTCATCGATGCCTACGGCCACGGTGGAGTTGACCTTAAGGCCTTTAAAGGTGTCATAGTAGGCTGGAATGGCTTTCTTGCTGATGACGATGGAGCACTCCGGACTGCTCTTGTCCCAGGTGGAGTTGATCACCTTGCCGGTCTTGGCATCCAGGGCCAGGCTCCTTGTGCATACGCGGTCCCCGTCGCGGATGACCTCGCCGTTGCCCTCCTGGATGACCTGATGGGTCTGGTTCTCGACCTTGAAAGGGGTCTTGAAGCTGATGTCGGGCTTGCTGCCAAGTTTGCCGCTGGCTGATACGCCTTGCATGGTGTCGCCCGGGTGCCCGCCCCCGTCGGATTTCCCCCTGCAGGCTGACAGTCCAAGACATAGGACAAGAGCGGTCATGGCGCCCAGCAGACGCTTGCTGCCTGATTTTCTTGCAATGATGGTCATAGAAAACTAGTTTAGGGCTTATGGATGATTTCCCGGTGCTGGAAACCATCTCATAGGGGGCCGACGGTAGAATGTCGATAATATGGAGCAAGTACCCGAGGAAAAAGATGAGATGACGCGGCCTGGCAAGCCCTCGCGTCACAGCATGATCATGCGCGGCATCGTCACCCCCATCTTCGGACTGCTGGCTGTAACGGCCATTGTGCTGGGTATTCTCAACGCCACGGTCTGGAAGCCTTCGGCTCATGTGGATGCGCATGCGCGCACCAAGGCAGCTTATGTGGTGACCGATCCAGGTGTGCTTCCCCTGGTGGACAGCAAAGTGACCATGCGAGTGGATGCGGCATCGACTGGGACTTCCGTGTCAGCAGATCAGAGTTCACAGAAGCCTACTGTCTGTATGGCCCTGACCACGGCCAAGGATGCAGCTGGTTGGACGGCCGGGCATGATGTGGCCCGGGTGCGCGGCTTGGACGATTGGCAGACCCTGTCCGTCGGCAGGGACACCAGTCCAGGCAAGGCTGTCAAAGGTGATCAGGGCGTGGCCTTTCAGGATTCGGATATGTGGCAACAGGTCACCTGCTCCGACAGCAGCGTCTCCATGTCCCTGAAGACCGAAGATCCGCAGGCCGTCCTACTGGTGGCGGTTCCCCAGGGCGCCCATTCCCTGGGGTTGGAGATGCTCTGGCAACGTGACAAGTTGCCCGACTTCGCCATGCCCTTCTACTTTGCCGGCGGGCTTCTGGCCCTGCTGGCTGTTCTTTCGGCTACGGTCTTCGCCATGGATCCGGCCAAGCG